>NZ_JAMYRY010000004.1:0-310366 GCF_040321655.1 Mesorhizobium sp. M0306 | reverse complement strand
CTCCCCCGACCTCAACCCGATCGAGCAGGCCTTCGCCAAGATCAAGCATTGGATGCGACAAGCTCAGAAGCGTACCGTCGAGGACACTTGGCGCCACATCGGCCACCTCGTTGCGACGATCGAACCCGGCGAATGCAAAAACTACTTCACAAACGCCGGATACGCTTCCGTCAAAACGTGAAAGACTCTAGGCAGGGAACATCGCGAACAGGTGTGCGAAGACATCGCGAACAGTTCGCGCGTTCTACGCGGAGAGTGTTCGATCCGTCATGCTCGTCTGTTAGACGGAAACGCGGCGTCTACTAAATGACGACCACCTTGGTGCCGATTGTAGAGCGGTTATAGAGATCGATGATGTCCTGGTTCATGAGGCGAATGCAGCCCGCCGACACAGCTTTGCCGATGGACCACCATTCAGGGCTACCGTGCAGGCGATATCCAGTGTCACCTTTCTCGTTGAAAAGATAGAGCGCGCGCGCCCCGAGCGGGTTCATGAGTCCGCCCTCCATATGAGCCGGTATGATGCGGCCTCGCTTCTGCTCGCGCACGATCATCGCAGACGGCGCGCTCCAATCCGGCCATTCGCGCTTCCTCGCAACGTGAGCGGTGCCATGCCATTCGAAGCCCGCCTTGCCAACGCCGATTCCGTAGCGCAGCGCCTGACCGTCTCCCAACACGTAGTAGAGGAACTTCGCTCCTGTATCGACAATGATGGTGCCAGGCGCCTCTTCAGTCGCATAAGGCACTGTCTGCCGAAGGAACTTCTGGTCAACCTTGTAGATCGGAACCGACGGAACGCGAAAACCGGCATCGGTGAGGCCGCCATAGGCCGAGGGGGAAGTCTTTAATGCGCCGCCGGTGGTGCAGCCGAAGAATGCAACCATCCCAGCAAGTACCAGCCCGGTTAGGATCGATTTCACGCGCATGACTCAAGCCGGCGCCCGTGTGAGCGATCAGCCGCATCTCGTCATATTCCTAATCCCACATGCTTCGATTGCCAAGATTTTCCTGCTTGTCGGCGGGCTGATTGTTGGCCACTTGGCTCGATCGGCGCCGCGTCCTTCAATTGCTCGGTTTTTCGAACGACGAACGCCCGTAGCGGCTGCGAAGGGCCGGGGTCGGCAGGACAGAGGGAGCGCTGTCCGTCCGGCATTACAAAGTTTCTGAACAGAGCCCAAGCCAAGCGCTACGCGCTGACGCTCTGCGCAGTCGCACCTAGCGGGCGGCATGAATTGCGGATCATCAAGCGTCCCTTGAGCGTCAGCTTGCGCGGCGGCGCATCCCTGTTTCCGGCGAGCCGGTCGAGCAGCAGATTGGCCGCCTGTTCGCCAATCGCCTGCACCGGCTGTGCGACCGTGGTCAATTGCGGCCGGAACACATCCGACCACGGAAAATCATCGAAGCAGGCGACCGAAATATCCTCCGGACAGGACAGGCCGATATCGCGAATGGCCTTCATGGTGCCGATCACCATCGGGTTGTTGGCCGAAAAGATGGCGCTCGGCCGGTCGTGCAGCGAAAGCAGCTGCATGGTCGCGTTGTAGCCGTCGACTTCATGGAAGTTGCCGAAGCGGACGAGCTCGGCCTCGGCCGGCAGGCCGGCGGCCTGGAGGGCCTCGCGGTATCCCGCCATGCGGTCATGCATCGGCGAGATATCGAAAGAGCCGGAGATGTAGCCGATGCGCCGATGGCCGAGATCGATCAGGTAGGTGATGGCGTCGAACACCGCGCGCTGATTATCGAGAACGACGGCATCGGTGTCGACACCCTGGCAAACACGGTCGAGCAGCACGACCGGCACATTGGCGTCGTCGACAATCCGTTTGAGGATCGCGCCGTCGCCGACACGCGCGACGATCAGCCCGTCGACCATGCGGTCGAGCAGCAGCCTGATCTGATCGTCCTGCGTGTTCAGGTGCTCGTCGGTGCAGCACAGCATGACGGCGTAGCCGGCCCTGTCGAAAGCCTGCTGGATCACCGAGACCACGTCGGTAAAGAACGGGTTGGTGATGTGTGGGACGGTGAGCCCGATGGTGCGTGTGGTTCCCATCTTGAGGCTGCGGGCGATGGCATTGCGCTTGTAGCCGATGTCGCGGATCGCCTGTTCGATGCGCTGGCTGAGCTCGGGGCTGACGGTCGCGGTGCCGTTGATCAGCGCCGACACGGTGGCCACGGAAACACGCGCGGCCTCGGCCACATGAAGCATGGTCGGTGCAGTGGATTTACGCTGCCTTTTTCGCCCTGACGCTGTCATTTTCGAAACGTTTCACCACTCCGCGGCAGCAATACCTACGGAATCTTATGGTTTTGCGCAAGAATTGAAATGGAACAATCTCAGGCTCCAGATATTGGCTTGACATGATCGAAACGTTTAGATTAGCGTTTGAGGTGTTCGGTGACGACGGAGGGAGGCCGTCCTTGTATGCAGCACGGCAATTCCATCCCTGCACAAGGCGTTATGGCGGACGGCTCGGCTGTCGTGCTGAGCGCCGAGCACATCTCCAAGTCCTTCGGCGGCATCGCCGCACTTGTTGATGTCGGCTTCGAGCTGCGGCGCGGCGAGGTCCATGCGCTGATGGGCGAGAACGGCGCCGGCAAGTCGACGCTGATGAAGATCCTGTCCGGCGTCTATACGGACTATAACGGAACGGTCAGTATCGATGGCCATGCGGTGCGCTTTGCCGGCGTCCGCGAAGCCGAGCGCACCGGCATCGCCATCATCCACCAGGAGCTGAACCTCGTCCCCGAACTCAGCGTCGCCGACAACATCTTTCTCGGCCGCGAGAAGCTGATCGCCGGGCTGATCGTCGACCGCAAGGCGAGCAGCCGCGCTGCCGGCGCGCTGTTGCAAAGGCTCGGCATCGAGCTCGATCCGGATGCGCGTGTCGGTGCCTTGCGCGTTGGCGAACAGCAACTGGTCGAGATCGCCAAGGCGCTGTCGATGTCGGCACGCATCCTGATCATGGACGAGCCGACCTCGGCGCTTTCGCCGGCCGAATGCCAGCGGCTGTTCCGCATCATCCGCCAGCTCGCAGATAGCGGCGTGGCGATCGTCTACATTTCACACCGCATCGACGAAGTCATGCATCTGGCCAGCCGGGTCACCGTTTTCCGCGATGGACGCCACGTCCTGACGCAGGCGATGGACAAGCTCGACGAAGACGCCATAATTTCGGCGATGGTCGGGCGAAACCTGCTTGCTTCCTCCCAGGAGCACCGCATCCCCGGTGGCAACACGGTCCTGTCCGTCAGCGAGCTGTCGTTGTCGAAGCCCAATCGCCATGGCTGGCGCACCGTGCTGGACGGCGTCAGCTTCGATCTTGCTGCAGGTGAAATCCTCGGCATCGGCGGGTTGCTGGGCTCGGGCCGCACCGAAATCCTGGAAACGGTCTTCGGGTCCAGCGGCGGACGTGCCGGCGGTGAGATCAGGCTCGATGGCGAGGCAGTAGAAATCCGTTCGCCGCGTGATGCACGCCGGCTCGGCATCGCCCTGGTTACAGAAGACCGCAAGACGCAAGGCCTGCATCTCGAGGCCTCGATCACCGACAATGTCGCGCTGCCGCTGGTCGGCGCGCTGGCGCGGTTCGGCCTGCGCTCGCTGGCCGGCGAGCAAGGGCTGGCACGGGACGCCGTCAAGGCGCTCGGCATTCGCTGCGAGACCGTCGAGCAGCCGGCCGGCACGCTGTCCGGCGGCAACCAGCAGAAGGTCGTCATCGGCAAGTGGTTGGCGACGAGGCCGCGGGTGCTGCTGCTCGACGAGCCGACGCGCGGCATCGATGTCGGCGCCAAGCGGGAAATCTACGATCTCATCTTCAAGCTGGCGCGAGACGGGCTGGCGATCGCCGTCATCAGCTCGGAATTGCCGGAGCTGCTGCATCTTTCCGACCGTATCCTGGTCATGGCCGACGGCCGCCAGACGGGAATGCTGTCCCGAGCGCAAGCCAGCGAGGAGGCCATCATGCGACTTGCGGCGCCGCGACGGACCATGACGAGGCCTGCCGCATGAGCATTTTGCAAATCCTGTCCCGGACGAAGCTCTATTGGGGCCTGATCGCCATTTTCCTGATCGGCGTGCTCGGCTCGCCGATCAGCTCCAAAGGCAACAACATCTTCCTGTCCTACGGCAACCTGCTCGATGTGCTGCGCCAGGTGTCGACCACCGGCCTGATTGCCACCGGCATGACGGCGGTGATCATCACCGGCGGTATCGACCTTTCCGTCGGCTCGCTGATGGCGATCTGCACGGTCGTCTGTGCCATGCTGCTGACGGTCCCCGGCGTGACGCCGGCGGTGGTGCTGGGGGTGCCGACAGTTGCCTTGGCAGCCCTTTGCCTCGGCATTCTCGTCACTCGTTTCATCCTGCTGAACATCGAAAAATCCCGCGCCGGCGCGCAGGCCACGCACGACATCAGGTTGGACAGCGTTCGCGGGCTGGTGACGCCCGGCATTGTCGGGGTGATCCTGTGCAGCCTGGTGCTGTGGTTCCTGCTGCCGCAGGTAGGCTCAAAATTCGGCGTGCTCGGCGTGTTGCTGGTGGCGCCTTGCGTCGGCCTGCTGTTCGGCGCGCTCAACGGCTTCATCATCGTCGCCGGGCGGCTGCAGCCCTTCATCGTGACGCTGGCGATGATGGTCACTGCGCTCGGCATCGCCCGGCTGACGGCCGGCCAGAACAATGCGGTGCTGCCGGTCTATACCGGGTCGAACGCCACAGCCGATTTCGAAATGCTGCGCTCACTGGTGTTCGGCGTGATCCCGATGCCGGGCCTGTTCTTCCTCGGCGCCATCCTGATCTACGGCGCCGTGCTGCGCTTCACCCCGTTCGGCCGCTATGTCTACGCAATCGGCGGCAATGAGGAGGCGGCGCGGCTGTCGGGCATCGCCGCTGGGCGGGTCAAGATCGCCACCTATGCCGTGTCAGGGCTGCTGGCCGGCATCGCGGCCGTGCTCTATGTCGCGCAGTACCGGCAAGGCAAGCCGGACGCCGGCGCCGGGCTGGAGCTCGACGCGATTGCCGCCGTGGTCATCGGCGGCACCAGCCTGATGGGCGGACGCGGCAGCCTCACCGGGACGTTCTGCGGCGTGCTGATCTTCGGGCTGCTCTCCAACATCCTGCAGCTGCACAACATCAATTCGAACCTTCAGCTGGTGCTGAAGGGGATGATCATTATCGGTACCGTGCTCGTACAGGAGCGCAATGCCGGTGATCTTCTCTTCTATCTGCGACTGCCCGGTGGGCAAGCGCACAAGGAAACGGCCGCGGCAAAGCGGCCGTCGCAAGAGACCGCGTCTCTGAATATTGGAGGAAACAAGAAATGAAACGACGTGAATTGTTGAAGCTCGCCGGGCTGACAGCGGCACTCCTGACCACGACCGCCATGCTTGCCGGCGGCGCCCATGCGCAGGACAAGAAGTGGAAGATCGGCTTCTCGCAGGTGACAACCATCGAACCCTGGCGCGCCCAGTTCAACAAGGACATCCTGGCCGAAGCGGCCAAGCATCCGGAAGTCGAGTTGATCATCACCGACGGCGAGGACAAGACCGAGAAGCAGGTCGCCGATGTCGAAAACCTGATCCGTCAGGAGGTCGATGCGCTCTTGGTATCACCGAAAGAATCCGCCGGCCTGACCGGTGTCGTGCAACAGGCGATCGATGCCAAGATCCCGGTCTTCGTGCTCGACCGCAACGTCGAAACCAACGACTACACGCAGTTCGTCGGCGGCGATAACAAGCTGATCGGCCGGGCTGCCGGTGAATATGCCGTCGAGCTGCTTGGCGGCAAGGGCAAGGCTGGCGGCAATGTCGTCGAGATATGGGGCGGCATGGGCACCCAGCCGGCACACGATCGCCATGACGGCTTCCATGAATTCACCGACAAGGAGCCGGGCATGAAATACCTGCTCGACCAGCAGTCGGGCGACTGGAAGCAGGACCAGGCCTACAACATCATGGCGACCGCGTTGCGCAACAACGAGAAGATCGATCTTGTCTACGGCCACAATGATCCGATGGCCTATGGCGCCTATCTTGCCGCCAAGGACGTCGGACGTGAGAAGGACATCAAGTTCATCGGCATCGACGGCCTGCCCAATGAAGGCGTGCAGCTGGTCGCCAATGGCGAGCTGACGGCGACGTTCACTTATGTGACGCCGGGCGCCGAAGGGCTGCGGCAGGCGATCAAGTTCCTTAACGGGGAGAAGGTGGAAAAGACCATCACCCTGCCGACGCAGAAGATCACCAAGGAAAATGCCGCCCAGATCCTGAAGGACAACGGCCTCTGAGACGAGGCTTTCCTGCCGGGCGTTCAGCGCCCGGCAGGAACAACAACCAAACGCCGGCAGGCAGCAGCTCAAGCCAGCTTGGCCAGCAGCTTCATGAAAATGGCCGCTTCCTTGGCGGAAAGCGGCGCCAGCGTTTCCTGCGTAATCTCGCGGGCAAGCGGAATCAGCCGCTCGATCGCGTCGCGCCCCTCGGCGGTCAGATTGACCAGCAGGCGCCGTTTGTCGACTTCGTGTTTGCTAAGTTCGACAAAGCCACGCGCTTTCAGCCGGTCGATGACGCCCTTCACCGTCGCCGCATCCATGGCGATCAGGCTGCCAAGCTGGTTCTGCGAGGTCTCGCCGACGTCGCGCAATTTGGCCAGAGCGGCGAATTGCGGCGGCGTCAGATCGGCGATATGTGCGGCAAAGATCGAGACGTGGCGCTGATGCGCCTTGCGCAGGATGAAGCCGACCTGCTCCTGCAAGCGATAGTCGTTTTCGTCAGGCTCCTCGGCCTCGACGAGCTTGAGCAGATTGTCTTCGGCGCTCACCGCAGCCCATCCCATGCCTTGATGTCCTTGGCAGCCAGCCCGCCCATGCGGTCGTGCACGCGCGGGCCGCAGGTCATGGCGAGGCAGAACAGGATCTCGTCGGGACGGGGGCCATCGCTGATGCCGATTTCCATGGCATCGAAATGGCTGCGCACATAGGCGGCGTTGATGTGGCCGAGCGGCACATCGAGCCGCGCGCCGAAGCCGCCGACCTTCTTTGCCGAGGGCACGATCGCCTTGGCATCGCCGAGCCGCTCGCGCATGGCATAGCCGCCCGGCACATGCCACAGCGCGCCGTGCTCCAGCTCGCCCGCCATGCCGACGATGGCGCCCTTGCCGTAGCCGTCGATCTGTTTGACGTCGCCGCCCAGTGCGGCAATGAGCCTGTCGGAGAGCAGCAGCCCGAGCGGCTTCAGATCCTCCATGGCACTCTGCAGTTCCTCGACGTAACGGCCGGCGAACGGGTTCTTCACCACAGCCATGGCCGCGGCGCGGCGCCGCGGCACCTTCGCCACCGGCCCACCTTCGTGAAAAATCTCTTCGGTCAGCACGGCGATCTTGCGGATCGGAAACTCAGGCATGAGCAATTTCCCTCTCTAAAACTTTGTTGGCGAGCGCCATCGGACCTGCGATGCGCACCTGATCGCCGAGGAAAAGCGCCGCGGCGGCAATCAGGCCGCGCCGCCGAAACTCCTCGGCAACGGCAAATCCGCCTTCCAGCGCAATAGCGATTTCAGCGGCGGAAAGCGGCCCCACGCCCTGCGTCACCAAACGGTCGCCGAGGTCGCTGTCAGGTGCGAGATCGCGCGCCTGCACGCGCCTAACGGCCGGATGACCTGGCAGGTCGACGGCGTTGGCGATCAAGGTCGCGGCGCCATCGGCTTCAGCACCCGTTCGCGCCAGCACTGTGACCGCGTCGGCGATGCCGAGCGAAAAGGACCGGCCGCGCCAGCCGCTTGTCGCGACGCCGCGGATCCCGTCTTCGGCGCGGATCGTGAGACGATCGGCCAACCCATGACCTGTCCCGGCGATGGCAAGCGTTATCGACTGGCCGTTGCAGAGATGGATCGCGCTGTCACCGCCATTGTTGACATAGGCGCGATCGAGCCGGCGGCCGGCAAGCAGTGCGCCAAGCACTTCGTCGGCTACCGAGCCGGCGACGGCCGCCATTGGTGTGATGAATTGTTTCGCTAGCGGAACAACCGCCGCTTCCATGCGGCGCGCCGTCGGGCCAGCGAAAGCCCGTGGCCGCGAGGCGGCCGGGCAGCGCAGTTCGGGCAACTCTTCGACCAGCTCGGGCAGGATCGTCTGGAAGCGCGCCACTGCCTGGCGATAGGCGGCGCGGCATTCGCTTGCCTCGCCGAAGGCCTCGACGATCAGATCGATCGGCCCATGATTGAGGTGAAGCCGTCGGCTGTCCTTGAGCCAATGCGCCTGCGGGCCGTTCATCACCCGGCCCCGTTTACCGCTGCGCGGCGCAACTGCGCCAGCGGCGGCCAGGGATTGTCGCCGGGTGCGGCCGTGCCCCGGCGCGGGTTGAGATACTCGCCGCCCTTAGCCAGGATATCATCGACGCTGCGGATTTCGGCTTCGTAGCCGCCGAGCCTGACATAATCGTCGCGGCGCATGGTGAACTCGATCGGCGCGACCAGCGCCGGCGTCGGGACATAGCCGAAGGCGCCTTCCGGCACGCGGGTGACGTCGACCATCAGCGTGATGCCGCCGCCCGGCCAGACATAGACCGGCGCGCCGCCGACCGTCACATAGGTCTTGAGGCCCTGCACCGAGCGGGTCAGATTGACCGGGTTCTCGGTGACGCCGGCGCGCAGCGAGCCGCCGGCCCCGCCGACGAAAAGCACGGTGCAGAGCGCCGGCTCGCAATTGTCCTCGATCAGTTCAACCGACTTCCGCAGCCGCTCCGGGAAGGGTTTCTGCACCGGCTTCAATTCGTCGTCGAGCTCGTAATAGGCGAATTGCTCGCCGGTGGTCGAGACCATCAGCAGCGACATGCCGGGGCGCGCACCCTTTTTGGCGTTCCATTCACCAAGGATCGACAGCGGGTCGGAAATGCTGGTGCCGCCCCAGCCGAGGCCGGGCTCCGAGACCTTGAAATAACGGCCCGGCGTCGAACGGCGGCCGATGATCTTGATGCCGGTGTCCTGCCAGCCAAGCACCTTGCCAGCCTGATGCTCGGAGACGACGCCGGTGATGTGGTCGTCGACCACCACCACCTCGTCGACAAGGCCGCGCCATTGAGTGGCGAACATGCCGATGGTGGCCGAACCGCAGCCGACGCGCATGCGCTGCTCGAGCTTGCCGTCGATGACAGGCGGCTTGCCGGCTTCGACGATGACTGTGGCGCCACCGTCGATGACGAGCTCGACCGGCTTGCGGTTGCACAGGCTGAGCATGGCGTCACAGGTGGCGCGCCCTTCAGCTTTCGAGCCGCCGGTCAAATGATGCACGCCGCCCAGCGACAGCATCTGCGAGCCGTATTCGCCGGTGGTGACATGGCCGATCGCCTCGCCTTCGGCACGGACCGTTGCCGTTTCGGGGCCGATATGACGGTCGGTGTCGATCTTCACCTTGACGCCGCAATAGGAGAAGATGCCCTCGGTGACGACGGTGACCAGATCGACGCCTTCGACCGCTTGGCTGACGATGAAGGGCGCCGGCTTGTAGTCGGGATAGGTGGTGCCGGCGCCGATCGCGGTGACGAAGCGGCGGCCGGTGTTGACCAGTTCGCCGTCCCAGCCCTTGCCTTCCTCCGCAAAGGGCACGACCGCGCCGCCTGTCTCGGCGGCGTGGTCGAGGATGGTCAGCGGATCCATCCGCACGATCCTGCCGCCGACATTGCCGTAGCGGTCGCAGGCGCCGGTGCGGCCATCGGCGATGTAGCACATGACCGGACACGCATCGCAGCGGATCTTCTCGGCCACCAGCTTTTCGCCGGGATCGTGTGTCTCGAAGCGTTCGGCAAGCTCGCTCATCGGCGCGCCTCCTTGTCGAGGATGGCGGCGCGGATGCGGGTCGGCGTCGCCGGAATTTTGGTGACCAGCACACCGGCGGCATGGCGTATGGCGTTGAGGATCGCCGGCGCCGTCGGGATCAGCACATGCTCGCCCAAACCCTTGGCCCCGAAGGGTCCTTCCGGGTCCGGAACTTCTATCAGGATCGTCTCGATCGGTGGCACGTCGCCGATCGTCGGGATCAGATAATCGTGCAGGTTTTCGGTGCGGCCGGGGATGTATTCTTCCATCAGCGCCATGCCGATGCCTTGGGCGATGCCACCCTCGATCTGGCCTTCGGCAAGCAAGGGATTGATGGCCTTGCCGACATCGTGCGCGGCGGTGATTTTTATCAGCTTCACGGTGCCGAGCCTGAGGTCGACCTCCAGTTCGGCGATCTGGGCGCCATAGCCATAGACGGCGTAAGGCTTGCCCTGACCTTTTGCATCGAGCGGCTGCGTCGGCGGGTCGTAGCTTTCCTCGGCCCGGAAGACGAATCCTTCGGCGTCTGCCTTCAGCGAGGAAAGATCGATGCGGCGCGTCGCTTCGCCTTCCCCGATGCTCAGGCTTGTGCCGTCCAGCGCAATCGCCGCCTTTTCCGAGACATTGGCGAAACGCAAGATCTCCTCGCGCAAGGCGCGGCCGGCCTTTTCGGCGGCCTTGCCGGTGACGAAGGTCTGGCGCGAGGCCGAGGTCTTGCCGGCGTCGGGGGTGATCGCCGTGTCGGCGCCTTTCAGCCGGAGTTGTTCAAGTGGAAGACCCAACGCGTCGGCGCAGATCTGCGCGATGACAGTGTTGGAACCTTGCCCGATATCGACGGCGCCCTGATGCAGGACGACTTCGCCCGATACCGAGATGCCGACCTTGATGGTCGACGGATTGGGCAGCGAGGTGTTGCCGCAGCCGTACCAGCAAGAAGCGATGCCGACGCCGCGTTTTTTGATGCTGCTGCCGGCATTGAACGCTTCGGCATCGCGAAGGGCACACTGCCAATGTGAGCGGAGGGCCTCCAGGCAGTCGGCGATGCCGACGCCCGACTCGAGCCGCTGCCCGGTAACTGTTTCGGATCCGTTCCGAAGGCAGTTCTTCAGGCGAAAGTCGAGCCGATCCATGCCGAGCTTGTCGGCCAGCTCGTCATAGAGGGTCTCCTGCATGATCGTCGCCTGCGGCACGCCGAAACCGCGAAAGGCGCCGGCAATCGGGCCATTGGTGTGGATGGCGCGGCCTTCGGCGCGATAGTTCGGCGTCGCATAGGGGCCGGAGGCGTGCACCGGCACGCGATTGGCGACCGTCGGCCCCCAACTGGCATAGGCGCCGGTGTTGAAATCGCCGGCGAAGACCATGCCGGTGACGCGGCCGTCGGCATCGGCGCCGATGCTCGCTCTCATCCGAGCGGGATGGCGCTTGGTGGTCGAGATCATCGATTCGTTGCGGGTATAGGCGAGCGCCGCCGGCCGGCCGGTTTTCATGGCGACGAGGCCGATGAGCGGTTGCAGCGAGACGTCGAGCTTGGAGCCGAAGCCGCCGCCGGTGGCGGTCGGCACGATGCGCACCTTTTCCGGGGCAAGGCCGAGCACTTTTGCCGTGTCGTCACGGTCCATATAGGGCGCCTGCGTGCAGGCGACGACGACCAGCGTGTCGCCGTCCATGAAGGCATAGCCGGCTTCCGGTTCGATATAGGCGTGCTCGACATATGAGGTGTCGATGGCGCCGGAAACGACGAAAGCCGCGTCCGCGAGCGCGGCTTCGGGGTCGCCACGCTCGACAAAGCCGGAGGTGAGCAGGTTCGAGGGCCGGTTTTCATGGACCAGTGGCGCGCCGCCGGCCTGCGCTTCGCCAGTTTCCAGAAAATGCGGCAATTCGGTCCAACTGACAGGGAAATCGGCAAGGTCGAGATCGAGGATAGTCTCGCGTTCGCCGGCAACCAGCGCCACCGCCTCGCCGCGAAAGCGCGAAAACCCTTCGGCGAGCGCCGGCTGGTCGGCGAAGGGTGCGATGACGCCGAAACAATTCCTTCCCGGAATGTCGGCGGCGGTGAAGACGCCGGCAATGCCGGGACGGGATTTCACCCAGGCATCGAGATCGCCGAAGCTGAAGGCCGCATGATAATGCGGCGAGCGGACCACCAGCACCGACAATGCATCCATGGGGAAGGAATCGCCGCCGAATTTTTCGCCGCCGGTGACTTTCGGCACGCCATCGAGGCGGATCGGAGAGGAGCCGACGGCATTGCCGGACAATGGCATGCGCTGATCGAGACCATCGGCGTGGCGCCAAGCATCCATTACCGCCGCAACGATTTTGCGGTAGCCGGTACAGCGGCAGAGCACGCCGCCCAGCGCATCCTGCGTTTCGGCCTCGCTCGGGTAAGGCGTCCTGTCCAGGAGTGCCGTTGCGGCGACTAGCAGGCCGGGCGTGCAGGCGCCGCATTGTGCTGCGCCATGGCTGAGAAACGAGGCCTGCAGCGCCGACAGCCTGCCATCGCCGAGACCTTCGACGGTCGTCACCACGGTGCCGGAGGCGGAAGCCGCGGGCATCAGGCAGGCGCAGACCGGCTCGCCGTCGACCAGCACCGTGCAGGCGCCGCAATCGCCGGCATCACAGCCGATCTTGGTGCCGGTCAGCCGCAGCTCGTCGCGCAACACCGCGGATAGCCGCCGCACCGGCGGCACGCAAACGCTGACGGCGGCGCCGTTGACCTCGAAGGCGATGTTGGCGTGCTCCATGCCCATCATGCTGCCGCCCTTTCGCCGGGAATAGCGCCCACAGCACCAAGCACGGCACGGGCAACGATCTCGCGCGCCGCATCCAGCCGATATTCGGCGCTGCCGCGCACGTCGCCGATCGGCGACAGCTCGTCCATTGGCGCGGATTGGATGGCAGTGGCCAGCGCTTGGCCGACGGGCAGGCCGCGTAGCGCCGCCTCGACACCCGCCAGGCGCCCGGCGACGACCGAGCAGGACCCGACGGCGACGGCCGCGTTCCTGACGACACCATCTTCGACGGCCAGGCGTGCGGCGGCCATGGCGATGGAGATGACGAGATAACGCCGCGCGCCGAGTTTCACGAAGGCGGAGCTGCCGGCGGTCGCGGGTTTGGGAATGCGGATTGCCGTGACCATTTCGCCGGGCTGCAGTGCGGTGCGACGGTTGCCGAGGATGAATTCTGCAAGGGGCAGATGCCGGCTCGCCACCGCGGAACGCAGTTCGACTTCGGCGTCGAGCACCAGCAGCGCCGGCACGCCGTCGGCGGCTGGCGAGGCATTGCAAAGATTGCCGGCAATTGAGGCAACGTTCTGGATCTGCACCGAGCCGACTTCCCGCGCCGCCTGCTTCAGCGCCTCGAAAGCCGCCGGCAGACGATGGCGGACGAGATCAGTCCAGGTGGTGCGCGCGCCAACGAGCCAATGGTTTTCGGCTTCGGCAATGCCGCGCAATGCCACCAGGCCATTGATATCGAGGACATTGTCGCGGAAAGGCTTGCTGCCCTGTGCCGGATAAAAGTCGGTGCCGCCGGCGAGGATGCGCCATTGCCCTTCGCCCAGCAAAGCGAGGGCGTCGTCGACCGTGGTGGGTTTTGCGTAACGGATCACGCTTTGCCTTCCCAGAATGGGCTTCCCGAGAGGGGATCCTGCCGAAAGATTTTCCCGAGCATGCAAGGCAGGAAATTCATTCGTATGCAAATGATATCAAGCCGGCAGGAATTGTCAAAGCCAGAGTTTGCACGGCTATGGGCACCGGTACGCCCGGAACGCATTTGTTATGCCATGAGAGGTTGACGCAGCCGGCCATCTGGTCAAGTTTCTGCGTCCGGTCGCGTTTTCATTGGAGCCTAAGCTCAAGACCAAGAAAATAAGGAGTCTCCATGGCCGACGAAGCACTTGTCGTCATCGACCTGCAGAACGATTTCTGCCCGGGTGGCGCCCTGGAAGTGGCCGGTGGCGACGAAATCGTGCCCTTGGTCAATGACCTGATCCGGCGGACCGAGCACGTCCTGCTGACGCAGGACTGGCACCCTGCCGGCCATTCGAGCTTTGCCTCCAGCCACCCCGGCAAGCAACCGTTCGAAACGATCGATGTGCCTTATGGCCACCAGACGCTGTGGCCGGATCACTGCATCCAGGGCAGCCTGGGATCGGATTTCCATTCGGGCCTCGCCTGGAGCAAGGCCGAGCTGGTGATCCGTAAGGGGTTCCGTCCTGCGATCGACAGCTATTCGGCATTCTTCGAGAACGACCGGACGACGCCGACCGGCCTTGCCGGCTATCTCCGTGATCGGAACATCGAGACGCTGACCCTGGTCGGCCTGGCGACGGATTTCTGCGTCGCCTTTTCGGCGCTCGACGCGGTCAAGCTCGGTTTTGAGACGTCCGTGCGGCTCGACGCCTGCCGCGGCATCGACCTCAACGGCTCCGTGGAGAGGATGCTGGGCCGGATGCGCGATGCCGGCGTGGCGCTGATTTGAACGTCATCCAGCCGAAGCTGACAGACTTTTGAGGGGCTTCATGCGGTTTGCGGCGTTGACGGCAAGTGCTGCACTTGTTGCCGCAATCTTTTCTCCGGGAGCGGTTCTCGCGGCCGAAGCGCACGAATTGCCGGGCGCCGCCATGTCGCTGTGGTGGGTGCTGCCGTTTGCCGGGCTATTGCTTTGCATCGCGACCGGCCCGCTGCTCTTCCGTCATGCCTGGGAACACCATTACGGCAAGATCGCTGCCTTCTGGGCAGCGTTGGTGATCGGGCCGCTGGCCATCGCCTTCGGCATCCCGTCGGCCACGCAGGCGGTGCTGCATGCGCTGCTCACCGAATACATGTCGTTCATCATCCTGCTGTTTGCGCTGTTCACCATTTCGGGCGGCATCTTCGTTGCCGGCAACATACACGGCACGCCGCTGGTCAATGCCGGGCTGTTGCTGGGCGGGGCTGTGCTTGCCTCGATCATTGGCACAACCGGCGCCTCGATGATCCTGATCCGGCCGCTCATCCGCGCAAACGACAACCGGCGCTTCAACGCCCATGTCGTCATCTTCTTCATCTTCCTGGTGTCCAACATCGGCGGGTCGCTGACGCCGCTGGGCGATCCGCCGCTGTTCGTTGGCTTTCTGCGCGGCGTCGATTTCTTCTGGACGACAGTTCACCTGTTGCCCGAGACGCTGTTCGTCGCCGGCGTGGTGCTGGTGGTTTTCCTGGCGATCGACATCATCTTGCATCACCGCGAGGAAGGCGCGCCGAAGATCAAGGATCCGACGCCCGACAGCAAGGTGCGCATTCGTGGCCTGGCCAACATCCCGCTGCTGGCCGGGGTGATCGCCGCGATCCTGATTTCCGCTGCCTGGAAGCCGGGAGTGAGCTTCGCTTTCCAGGGCGTCAGCCTCGAGCTGCAGAATCTGGTGCGCGACGCCGCCATCCTGATACTGGCCTTCACGTCGCTTGTCGTCTCGCCGAAGGAGTTTCGCGGCGCAAACGCCTTCAACTGGGGGCCGATCGCCGAGGTGGCGAAGCTGTTCGCCAGCATCTTCATCTGCATCGTGCCGGTCGTCGCCATATTGCGGGCCGGCCTCCACGGCGCGCTGGCGCCGTTGGTGCTGCTGGTCAGTTCGCCTGCCGGCGCGCCCGACAACCTTGCCTATTTCTGGCTGACCGGGGCGCTGTCGTCCTTCCTCGACAATGCGCCGACCTATCTGGTGTTCTTCGAGCTAGCGGGCGGCGATGCGCAACATCTGATGACCGAGCTCGCCTCGACGCTGGCGGCGATCTCGGCCGGCGCGGTATTCATGGGCGCCAACACCTATGTCGGCAATGCGCCGAATTTCATGGTCTATGCCATTGCCCGGCATCGCGGCATCAAGATGCCGAGCTTCTTTGGCTACATGGCGTGGTCAGGCGCCGTGCTGATCCCGACTTTCCTGCTCGCCGGCTTACTGTTCTTTGCCTGATCAGCCGACGCCGACATAGCGACGGACCGCGGAGGGATCGGCACGCAGTTCCTCGACATCGACCGTCTCGCGGTTGCGGCCGTTTTCGATGAAGCAAACGCGGTCTGCAACCGACAGAACAGCATCGACGCGCTGCTCGACAAGAATTGTCGACACGCCAAGCGCACGCAGTTTCGACACGGTTTCGCGGATCTTGGCGATCATCGACGGCATCAGCCCTTCGGTCGGCTCGTCGAGCAGGAGCACCTGCGGTTCCAGACACAGGGCGCGGGCCATGGCCAGCATCTGCTGCTCGCCGCCGGACAGCGTGCCGGAACGCTGCCTGAGGCGCTGGCGCAGCAGCGGGAAAAGATCGAGCACGTTTTCGCGGGTCGCCCTGCCCTTGTCGCGGGCCATCAGGCCGATCTCCATGTTTTCCGCCACCGTCATCTCGGCGAACAGCCGCCGGCCCTGCGGCACGTAGGCGACGCCGGCCTTGGGCACCTCGTGCGCCGGCAGGCCGGTCAATTCCCGCCCTTCGAGCCGTATCGAGCCGGCGCTTGCCGGCACCAGGCCCATGATCGCCTTCAGCGTCGTCGTCTTGCCGGCGCCGTTGCGGCCGAACAGGCAGAGCACCTCGCCCTCGTTCAACACGAGATCGAGGCCATAGAGCACCTGGACCTCGCCATAGAAGCAATCAAGCCCGGAGATCGTCAGTGCCTTGGACTGGGCCTCAGCCATGGGTGGTCCCCAGATAGGCGTCCTGCACCGCGGCATTGGCGCGGATCTGCTCGGGCGTGCCTTCAGCTAAAATCCTGCCGGCGTTGAAGACGGTGATGCGGTCGGCGAGCTGCATGACCACCGGCATGTTGTGCTCGATCAAAAGCACGGTGGCGCTATCGGCGATCTCGCGCACCAGCTCGATGAAATTGTCGATCTCGCTGTCGGCCAGCCCTTGCGTCGGTTCGTCGAGGATCAGCAGCCGCGGCTTCAGTGCCAGCCCCATCGCCACTTCCAGCAACCGCTGGTGACCGTAGGACAATTGCCCGGCCGGCATTTGCGCCCGATCGGCAAGGCCGGTGCGCTTGAGCGCCGCCATGACGCCGATGTGAACAGCACCCTTCGAGCGGCCGTCGGTCAGCGTGCGCTGCACCGGCAGGGCAACATTGTCGTAGGCGCTGAGATTGGCAAAGACGCTGGTGATCTGGAAGGTGTAGGCGATGCCAAGGCGAACTCTGGCGTAGGCCGGCAGATTGGTGATGTCGGCGCCGTCGAAGACGATCGTGCCCGACGAGGGCTGGATGCGGCCGCTGACCAGGCTGACGAAGGTGGTCTTGCCGGCACCGTTGGGGCCGATGACGGCGCGGATCTCGCCCGGCATCAGCGCGAAGTCGACGCCGTCGACGGCGCGCAAGCCGCCGAAACTGCGGGACAGGCCTTTGGTCGTCAAAAGCGGCATCATGGCAACCACCCGAGCCAGCGCTGGCGGATGCTGCCGAGAATGCCCCTAGGGAAGAACAGCACCAGCAGGATCAGCGCAATGCCGACGATCAGCAGATAGGCCGAGGTGTAGCCGCTGGCGACGTCGATGACGTAATACATGAACAGCGTGCCGATCAGCGGCCCGAGCGTGGTGGCGGCGCCGCCCAGCAGCACCCAGAGTAGCGGCAGGATGGAATATTGCACCGAGGCGAAGCTCGAGCCGACATAGCCAAACAGCAGCGCATAGGCCGCGCCGGAAGCCGCGCAGATGGTGCCTGAGATGACGACGGCGACGAGCTTGTTGGAGAACGTATCGTAGCCAAGCATCTTGGTCCGCTCCTCGTTCTCGCGGATGGCGACCAGCACGCGGCCGTAGCCGGAGCGGATTGTGGCCAAGCTAATAAGCAGCACGATCGAGAACAGCGCCAGCGCGCTCATATAGCGCACGGTCGGGTTGGTGAGGTCGAGCGACGTGCCGCGCAGGACAAGGACACGCATCGGCTGCGGTACGACCATGCCCTGGTCGCCGCCGGTCCAGGCGGCGAGATAGAGGATGACGAGATAGAATACCTGAGCGAACATCATGGTGACGATCATGAAGGCGACGCCGGAGGTGCGCAGCGCCAGCAGCCCGATCACCAGCGCAAGCAGCGCGCCGCAGGCAAGCCCGGCTGCGAAGGCGGCCGGCACGCTCCAGCCGAGATGGATGACGGCAAGGCCGGCGCCATAGAGCCCGGCCGAAAAGAACATGGCATGGCCGAGGCTGAGCAGCCCGGCATAGCCGAACAGCAGATTGTAGCCCATGGCGAAGACCGCCAGCACCATGATGCGGGCGAGTAGGCCGTGATGGTATTCCGGCAGGACGAAGCTAAGGGTGAAAAGCAGGGCGATGACGCCGAGATGCAGCGCATATGGCTTTGCCGGCGAAGCATCCTTCATCGCGATGTCGTCCCGAACAGGCCCTGCGGCCGGAACACCAGCACCATGGCGACGAGCAAGGTGGCGATGATCTTGGCCAGCGTCGGCGAGAAGAACACCGAGATAATGCCGTCGGAAAGGCCGATCAGCACCGCGGCGACCACCGTGCCGCGCAACGAACCAAGGCCGCCGATGATGACGACGATGAACGAGAGCAGCAGCGGATCCTGCCCCATCAGATAATGCGCCTGGCTGATCGGCACGATCAGCACCGCGGCCACAGCCGCCAGCATGGCGCCGAGCGCGAAGACGCCGGCATAGACTCTGGTCACCGGAATGCCGAAGGCCTGCGCCGTCTCGCTGTCATATTGCGTGGCGCGCATGATGAGGCCGATTTTCGTGCGCGTCAGCACCAGCCAGGTCGCGACCAGCAGCAGCGCCGACGCGGCGATGATCGACAGCTTGTAGCCGGAATAGCCGAACCACGGCAGCAGGATGCGGTAGCTGAACGGCGGCTCCACCGGCCGCGCCTCCGGCCCATAGAAGGTCAGCGCCAGTTGCTGGATGATGTAGAGCATGCCGATGGTGGCGACGATGGTGGCTTCCGGATTGTAGTCGAGCCGGCGCAGGACCAGCCGTTCGGCGAGCAATGCGATCAGGCCGACGATCAGCGGCGCCAGCACCAGGGCGGCCAGGAAGCCGAGCGCCGGATGGCCGGATATCGCCGTAGAGATCGCCCAGGCAAGCACCGCGCCCAGCATGAAGAACTCGCCATGCGCGACATTGACGATGCGCATGACGCCGAACACCAGCGACAGGCCAAGCGCCGTCAGCGCCAGGACGGCGGAGGTGACGAGGCCTTCGAGGGCGGCGAGGAGCAGGTGAGGTCCGAAGTGCATCGGCTAAGCACCGGCGGATGCGCGAAGCACCCCCCTCTGGCCAGAGGGGGGTGTCTTGGCGCTCACCCTTGCTGCAGCAGCCAAGCTCACAGCGCCTGCGTCGTGTAATCCCCTTCCGGCTCGTAGAGGCCGTCCTCGATCTTGGTCTTGTGAACGACATTCAGCCGGCCGCCTTCGACCTTGGAGATGTTCTGGATACCAAAACACTGGTGGATCTTGCCGTTGAAGGTTTTCGGTCCCTGCGGGTGCTCGGGGCCCTCGGCGAACTCTGTCAACGCCTCGGTCGCCTCGACCAGCTTAGCGCGGTCTTCCGGGCCCTTGTAGCCGGCGTCCTCCATCGCCTTCTTGACGACGTAGAGCGTTTCCCAGCAGCCGAACATGTGCGCGGCGGTGGAGACGTCCTTGGGATCGCCGACGGCGGCACCATTGTCGTCGATGCCGACGGCGGCGCGGTAGGCTTTCTGCGCAGGGGAGTCATCGGGCTGCGCATAACGCGGCGAACCTTCCCAGAAATGGCTGCCGTCGAGGAATTCCAGGCCGGGGCTGTTGATGTCGGTGGCTTCGAGCGAATCGATGAAGCCGAACAGCTGCGGCCGATTGGAGCCGTAGAACTCGCCGAGCTCCTTGACGAAGGTGAGCACCGCCGGACCGACCATGACGTGGTAGATCACCTCGGTCTCCGCGGGGATCTGCGGGAAATATTTGGTGAAGGAGGATTCCGTCGGCGGAATGGCGATCTGGGCGATAACCTCGGCGCCTTGCGCCTTCAGCGCTGGCGGCAGGTAGTCGCGATGGTCGTAGCCGAAAGCGAAATCGGGGAATATCTGCGTCACCTTCTTGCCGGCGTTGGCGGCAATCCACGGCGCCATCGACTGGATCTGGCTCTTCACATCGGTGATGCCGGGCTGAAAGACGTAGCGGTTCAATTTGGTCGAGGCGACATGGTGGCCTTCGCTGACAACAAAATAAGGCATCTTGGCCTCGCCGGCGGCCGGCGCCGAGCCGATGACGACATGCGAAAACAGCGTGCCGTAGACTATGTCGGTCTTGTGCTGGGAGGCGAACTTGCCGACGACTTCGGCGCCCCGGCCGGGATCGGTGCCGTCATCCTCGATGATCACCTCGACCGGCCGGCCGTTGATGCCGCCGGCATCGTTGATCGCCTTGACGGCAGCCGCCGTGGTTTTCTCGTACCAGCGGCCATAGGCGGCGCCGATGCCGGTGCGGTGCGACTGGAAGCCGATCTTGATCGGCGCCGAGCTCTGCGCCTGGCTGTAACGCACGAAACCCGGCGCGACGGCAAGACCGGCGCCGGCGGCAAGGCCCTTCAGCGCCGTGCGGCGGGTGAGAGCGGATCTGGAGAGATCGAAAAACCCATTCTTGTCAGTCACGGCAGTTCCCCTTGTTTTTGAGCTTTGACCAATGGCTGTAGCGAGGCGGGCCGCTCTTGCTAAGAGGGCCGAAAATTGCATGTGTACAAACTAAATCACCAAAGCTCTGACGTGGCAAGCGAGCTTTCCCCCAGGTTCGATTGACGGCCATCGCGCACCTCGTTCATCCGGCGCTCGGCGTGGCAAGCAGCCACAACCCGAGGACGGTGTAGGCGATCATCAGCACGGTGAGCGGGAACTGGCTGAGCGCGGCGCGAGCCGGAATGGGGTGCAGCCGCCAGGCCAAGCCATGGGCGACAAGTACTGCAAACATGTGGCCGGCTATAATGACGCCGGCCTGGAGGTTCCACAGCCACCACGCCGAACCGGCGCCGGCGACGACGCCGGCTTCAATTGGCATGTCGGCGGTACCGAACAGGTTCCAGCCCAGCGCAAACGGGTCGGAGAGAGCGGCAATCGCATATTGGCCGTCGACCAGCAGCGCCGTCAGATAGTGCGCGAAGTGGTAGGCGAGCGCGATCGGCACAATCGACCAGACCAAAAGCCCGGCGGCGTGACCGAGCGAATGCTTGCTGCCGGCAAGGTGCTGGCCAAGAAAGACGGCGAGCGCGAACACGGCCGCAAGCACGGCAAAGCTCAGCACAAGGCCGAAACTGCCGATGCCGATCAAAGCGGTGCGTCCAGGAAATTCCAGCGGATTGATGCCGAACCAGCCTAGCCAGAAGAAGGTTTTCGACAGGCCGTCGAAGGACACCGACGAGAGCGCAAGCAGCAGGAAAGCGACGCCGCTGAGCGGTAGCGGCGCGGCACCAAGCAGCTTGGCGCCCGGCCAGCAGAGTTTGAGCCGGCCGTCCTCGTTGCGTTCGACGATGGCGAAGCGCGCCACCATGGAAAAGAATACGGTCAGGAACTCACCGCTGCGGCTCCAGTCGCGGTAGCCGAAGACCTGCATGGCGGCAAAGCTCAGCAGCCAGTAGAGGCCGGCGGCCCAGGCCAGCCGCGCCGGATCGTCGGGCGCCGGGTCGATAAGCTCGAACCAGGCGAAGGCGAAGAACAGCATGAAAGCCGGCCAATAGCCGAGCCACTGGGGGAGCAGATACGGCTGCGTTCTGCCGGACAGGCGCGAGGCGACGCGGCACGGCCCGTACCAGGGATTGAGCCACGACCAGAGATCGCCGGCGAGCCCCTGCAGCAGAGCCAGGCCAACCCAATGCAGCGTCCAGATCGTCAGCGGCAGCGGGTTGGAAAGTGGGTCGCGGCTGCCGAACAGGCCGGCCGCGACAAGAATTGCAAAGCCGGCAAAGGCTACCAGGCTGACGGCAGTCCGCGCGCCGTCGCCGAAGGCGAAAAGCGGCAGGCGTTTGCGCCAGAAGCGGTCGAGGGAGTCCGGCGGGAGTAGAGCCAGGATCAGGAAGCTGGCGGCAACGGCGAGCGCGCCGCCGGCGACGTAGTAGCCGGTGGGAAGGAGCAGGACGTGGCCGCGGTCGGAGGCATGAGCGAAGGCGGGAGTGGGCGACAGGAGAGCCAAGGAAGCGATGGGGCCGGGAAAGAGCCTGATTGCAGAAATGCAGCGCTCTACGGCGCCCCCCTCTGTCCTGCCGGACATCTTCCCCTCAAGGGGGGAGATTGGCAGTTGAATCGGCCGGCGCTTTTCTTGCCTTGTTGAGGGTTGGCCAAAGCGGAGATGAGAGCCAATCTCCCCCCTTGAGGGGGAGATGTCCGGCAGGACAGAGGGGGGTGGGCGGGAACTCATGCTTTCCAAGAAATACTTCTTGTCGGCCCTCACACCTTTACCAACTGCTCCACGCGGTCCTTCTGGCCGAAGATGCGCAAATAGCGCTCGATCTCTTTCTCGTCGCCTGTCGACTTGGCCGGATTGTCGGAAAGCTTGACCGCCGGCCTGCCGTTGGCTTCGGTAACCTTGCAGACGAGCGAGATGGCGTCGAGCCGGTTGGTCTCGGTCGGCGCGCAGCCTTCGAAGTCGTTGGTCAGGTTGGTGCCCCAGCCGAAGGACATGCGCACCTTGCCGCGGAAGTGACGGTAGGTCTCCTCGATGGTCTCGACCTCAAGCCCGTCGGAGAAGATGAGCAGCTTCTGCTTGGGGTCCTTGCCCTTTTCGCGCCACCAGGAAATGATCTTCTCGCCGCCCTCGATCGGCGGCGCGCTGTCGGGGCGGAACCCGGTCCAGTCGGCGACCCAGTCCGGCGCATCGCGCAGGAACGCCGCGGTGCCGAAGGTGTCCGGCAGCACGATCAGCAAATTGCCGCCGTAGTAGCGCTGCCAGTCCTGCAGCACGTTGTAGGGCGACTGTTTCAATTCCTTTTCCGAATTGGTGAGCGCGGCGAACACCATCGGCAGTTCATGCGCGTTGGTGCCGAGCGCTTCGAGGTCGTTGTCCATGGCGAGCAACACGTTCGAGGTGCCGGTGAAGGCCTCGCCGATGCCTTCCTTCAACGCTTCGACGCACCAGCGCTGCCACAGGAAAGAATGACGGCGGCGGGTGCCGAAATCCGAGATGCGGATGCCGGGCAGCGCCTTCAGCCGCTCGGTCTTGGCCCACATCTTGGCCTTGGCGCGGGCATAGAGCACGTCGAGCGCGAACGGGCCGAACGCCCGCATGGCCGCGCGAGATCGAAGTTCATTGATAATTGCCAGCGCCGGGATCTCCCATAGCGTCGTGTACATCCACGGACCGCTGAAGGCGAGTTCGTATTGGCCGTCGCGCTTGGAAAGCTCGTATTCGGGCAGGCGGAAATTTTCCAGCCAGGCGAGGAATTCCGGTTCGAAGATCTGCTTGCGGCCATAGAAGGTGTTGCCGCCGAGCCAGATCATCTCTTTCTTCGAGAAGCGCAGCGTACGGGCATGGTCGAGTTGCTCGCGCAGCTCCGTCTCGTCGATCTCCTCGGCAAGGCGGACCGAGGTGGTGCGGTTGATCAGCGAGAAGGTGGTGTCGACCTTGGGATACATGCCCCAGATCATCTGCAGCATCAGAAGCTTGTAGAAATCGGTGTCGAGCAAGCTGCGGACGATCGGGTCGAGCTTCCAGGTGTGGTTGTAGACGCGCCGCGCTATATCGGTCTTTGCCATCGCTCAATGCCGCCTTCGCTGCTCGCTCTAGCTTTTTGTCTAGCGCAATTCCGGACGGAAAACCGCTGCGCACTTTTCCTGGAATTGCTCCAAATGGCTCTTAGCATCGAATTTTTGAAAGCGCCTCCCGCTTTGCGGGCTGGCCCGACAAAAAGAAGCCGCTGCGGCAAGCGGCGCCTATGGCCGTTTCGGCCTCAGGATGCGGTCTTGGCGCCAACCACCTTGAGCGCCGGACGCTTGCGGCGAATGCCGATGCGGCCTGCCACTGGCGCGTCGGCGCGGCGGTCGGCCTGCTCTTTCTCGGCAAACAGCCAGTCGATGAACAATTGCACGATCGGCGCCGACCGCATCTCGTTGCGGCAGACGACGTAGAAATCGTCGACCGCCGGAACGGAAAGGCTGAACGGGGCGACGAGCAGACCCCTGGCGAGCAGTCCGCTCGCGGTCACCGTGTCGCCGAGCGCCACGCCATGGCCGTGGACCGCGGCCTCGGTCGCCATGCGCGCGTCGCCAAGATGGTGGCGGCGGCCGCGCTCCAGGTCCAGCGCGTCGGCGGCGGCCAGCCAGGTGTGCCATTCGCGGCCATCGTCGCCATGCAGGAAGACGTGATCGGCGAGGTCGCGGACGGTGCGGATCGGGCGGTTGTTGATCAGCGTCGGGCTGACCACCGGGAACAGTTCGAGGCCCGACCATTTGCGCATCCAGCAGTCGGTCCAGCTGCCGTCACCATAGTGCACGCAGACATCGATATGCGGGGCGCGGACGTCCTTGGCGTCATTGGATGGGATCAGCGTCAGCCTGATATCCGGATATTGCGAGGTGAAGCTGCCCAGCCGCGGGATCATCCACAGCAACAGCAGCGCCGGCACGCAGGATACCGACAGCGCGCCGGTGCTGGCCGGCCTCGTCATGCGCTGGGTGGCGGCGGCGATGCCGTCGAAGGCGGTCGACACCGCCGGCAGCAATTCGGCGCCGTGCGGTGTCAGCTTCACCCGCTGACCGGCACGCTCGAACAGCTTGACGCCCAATGATTGCTCGAGCGCCTTGATCTGATGGCTGATGGCGCCGTGGGTGACGTTCAGCTCGGCCGCCGCCTTGGTCAGTGAGGCATGGCGCGCCGTCGCCTCGAAGGCGCGCAGCGGGTTGAGCGGGGGCAAACGCTTGGCCATTTGGAACCTAGGCTCTGTGAGATTTTCTCACAGCGGACACCCTAACAATATCAATTGATTTTTCAATGCAGCTACAGGACACTTTGCCCAAGCCTTGCATCAAGACGTGAAATCTGCAGGCAGCCGACGGCTGCGGCTATCGAGGCCGCCGTCCGCGCGCTGCACCAGCCATGGAGGACCGACATGGGTTACGACCGCGGCAAGCTCGAAGCGTTGCGCCGCAAATATGGCGAGAGTCATGGCGGCGAAATGTTCGACCCGAAATTCCAGCGTGTCGCCGACAAGATCTTCTCCAAGAGCGGCACGCGGCTGGCGCCTTATTCCGGCATCCCGACCTTCCTCGCGGCGCCCTATCGCGAAATCGCCGCCGACAATCCGGATTTCGGCGATCTGCAGGTGGCGATGATCGGCGTGCCGATGGATCTGGGCGTCACCAACCGACCGGGCGCCCGTTTCGGGCCAAGGGCGCTGCGCGCCATCGAGCGCATCGGCCCCTACAATCATGTGCTGGAATGCGCGCCGACGCATGAGCTGAAGGTCGCCGACATCGGCGACGTGCCATTCCAGAGCCGCTACCGGCTGGAGACCAGCCATGACGACATCGAACGCCGCACCAACCAGATCGTCGACGCAGGGGTTCTTCCGCTTTCGGTCGGCGGCGACCATTCGATCAGCCACCCGATCCTGAAGGCTGTCGGCAAGAAGGCGCCGGTGGGCATGATCCATATCGACGCCCATTGCGATACCAGCGGCTTGTTCGACATGACCAAGTTCCACCATGGCGGGCCGTTCCGCAACGCGGTGCTGGACGGCGTGCTCGACCCGAGCCGCACCATCCAGATCGGCATTCGCGGCTCGGCCGAGTACCTTTGGGAGTTCACCTATGAGTCCGGCATGACCGTGGTGCATGCCGAAGAGGTGACCGGCCTCGGCATTCCCGCCATTATCGAGAAGGCGCGCAGGATAGTCGGCGACGGCCGGACCTATGTCTCGTTCGACATCGACAGCGTCGATCCGGCCTTCGCGCCGGGCACCGGCACACCGGAAGTCGGCGGGCTGACGACACGCGAAGTGCTCGAGCTGCTGCGCGGCCTGAAAGGCCTCAACATCGTCGGCGGCGACGTCGTCGAAGTGGCACCACAGTACGACGCAACCGCCAACACGGCGCACGCCGGCGCGCAGGTGCTGTTCGAGATCCTCAGCCTGATGGTCTTCAGCCCGGCAATCACCGGCAAGGCGGGCTGACACGCTCGACCATGATCCCGAAAAGTGGGAACCGGTTTTCGGAGAAGACCATGGTCCACTAGAGAATCCAAAGGCGACCGCCGCGCTGGAGCCGGCGGTTGCACTCAAACAAACAAGCTTCCAGCAGGGGAATTAAAATGACACTTCACATGAAACTCAAATCTTCTATCGCCGCCGTGCTGATGCTCGGTGCGGCCGGTCTTGGTTTCACCACCCAGGCCGCCAATGCCGACGCGATCGACGACATCGCCAAGGCCGGCGCGATCAATGTCGGCATCTTTTCCGACTTCCCGCCTTTCTCCTCGGCCAGCGCCGACATGAGCATCAAGGGCTACGACATCGACGTGGCGCAATCCATCGCCGACCAGCTCAAGGTCAAGCTCAATCTGGTCAGCGTGACCGGCCAGAACCGCATTCCGTACCTGACCGACAAGCGTGTCGACCTGCTGATGAGCGTCGGCTACTCCAAGGAGCGTGAACAGGTGATCGATTTCGCCGCCGCCTACGCGCCCTATTACATCGCAGTCATCGGCCCGGCCGCGCTTGCCGTCAAAGGCAAGGAAGACCTTGCCGACAAGTCGATCGCCGTCAATCGCGGCACGCTGGAAGACACCTCGCTGACCGAGGCGGCACCGGCCTCGGCCGACATCCGCCGCTTCGACAACTACAATTCCGTCATCCAGGCCTTCATCTCGGGTCAGACCCAGCTGATGGTGGTCGGCAACGATGTCGGCGCCCAGGTGCTCGCCCGCCAGGAGGCGCTGAAGCCGGAACAGAAATTCCAGCTTCTCACCTCGCCCTCGCATATCGGCCTCAACAAGAAGGAAGACCGCCTCAAGCAAGCGGTCAACGATGCAGTTGCCAAGATGCTGGCCGACGGCAGACTGGACGAAAGCTCGAAGGCCTGGCTGAAGACACCGCTCGATCCCGCCAATCTCAAGGATTGACGGCCAGTGACCTATAGCCTCGACTTCGGCTGGCTTGCCGGGGCGACAGGGGCGATCGCGCGCGGCGCGGCCACGACGATCCTGTTGATCGCCGTGACCACGCTGGCGGGAACGTTGCTCAGCATCCTCGGCGCGGCAGGGCGGCGGAACGGTCCGCTCCTGCTCAAGCGGGCGATCGGCGTCTATGTCGAGGTGATCCGCAACACGCCTTTCCTGGTGCAGCTGTTCTTCATCTTCTTTGGGCTGCCCAGCATCGGCGTCAGGCTCGATCCGGTGCTGGCAGCCATGCTGGCGATGACGCTCAACATGGCGGCCTACACGATCGAGATCGTCGGCGCCGGGCTCGACGCGGTGCCGCCCGGGCAGACGGAAGCGGCACTGGCGCTTGGCCTCAGGCCGCGCCAGGTCTTCGTTAAGATCGTGCTGCCGCAGGCGCTCAAGGTGATCTATCCGGCGCTGACTAGCCAGATCGTCATCATGATGCTGGAATCCGCCGTGGTGTCGCAGATCGCGGTGCGCGAGCTGACTTACGAGGCCGACATGCTGCAGGCACGCACGTTCCGGGCTTTCGAGACCTATTTCGTCGTGACGATGGTCTATCTCGCCCTGTCGATTGGGCTGCGCCGGCTGCTGGTCGGCGGCGGGCGCCGGGTTCTCGGAGCCGGTGTGTCATGATCGAATTCACCTTCTGGGACATTCTGCGCAACCTGCTGCTGGCGGCGCGCTGGACGGTGCTCTTGTCGTTGGCTGCGTTTATGGGCGGCGTGGTGGTCGGCATGATCGTGCTGTTCTTCCGGATCGCCAAGAATAAATGGGCCCGGCGGTTCGCCTCGGGCTACATCGCGCTTTTCCAAGGCACGCCGCTGCTGATGCAGTTGTTCCTGATGTTCTTCGGCTTGCCGATGCTGGGCCTACGCATCGAGCCGTGGACCGCGGCGGTGCTTGGCCTGACCTTCTTCGCCAGCGCCTATCTCGCCGAGATCTGGCGCGGTGGCGTCGATGCGCTGCCGCGCGGCCAGTGGGACGCCGGCGCCAGCCTCGGCCTGCACTATCTGCAGGAGCTCAGGCTGATCATCTTGCCGCAGGCGTTTTCGATCACCCGCGCGCCGACCGTCGGCTTTCTGGTGCAGCTGATCAAGTCGACCGCGCTGACCTCGATCATCGGTTTCGAGGAGCTGGTGAGGACATCCAACGCGATCAACAATGCGACCTTCGAACCGTTCAAAGTCTATGGGCTGGTAGCGCTGATCTTCTTCGTCATGTGCTTTCCGCTGACGCAATACGCACGTTCGCTCGAGCAGCGGGCGGCGGCCCGCTGAGCGGGCGACCAGCAATTCAACGCCCGAATACCAGAGGCGGCGCTATACGGTCGCGCCGCAGCCAGCGCCCCAGCAAGAGCGCCGCCACCACCGCCAGTCCCGACGACAGGCCGATCCAGATACCGACGCCATTGAAGCCGAAACGGAAGGCCAGCAGCACGCCGAGCGGCAGGCCGATGCCCCAATAGCCGATCGCGGCATAGATCATCGGCACCTTGGTGTCGTGCAGGCCGCGCAGCATGCCGCTGGCGACCGCCTGCGCACCGTCAAAAACCTGGAACAGCGCGGCAAAGGCGAGGAACGACACGGCAAGCGCCACCACCCTCGCATTGACCGGATCACCGATGTCGATGAAGGCGCCGATCAAGAGATGCGGCCACAGGATCATCACTAGCCCCATCAGCGCCATGAAGGAGACACCGACGACATAGGCGGTCCAGCCAGCCCGGCTGACACCTTCCGGATTGCCGGCGCCGTGGGCAAGTCCGACGCGCACCGTCACCGCCTGGTTGAGGCCGAGCGGCACCATGAAGGTGATCGAGGCGATCTGGATGGCGATCGCATGGGCGGCAAGCGAAGCCGCATCGATCAGGCCCATGAGAAAGGCCGCCGCGTTGAAGATCGTCACCTCGAAGGCCAGCAGGCCGGCGATCGGCAGGCCGAGCCGCAGCAGGCCCTTGAAGCGCGGCCAATCGGCCCGCCAGAAGCGTCCGAACAGACGATAGCGCCGAAATTTCTTCTCAAGCATCACCACCGCCGCCATGCCGGCGAACATAAGTGTGCTGGAAAGCGTGGTGGCAAGGCCGGAGCCGGCGATGCCCATCGATTGGATGCCGAGATTGCCGAACATGAACAGCCAGTTGAAAAAGGCGTTGCAGGCGACGGCAACGAAAACGATGATCAGTGCCCAGCCCGGCCGCTCCAGCGCCGAAATAAACGAGCGCAGGACGATGTAGCCGAAAAAGGGCAGCACCGCCCATTCGAGCCAGCGCAGATAGATGCCGGCCTGATGCGCCAGTGCCGGTTCCTGACCCATGGCCAGCAACACAGCCTCGCCGTGCCAGAGAAAGACCCAAATCGGAATGCAAATGAGGATCGCCAGCCACAGACCCTGGCGCACGGTGCGGCGCAGGTCGCGCACCGAGTGGCGGCGACGGCCGAGCTCGGTCGCCATCATCGGCGAGGTCGCCAGCATCAGGCCAAGCCCGAAGATCAGCGGCATGAAATAGAGGTTGGCACCAAGCGCACCGCTGGCCAGCGTGTCCGGCCCCAGCCGCCCCATCATCATGACGTCGGTAGCGGTCATCGCGGTCTGGCCGAGATTGGTCAGCACCATCGGCCAGGCGAGCGCCAGCATCGCCCTGATTTCCCGACGCCAAAGGTTTTCCGGCGCGCGAGCGTCGGCTTCGATCGCAGACATTCTAGTTTTCCGCCTATCCGATTGCGGCACGTCGGCAAGAGCCGGAAGCCGCGTCTCAGCGCGGAAACGGCCATGATCGGCCGGATTCCGCATTACGGCGGGTTTGTCTACGAAATGGGCACCGGTGGCAAGAGGCTGACTTGCGGAAGGGTTAAGCCAGTCAACTCAATGCACGCTATTGGAGAGGCTATGGAAGCCGCTATGGTCACGGCAGATCCATTTGAAAGGCACCCTGATGAGCGCGTTTCCCGAAATCTATCTGGTTCGGCATGGCGAGACGGAATGGAGTGCGTCCGGAAAACATACCGGCCGAACCGACATACCGCTGACGCCGGCCGGAGAGGACGCGGCGAGGCAGCTCGTCGACCGGCTCAAGGGCCTGTCCTTCTCGGCGGTGTGGTCGAGCCCGTCGCAGCGCGCCTTCAACACCTGTGCGCTGGCCGGCTTCGGCTCGTCAGGCGTGAAGAAGGACGATCTGGCGGAGTGGGATTATGGTGCCTATGAGGGATTGACCACCAAGCAAATCATCGTCGAGCGTCCCGGCTGGCGGCTTTTTCGCGACGGCTGCCCGAGCGGCGAGTCAGCCGTGGATGTCGGCTCGAGGGCGGACCGGATCGTCAGCCAGTTGCGCGAAGCCAGCGGCAACGTCCTGCTGTTTTCAAGCTCGCATTTCCTGCGGGTGCTGGCTGCACGCTGGCTCGGCCTGCCGGCGCAAGCCGGTGCGCTGTTCGTACTGGATACCGCCAGCATAAGCGTGCTCGGCTATGAGCACGATCTTGACGAGCCGGTCATCCGGCGCTGGAACCAGAGATAGCGACCGATCCCGATTTATCGGATCGCGTCCAGCGCCTGCCTTTGCCGATGCATCTCGAGAAACACGCGGTAATCGCGATCGAACCGCCCGGCGGCAGCCGGATTGGGCTCTCGTGTCTTGCCGCCCTGCTGCATGGCGACGCAGGCGGCATTCAAATCGGGGAAAAGCCTGGCGGCGGTGGCGGCAATCATGCCGGTGCCGAGCAGCACCGCCTCGTCCGCCAGCGGCTCGACCACCGTGCAGCCGGTGGCGTCGGCATAAAGCTCCATCAGCAGCGGGTTCTTGGTGTGGCCGCCGGTGACGTGCAGCGTGTCGATCAAATAGCCGTTCTCGTTCAGCGCTTCCAGCACATGGCGGACGCCAAGCGCGATGCTGACGGCGGTGCGCCAATAGAGCTTGCACAGGCTGTCGAAGGACGAATCCAGCGTCAGCCCGCTGATGACGCCTACGGCATGCGGGTCGGCGAGCGGCGAGCGGTTACCGTGAAAATCGGGCAGCACATGCAGCCTGGCGGCGAGGTTGTCGCCTTCGGCGGCGCGCAGCTCGGCGACGCGGCGGGCGATCCTGGCATGCATGGCGGCATCCGGCTCGCCGCCGGCGCCATGCCAGCGGATGATGTGATCGAGCAGCGCGCCGGTGGCCGACTGGCCGCCTTCCGACAGCCACAGGCCGGGAAGCGCCGCACCATAATACGGCCCCCAGACACCAGCGAAAGGCTGCGGATCGGGCGACATCGCCATGACGCAACTCGACGTGCCGGCAATCAGGGCCAGATGGCGGCCGATGTCCTGCGCGTCACCGGCGAAGCCGCCGAGCACGCCAAGCGCGCCGGCATAGGCATCGATGACGCCGGCGCCGACCCGGCATTTCTCGGTGAGGCCAAGCTCCGCCGCGGCTTGCGCGCTGAGCGGACCGATATCGGCACCGACCGGGCTTGCCTTTACCGGCAGATTGCCGTGCTCGAAAAGGTCGCCGAGCCCGACAGCTTCAAAGAAGTCGCGCCGCCAGCCGGTCGCTTCATGGGCAAGATAGGTCCATTTGGCGGTCAGCGTGCATTGTGAACGGGCGAGCGAGCCGGTTGCCTTCCAGGTCAGGAAGTCGGTGAGGTCGAATAGATAGCCGGCTTCGTTCCATGTTCCGGGCAGGTTGCGCTTCAGCCACATCAGCTTGGGCGTCTCCATTTCCGGCGACATGACGCCGCCGATATAGTCGAGCACGGCATGGCCGCTTTCGGTGCATTCATCGGCCTCGGCAATGGCACGATGGTCGAGCCAGACGACGGTGTCCCAGCGCCTTTCACCAGTGACGGACACGCTGAGCTGGCCGCCATGCCGGTCCCGCACAACCAGCGAGCAGGTGGCGTCAAAAGAGATGCCGACGATATCCTCGGCCCGCACGCCCGCCTTTTCGCGGGCAGCGCGGACGGCCATGCACACCGCCGACCATATATCCTGCGAATCGTGCTCGGCATGGTCGGCCTTCGGCTGTTGCATGGCGATCGGGTGCTCGGCGCGACCGAGCAAGGCGCCACTGGTGTCGAGAATGCCGGCACGGGCGCTTCCGGTGCCGACATCGACCGCGCAAACGAAACTGTTGGTCAAGGTGTTCTTGCTCTCGCTCCCAGGCCTGCAATCAGATCGGGCAATTGCAGCATGTCAGCGAATATAAAGTCCGGCTCACTCGACGCAAGCCGCGCTTTCAATGCCGGGTTGCCGGTGTGCGAGCCGCCGGTGAAGGCAAGGACGCGCATGCCGGCCGCCCGCGCCGCTTCGATGCCGGCCGGGCTGTCCTCGACGACGAGGCAGTTTCGCGGAACAGCCCCCATTTTGTCGGCTGCGTGGAGAAAAAGGTCAGGCGCCGGTTTGCCCCGCGCCACCATGACAGCGCTGAACAAATGCGGCTCCAGTAGCCCAAGCAACTCCGTAACCTGGAGCGCATAGCGGATCCGCTCCAGCGTGCCGGAGGAGGCGACGCAGCACGGCACGCCGAGCTTCGGCAGGACCTGTGCGATGCCTGGCATCGGTTTCAGCTCCTGGCGGAACTTGCGCATCAGTTCGGCGCGCATCTCGGTCAGATGCTGGTCGGTGATATCGAGCCCGAAGTCGCTTCCGAGGATTTCGCGGACGCTCTTCATGCTCTTGCCGAGGAAGTGCTCGTAGGCAATGTCCTCGCTGACGTTGCCGCCGGCGAGCGCGATCATGTCGAGCAACGCCGCGACCGATAGCATCTCGCTATCCACCAGCACGCCGTCACAGTCGAAAATGACCAGTTCAGGCGTCATCGCGCTGGATCGGCTTCAGAGTTCGCCGGCGAGATAGCGCGTCAGTGTCGCGCGCGCGCCGTCCGCCCACAGCGATTTGAGCGCATGGGCGAACGCTTCGGCGAACGGCGCCGAGCGGCCGACATCGCCATAGATGTCGTCCATTGCAAGCCAGGCGGCAGGCATGTCCCTGGCCGTCTTGGCCGTCGCCCGCAGCCGGCCCCAGTTCGGGTCGTTGGGCTCGGTGACGGCACCGGAATCCGTGGTGCCGAAGCAGTAGCGACACCAGAGCCCAGATTCCAGCGCAAGGCCGGTGACACTTTTGCCAGCCTTCAGCCGGTCGGCGATCGTCGGAATGATGAATTTCGGCTGGCGGTTGGAGCCGTCGAGGCAAAGCCGGCGTATGGTGTCGCCGATCTTCGGATTGGAGAAGCGGTGCTCGATGAGCTGGTAGTAATCTTCGAGGTCGGTGTCCGGAACCGGCGGCACGGTCGGGATGATTTCGTCATGCTCGAGCTTGTCGAGGAAGCCGCGTACCAGCGGCTCCTGCATCGCCTCATGGACGAAATGGATGTCCATCAGCCCGGCCGGATAGGCGATGGTCGCGTGGCCGCCATTGAGGATGCGGATCTTCATCAGCTCATAGGGCGCGACGTCGCTGACGAACTGCACGCCGACCTTTTCCAGCGGCGGGCGGCCGTCGGTGAAACGGTCCTCCAGCACCCATTGCTTGAACGGCTCGCAAAACACCGGCCAATTGTCGTCGAGGCCGAACTCGCTGGAGAGAATACCGCGCTCGCGGTCGGTGGTGGCCGGCGTGATGCGGTCGACCATGCCGTTGGGAAAGGCAACGTTTTCGCTCACCCAGTTTGCCAGATCCTCGTCGATCAGCCGCGCAAGGCCGATGACGCCATCCGAGGTGACGTGGCCGTTATGGGGGATGTTGTCGCAGGACATGACGGTGAAGGGCACGATGCCGTCGGCGCGGCGACGCAGCAGCCCGGCGAGGATGAGCCCAAAAACGGTCTTCGGTGTCGCCCCGGGTTGCGCGTCGGCAACGATGTCGGGATGCGTCGGATTGAAGACGCCGGAAGCCGGATCGATGAAATAGCCACCCTCGGTAATGGTCAGGGAAACGATCTTGATCGCCGGATCGGCGAGCTGCTCGACGATTGCGATCGCGTCGCCAGGCACCAGGAAGTCGATCATGACGCCGGTGACGCGCGCGCTCAGATGGCCGCTGTCCTGCTCGACCACGGTGGTCAGCCAGTCCTGCTCCTGCAACTTGCCGCGGCCGACCTTCTCGCCCTCGAAGACGCCGGCGCCAACAATGGCCCAGTCGTGGCCGACACCCGAATTGAACAGGTCGTCGAGATAGACGGCCTGGTGCGAGCGATGGAAATTGCCGACGCCGAAATGCACGATGCCGGCCTTGAGTGCTACGCGATCATATTTCGGGCCGGCGACCTTGGGCGGCAGCTTGGCGAGGATGGAAGAAGAGAGTTTCACGGTCATCTGCTTTTACCCTTTAGCGGGACGGCTCTTCCCCCCGTGGAGGAGACGGGGAGAAGAGCGCCTTCGCCCCCCTCAACTCATCCACTGGCCGCCATCGACATTATAGGTCTGGGCGACGATGTACTCGGCCTCATCGCTGGCCAGGAACACCGCCATGCCGGTGAGGTCTTGCGCCGTGCCCATGCGGCCATAAGGCACGGCTTCGCCGACCAGCCTCTTCTTCTCGCCCCTCGGCCGGTTCTCGAACTTGGCGAACAAGGCATCGACATGGTCCCAGTGCTCGCCGTCGACGACACCAGGGGCGATGGCATTGACGTTGATGCGGTGCTTGATCAGGTCGAGCCCTGCCGACTGGGTGAGCGAGATGACCGCAGCCTTGGTGGCGCAATAGACGGCGACCAGCGCCTCGCCGCGGCGCCCGGCCTGGCTTGCCATATTGATGATCTTGCCGCCCTTGCCGCGGGCAATCATCGAACGGGCGGCGGCCTGCAGCATGAACAGCGTGCCGGCAACGTTGACCGAGAACAATTTGTCGTAGTTTGCCTTGGTGATCTCGACGATCGGCGCCAGGTCGAACAGGGCAGCGTTGTTGATCAAGATATCGAGACCGCCGGCCTTGGCTTCGACCGCCTTGACGGCCGCATCGATAGACGCGAGATCGGTGACGTCCAGCTTCACCGCGTAGGCATTGCGGCCGATTTCCGAAGCCGTCTTCTCGGCAGCCTCGAGATTGATGTCGCCGATGGCGACCGTCGCCCCCTCGCGCATGTAGGCTTCGGCAAACGCCCTGCCGATGCCGCGCGCCGATCCGGTGATCAGCGCCGATTTACCTCCGAGCCTCATTGCAGCATCGCCTTCCCATCGGTGCCGAAACGATGCAGCTTGGTCTTGTCCGGTGTCAGATAGATCGTGTCGGCGTGATGGGCGGGCAATTCGCCGTCGGCACGCACCGTCAGCTGCCCGACACCATCTGCCTGGACGTGCAAAAACGTGTCGGAGCCGAGATGCTCGGCAACGCCGACCGTCGCCTTCCAGTCGCCTGACGTCGTCGAAATGTTCATATGCTCCGGGCGGATGCCAACTGTCTTGGCGCCATATTTGGCGGCCGGCGCGCCTTCGATCAGGTTCATCTTCGGCGAACCTATGAAACCGGCGACGAACAGGTTCTTCGGCGTCTTGTAGAGCTCCATCGGCGAGCCGACCTGCTCGATATTGCCGGCATTGAGCACGACGATCTTGTCGGCCATGGTCATCGCCTCGATCTGGTCGTGGGTGACGTAGACCATGGTGGTCTTGAGCTGGTGGTGCAGCTCGCTGATCTCCAGCCGCATGGTGCCGCGCAGCGCCGCGTCGAGATTGGACAACGGTTCGTCGAACAGGAAGGCCGAAGGCTGGCGCACGATGGCGCGGCCGATGGCGACGCGCTGCCGCTGGCCGCCGGAGAGCTGGCCGGGGCGGCGGTCGAGGTAGTTGGTGAGGTTCAAAATCCGCGCGGCGTCCTTCACCTTCTTGTCGATGGTGGCTTTGTCCTCGCCCGCCATCTTCAGCGGGAAAGCGATGTTCTTGGCCACCGTCATGTGCGGGTAGAGCGCGTAGGACTGGAACACCATGGCCAGCTTGCGCTTGGCCGGCGCCTCGCCGGTGACGTCGCGGCCATCGATATTGATGGTGCCGCCGCTGGTGTCCTCGAGGCCGGCGATCAGACGCAACAGCGTTGACTTGCCGCAGCCTGACGGGCCGACGAAGACGACGAACTCGCCGTTCTCGATGACTAGGTCGAGGCCGGGAATGATGGATGTCGCCCCGAAGGATTTGGAGACGTTCTTGAGCGTGATGTTTCCCATGGTTTCCTCCCCCGAAGGGCTATTTCGTCGTGTTGCGTCAGGCAGTTTCCGTTACTTCACCGCCCCAAATGTCAGGCCGCGGACCAGCTGCTTCTGGCTGAACCAGCCCATGATCAGGATCGGCGCGATCGCCAGCGTCGAGGCGGCAGAAAGCTTGGCCCAGAACAGCCCCTGCGGGCTGGAGAAGGAGCTGATGAAAGCGGTGAGCGGCGCGGCCTCGGTAGTGGTCAGCCGGATCGTCCAGAATGCCTCGTTCCAGGCGAGAATGATGTTGAGCAGCATGGTCGAGGCGATGCCGGGCACCGCCATCGGCGTCAGCACGTAAATGATCTCGTTCCAGAGCGACGCGCCGTCCATGCGCGCCGCTTCCAGGATCTCGCCCGGGATCTCGCGAAAATAGGTGTAGAGCATCCAGACCACGATCGGCAGGTTGATCAGCATCAGCATGACCATCAGGCCGATGCGGCTGTCGAGCAGCCCGGTATCCCGGAAGATCAGGTAGATCGGAAACAGCACGGCGACGGCGGGCATCATCTTGGTGGAAAGCATCCACATCAAGATGTCCTTGGTGCGTTTGCCCGGCGAAAACGCCATCGACCATGCCGCCGGTATGGCGACGAGCAGAGCCAGGACGGTCGAGCCGACCGACAGGAACACCGAGTTCAGGAAGAACTTGAAATAGCCGTTCTGCGCCTGGACCTCGGAATAGCTCTCCGTGGTTCCCGACGGGAACAGGTTGAAGCCCTGGATAGCCTCCTGCTCCGACTTGAACGAGGTGATGATCGTATAGAGGATCGGGAAGAAGATCAGCAGCGCGACGATCCATGCGGCCGCGGTCGCAATCGTCTTGTGCTGGGTGGTGACTGCACGTGCCATCTTAGCCTCCCTTATTTGTCCAAGTTCTTGCCGACGGCGCGCATGGCGAAGAAGGCGACGATGTTGGCGAGAATGACGGCGATGATGCCGCCGGCGGACGCCTGGCCGATTTTGAACTCCAGCAATGCCTTCTGGTAGACGAGGAAGGGCAGGTTGGTGGAGGCGTAACCCGGGCCGCCATTGGTCGTGACGAGGATCTCGGCATAGACCGACAGTAGGAAGATCGTCTGGATCAGGATTACGACGGTTATGGCGCGCGACATATGCGGCAGCGTCAAATAGATGAAGCGGCTGATGAAGCCGGCGCCGTCCATTTCGGCGGCTTCCTTCTGCTCGCCGTCGAGCGACTGAAGCGCGGTCAACAGGATCAGCGTCGCAAACGGCAGCCACTGCCAGGCCACGATGATGATGATCGCCAGGAGCGGGTGCTGCCCGAACCAGTCGATCGGCTGCCCGCCGAAGAAGCGCGCAATATCGGCGAAAACCCCGTACTGCGGATGCATGATCATGTTCTTCCAGACCAGTGCTGCCACCGGCGGCATGACGAAGAACGGCGAGATGACGAGGATGCGGACGATGCCCTGTCCCCACATCGGCTGATCGAGCAGAAGCGCCAGCAAGATGCCGCCGATTACCGTGATCAAAAGCACGCTGACGACGATGGTGAGCGTGTTGAGGATCGACTGTAGGAATGCCGGGTTGGAATAGAACAGCGCGTAGTTCGAAAAGCCGACGAAGCCGTCGCGCATCGGATTGAGCGGATTGTACTGCTGGAAGGAGAACCACAGCGTGAATGCCAGCGGCACAATCATCCAAACCAGCAGCAGCACCACGGATGGCGCCATCATGAAACGGGCAAGCGAACGGGTCTGCTGAGTAGCCATGACGGTCACCCTTCGAGGTCAGCCAAGTTTTTTCAGCGGTATGAAGCTGGCCGCCCGAACTGGGATTCGGGCGGCCGGGGCCGATTGCTATTGGCAACCGGCACCGGGAGGAACCTACTTGATGTAACCGCCCTCGGTCATCGTCGCGGTGGCGGCGTCCTGCGCCTGCTTCAAGGCATCGTCGACGCTCGACTGGCCGGCAAGTGCCGCTGAGAAGAGCTGGCCGACGGTGGTGCCGAGACCCTGGAACTCAGGAATGGCGACGAACTGGACGCCGACATAAGGCACCGGCTTGACGGTTGGGTGCGTCGGATCGGCGGAGTTGATCGAGTCCAGCGTCATCTTGGCGAAAGGCGCTGCCTTTTGGTACTCGGGATTGGCATAGAGCGAGGAGCGCGTTCCCGGCGGAACGTTGGCCCAGCCTTCCTTCGAGGCGACGAGCTCGGCATAATGCTTGCTGGTAGCCCAGGATACGAACTTTTGAGCGGCGTCGGCCTTCTGGGTGCCGGCGGGGATGGCCAGCGACCATGCCCACAGCCAGTTGCCGCGCTTGCCGAGGCCATTGTCCGGCGCCAGCGTATAACCGACCTTGTCGGCGACGGTGGAGTTCTTCGGGTCGGAGACGAAGGAGGCAGCGACGGTGGCGTCGATCCACATGCCGCATTTGCCCTGCTGGAACAGCGCCAGGTTTTCGTTGAAGCCGTTGGACGACGCGCCCTCGGGGCCGTCGGCCTTCATCAGGTCGACATAGAATTGCAGCGTGTTCTTCCATTCGGGCTGGTCGAATTGCGGCTTCCAGTTCTCGTCGAACCAGCGCGCGCCGAACGAGTTCGACATGGCGGTCAGGAAGGCCATGTTCTCGCCCCAGCCTGCCTTGCCGCGCAGGCAGACGCCGTTCACGCCGTTGGCGCGGTCGGTCATCTTGTCGGCGGCCTGCTTGATGAAGTCCCAAGTCGGTGCATCGGGCATCTTGAGCCCGGCCTTTTCCATCAGGTCCTTGCGGTACATGACGAAGGAGCTTTCGCCGTAGAACGGCGCTGCGTAGAGCTTGCCGTCGACCGACAGGCCGCCGGCTATGGCCGGGATGATGTCCTTGACGTCGTAATCGTCGCCGAGCTTGTCGAGAGGCAAGAGCCAGCTCTGCTTGGCCCAGATCGGCACCTCGTAGGTGCCGATGGTCATCACGTCGTACTGGCCACCCTTGGTGGCGATGTCGGTGGTGACGCGCTCGCGCAGGACATTTTCCTCGAGCGTGACCCACTGCAGCTGGATGTCGGGATTCGTTGCGGTGAAGTCGTCGGTCAGCTTCTGCATGCGGACCATGTCGCCATTGTTGACCGTGGCGATGGTGATGGATTCGGCATGCGCGGCGAAAGCAAGCGCGCTGGCCGAGAACAGGCCTAGGGTGAACGTGCGAAGTTTCATCAAAATTCCTCCCATAAACCAAGATGAGCATTTGCCTTGGTTGTGAGCAATTACTCACTTGCGCTGAATTATGTCAAGACGGATTCGTTGCTGCAGCGCAGCACGCCGGTCTCGTGCAGTGACAAGCCTGGGCCACTCGCGGGATTTGTGGAGAGGGGTTCGGGCGGGCTCATCGCGCCGCCAAAAGCCGGAGCTTTGCTGTCCGGGTGGCTGGGATTCAGCCTATTGGCAAGCGATCTCGCTCAGGATCCAATCGCGGAAGGCGCGGATCTTCGGCACGTTGCGCCGCGCCGTCGGATAGACCAGCCAATAGGCATGGCCGTCGTCACCAACCAGATCGAAGGGCTGGATCAGGCGGCCGTCGGCAAGTTCGGTCTTGAACAGCGCCTTGGTAACGATCGCCACGCCGTGGCCGGCAATCGCGGCATTGGCCTCATAGGCCTGCGCGCCCATGCTGGTGCCGGGGCGCTTGGCCAGTTCCTCGACCGGCAGGCCGGCGGCGGCAAACCAGTCCCGCCACCAGATGTCGCCCGGGTCGAGGATCGGCAGCCGCAGCAGGTCGGCCGGCTCCTTGACGCCGCCGATGCTTGCCGCGAGCTTTGGGCTGAGAACCGGCGTGAAATCGGCCCTGAAAAGCATATGGGTCTCGACGCCCGGCCAGTTGCCGCCACCGGAGCGGATGGCGATGTCGATATCCTCTCTGGCAAAGTCGACAACCCTGTTCGAAGTATCGACGCGCACCGCCAGCGACGGATGCGCGACCTGGAAGGAACCGAGATGCTGCGCCAGCCAATTGGAGGCAAAGGTCAGCAGCGTCGAAACGCAAAGCACGCCATCGGCGCCAGTGCGCGCGGCGGCATAGGCGCCGCTCAACAGCGCGAATGCTTCGCTGACCGCGGGCGCCAGGCGTTGGCCGGGTTCGGTCAGCACGATCTGTTTTGGCTGGCGCAGGAACAGAGGCGCGCCGATGCGCTCCTCCAGAAGCTTGATCTGATAGCTTGCCGCCGCCTGCGTCATTCCAAGCTCCTGGGCGGCCTTGGTGAAGGAGAGATGCCGCGCCACCGCCTCGAACACCCGGATCGCCTGAAGCGGAGGAAGCTGCGAAACCAGCTGTCGTGAATTGAGCTCCGGCATAAGCCCTCCTTATGGGCAGTGATCGACGTTTGATTGGCGGCACCAGCCGGTCCTACCGATATTCCGTGTTGAAAGATCAATTACGCCTAGAGATAGCGAAGGCTGACGATCATGACCACAATACAGGAAAAGCTGCTTCTTGCTCCAGCCCACGGCTGGTTTTCACGGCTGGCGCGGGGATTGGCAAGGCACGCGGCGCGGAAACGGGCCTATCTCGACGTCCGGGAACTGCCGCCGCATCTGCAGCGCGACATGGGCTTCCTCGACGGCAATGATCCTTGCGGACGTCGCCAGTAGTGTCGCTCGTTTTATCGGGGGTTCAGATGCGTTTCGATTTCACATGATCGTTTCCGACCGTCAGGGGCTCGGAGATCATGCGCCCGCCAGCAGGGCGGCGGCGGTCCGCTCATCGGTGATCAGGCCGTTGACCAGCCGCCGGTTGACGGCGGCGAAGATGCCCGGCAGCTTGCGGTCGCCCATGGCAAGCGCGATCACCAGCGACTTTTCGCGCGACGGCAGCGGCGCCGACGACACCCGGTCGTTGGTGATGCCGTCGATCATGCGGCCGTCGCGATCGAACACCCAGCCGACGATCTCGGCGACGCCGCCGGCCTTCTGCAGCGCCTTCAATTCACCCTCCGAAATGAAGCCGTCCTCGTAAAGCGGCGCCTTCGGGCCGAGATCGCCTATGCCGACAAAGGTGACGTCGGCCTCAGCCGCAAGCGCCAGCGTCGGCTGGATCATCGGCTGGCTGAGCAGCATCTCGCGCTCCTCCGGCGAGGAGGCGATGACCGGCAAAGGCATCGGAAACGAGCGCGCCTTGACCCTGTCGGCCATGGTGAAGATGACGTTGTAGAAGGCGGCCGAGCCGTCCGGCGAGATGTTGCCGGTCAGCGATACCACTTTGTGCTGCGGGCATTCCATCGGCGGCAGCTGCTCGATCGCGGCCTTCAGCGTGCGGCCGGTGCCGATCGCCATGACAATCGGGGTCGGCGACCTCAGCCGCCGCTCGATCTCGGCCGCCGCCGCCTCGGCGACGCCGATGACGGTGGAGGACGAAGATGGGTCGCTCGGCACCACCTCGACCAGATCAAGGGCAAAGCGCGATTTCAGCCGTGCCGCAAGGTCGAGGCAATTGGCGATCGGATGGTCGACGCGCACCTTGATCAGCCCTTCGGAGACTGCGAGCGACACCAGCCGCTGCGCCGTCTGCCGCGAGATGCCAAGCGTGGCGGCGATCTGGTCCTGGGTGTTGCCGGCAACGTAATAGAGCCATCCGGCGCGCGCCGCGTCGTCCAGCCTGTTGCCGCCGCTGTCCTGCCGCGAATTCAAGTTCCTGCCTCCCAACCCGCCGAGCATAAGAGGCGGAGTACCATAGTTTCGCAGGGAATGAACTTGCGCGCAATTGCCTATTGTACGAGCAATTGCTTAAGGACTTGGTGGTTCGAACGAAGTGACGGGGTCGACCTAGTCTCGTCGCAACAGCAAGGCTGTCGAGGTCGCACCAATCTCGGTTCCAAAGCGCGACGTGTTCGATCGGCCTCATGCATGTCGTTATCGCAAAACCGCTGCACACTTTTGCGCGACATGCATTAGCGGGGACGCGGCGGTTTATCTCCCGCGCTAAACGCTTTAAGGGATTTTGGAGAATGGAGCCTTGCATGACGCCGAAAGCGGTTTTCTGGGATATGGACGGCACGCTGGTCGACAGCGAGCCGCTGCACGAGGCGGCGCTGATTGCGGCGCTGCACAGCGTCGGCATCGCACCGCCGGCCGACCTGCACGAGCGGGTGCTCGGCATCGCCGCATGGCCGGTCTACGAAATGCTGCGCGACGAGTTCGGCCTCGACCTGCCTTTCGACGACTGGATCGTGCGTAAATACGATCACTATCTGCCGATGGCCGAAACGCTGATGCCACGCACCGGCGCGATCGAGATTTTCAACGAGCTGCGCGCGCTTGGCGTTGAGCAGGCGGTGGTGTCCAATTCCGACCGGCTGATCGTCGACGCCAATCTGCGCGCGGTCGGCCTTTTCTACCCCGGCATGAAGACCATCAGCCGCAACGACGTGCGCGAAGGCAAGCCGCATCCCGAGCCATTCCTGCGCGCCGCCTGGCTGGCCGGCGTCGATCCCGCCGAGGCCGTAGCGGTCGACGACAGCGTGACCGGCGCCACGGCCGGGCTGGCGGCGGGAATGAAGACGGTCTTCTGGCCGGAGGCGCCGATGGAAGGGCCGCCGGGGGCGATTGTCATCAACAGCGCCGAGGAATTGCGAGCTGAACTGGGACTCTGAGCGCACCGCAAACGTAGATGCTGCCCCACATCTACAGGTCGAAAGTACCAATCCTAGCTGATGCTACGCTCGGCCCGCGCCTTTTCAAATGCGGCCACGGTCTCCGGGTCAAGATCAATCAAGCGGGCAAGATCGTTGATATCTGTGAAATGGTCCCAAAGCACAATGAATCCCTTATCATGATCCATATTATGAAACTTAAACTCTGAACCCAATGTTGGGTCGATTATTTCTACATCCTTAAATCCTTCTGCAGCTAAACCGAAAAGACCGTCTTCGGCCACATAGAAAACAACTCGATCCTTAAATTCCAAATCATCAGATATATAAAATGCAATCGCATAAACATCGTATTCTTTCTTGCGGCCTTTATTTCTTATCTTCATGTCAATTGCTTCCGACGCGTCGAACGGGTTTTAGGCCGAGCAGCAACGCAACGGTGAATCCAGTTATTACGCGTATAATCATGCGAACCCGCCCCTGACCGCAAGTATACGCTCAACTAAAGAGAGAGCCGCATGAACGTTAGGCACTGAAAGTTGTGGATGACGGCGCGACTTTGCCAGGGCGCCCTCTCTCGTCAGCGTCCGCGGAAGTCTCTGCTCTCAGTTCCGGTAGCCAGGTTCCTGCTCGTCGAGGATCGCCTTCAGTTCGGAGAAATGGCGTTCGGCCTGGCCGGGATAGTCTTCCTGTTCCCTTGCCGCCTTTTCGGCGATCTCATCCGACAGTACCCGCAGCGGCTGGCCGGTCCACAGCGCCTTGATATAGGTTTCGGCGGCGCGCTCGAAATAGAACATGCGGTTGAAGGTGTCGGCGACGCTGTCGCCGATGACCAGCACGCCATGGTTGCCCATCACCATGACCTTGACCTTCGGGTCGACAAGAAGCCGCGAGCAGCGTTCGCCCTCTTCCTCGAAGGCCAGCCCGCCATAATGAGCGTCGACGACATGGCGGTTGAAGAAGATTGCCGAGTTCTGGTCGACCGGCGGCAGCGTCGAGTCGGCAAGCGAGGCAAGCACGGTGGCGTGGATCGAGTGGACATGCATGACGCAGCGCGCATGACGCACGTTGCGATGGATGGCACCATGCAGCCCCCACGCCGTCGGATCGGGCGCATTCGGGCCGACCAGCGTGTCGGGATCATTGGCGTCGATCAGAAGCAGGTCGCTCGCCTTGATGCGCGAGAAATGCACCTGGTTAGGGTTCATCAGGAATTGCGAGCCATCGTCGTTGACCGCCAGCGAAAAATGATTGGCCACCGCCTCATGCATGTTAAGCCGCGCCGTCCAGCGGAAGGCGCAAGCCAGATCGACGCGCTCCTCATAGAACGGCAGGTTAGTCAGCACTTCCTTCTGCAGGCGCGTGATGCTCATCGTAGACCTCCGTGAATGGAGCGAGCATGCCGCGCGGCTGGAACAGGCGCAACCGGTTTCGTTTGGTGCAGGCGAGCGCCGTTATGCCGCCGTGCTGGTGGCCGCGCCGGCTCTCAGCCCGCCATGCTCGACGATGAAATCTATCACTTCCTGCAGTCCCTTGCCGCGCGACAGGTCGGTGAAGCCGAACGGCCGTTTGCCGCGCATGCGGGCAGCGTCACGTTCCATGATGTCGAGATTGACGTTCACATAGGGCGCAAGGTCGCTCTTGTTGATGACCAGGAAATCGGACCGGGTGATCGCCGGTCCGCCCTTGCGCGGAATCTCCTCGCCCTGGCAAACCGAGATGACATAGAGCGTCAGGTCGGCAAGGTCCGGCGAGAAGGTGGCGGCGAGGTTGTCGCCGCCCGATTCGATGAAGACGATGTCGAGATCCGGGAATTTTTTGGTCATCTCGGCGATCGCCTGCAGATTGATCGAGGCGTCCTCGCGAATGGCGGTGTGCGGACAGCCGCCGGTCTCGACGCCGACGATGCGATCCTCGGGCAGTGCCTGCAGCCGGGCCAGCATCATGGCGTCTTCCTTGGTGTAGATGTCGTTGGTGACGACGGCGATCGAGAACTCGTCACGCAGCGCCTTGCAGAGCTTTTCGGTGAGCGTCGTCTTACCCGAGCCGACCGGACCGCCAATGCCGATGCGAAGAGGACCGTTGGGCGATATCATGCGGGGAACTCCGTGAGGGCAAGAACAGCAAAGCCAAGCCCGATCAGCAGGCACAGCGGCGAATAGTAACGCAGATCGAGCCGCGCGAAAGGCTGTTCGGGCGTCAGCCGGCGCCACCACGGCGTGAAGCCGGCAATGCCGCGCGCCAGGAAAACCAGCGCGATGAGTAGCGACGTGGCGGCAAGCCCGGCCTTGTGAAAGGGCGTGGCGAAAACACCCTTGAGCGCCATCGGCCACAGTGTCGCCAGGCCGAGGCAGGCGGCAACGGCGAAGCTGGCGAAGGGTGCCGGCATTTCGTCGACGCCATGAAAGCCGATGACGGCGCGGGCGCAGGAGGCAGCATCCCTGCCCGGCCAGATTCCGCCAATGCCCCAATAGACATGCAGCGCGGTGATCAGCAGCAGGACCAGCGAGAGGGCGAAAGCGAGGACGATCATGAGCGGAACAGCCGCGAATACTGGGTTTCGTGCTTCATCGCCATGATGTCGGAGATAAAAGCGCAGCCGCCGAGATCGTCGAGCGTGGAGCCGGCAGCGCGGGCTGCGGTCGCCAAGGCTAGCGGCTCGAAGCCGGCGAGCAGCGCGGTCGCTCCGGTCTGGCCAACGACACCAAGCCGGATCGCGGCCTGGACGAGGTTGGAAAAGAAGGCCTGCAGGAAGCCGGCCAGCGCATCCCGCAGCATAATTCCGTGGCCGCCGGCGACGGCACCGACGGCGACGCAATAGGCACATTCGGCCGGCAGGCGATCCAACACCTGGCACGGCCAGGCGGAGGCCGCTTTCAGGAAAGCGGCGCCCTGCAGCATCGTCTCGGTATGACGCTCGCGTGAGCCGACCAAGGCCTCGGCGAGTGCTGCGATTTCGGCGAGATCGCCGGCTTCGCGGGCACGGCGCCAGCTTTCGGCAAACAGCACCGCATCGTTCCAGCCGGAACCCATCTCGACCAGCGTCTCCAGCCACGCGGCGAGGTCTTTGCTGTCGGCAACCAGCCCGGCATGCACGGCTTGTTCCAGACCATGGCTGTAGGAAAAACCGCCGACCGGAAAAGACGGCGACAGCCACGCCATCAGCCGCAACAATGCAATGTTGGAAGGCTGGGCAACGTTGGAAGGCTGGTCAGTCATGGTCATGGTCGTGCGAATGGCTGTGGGAACGCGATTCGCTATGGCTATGGGAATGCGCTTCGGCGTGGCTGTGCGCATCCGCCTCGGAATGAGCATGGCCGTGCCCGCCATGGCCGGAATAGGCGCCGCGCACCGGCTTGAACGGTTCGGAGACGTCGCTCACGGTGGCGCCCAATCCCTCCAGCATCGCCTTGATGACATGGTCGCGCAGGATGAGGATGCGCCCAGCTTCGATGGCGGCGGCGAGATGGCGGTTGCCGATGTGCCAGGCAAGCTCGGCCAGACGGACAGGGTCGCTGGCCCGGACATCGTAGAGCGGCTCCTCGGCCGCGATGATCTCGATGTGGCGGCCATCTTCCAGCACCAGCCGGTCGCCATCATTCAAGGTCACCGGTACGGGCAGGTCGACCAGTACCTTGTCGCTACGGGCCGTTTCGATGGCGCGCCGGCGCAGATGCCGCTCGTCATGGGCAAGCACCGCACTATCGTATGGCGTGGTGGTTCCGGCTTCGCCTGCGGCCAAGACGGAGACGGCGCGCGGGAATTTGGTGAAGTCAGTGCGGATATCGAGCGTCATGTAAAACTGCCTCTCCCAAAAAAGCCTAGACTATCCGATCAGCCGCTCCAATGGCGCTCAAACAATCGTGTCGAAGAGCCGCAGGATAAACGATATCTGATAGACGAGCGCGCCGGCGACAAAGGCGATGTGAAAGCGGCGGTCGCTGATAAGAATCGCGATGACACAAAGCGCGACGAACACTGGGGTGCGGAACAAATATTCAACGCCGAAGCGGGCAAAATGCTCGGGCCCTTTCAGCAGCGTGTCGACCACGTCCAGCAAATAGGTCGCCGCCAGCAGGCCGAAGAACCAGGCCCGGCGCGAATAAAAGAAATCCTCATAGCTGGTGTAGTCCAGCATCGAATCCGGAAACAGCAGCGCGCAGAGCAGAAACAGCGTGACGGCGTAGAAGATGATGAACAGGTATTTGCCGAAGGTCCAGCTCTCGATCTGGAACAGGCCGAACTCCCACCACCAGAAATGCACCAGCATCAAAAGCACCGACGCAACCCAGGCGAGGTGCACGGGATAGAGCCGGTACTGGCCGGGATGCTGGACGATGCGGGCGAGCCCCGACAGCAGCCGTGTGACGCCAAGGCCGATCACCATGCCCAAGACGATGCGAACATGCGGGAAAATGTCGTGGGCGTAGGGGAGTTGCTGGTCCATAAGCCTGGCGCGGCATGTTCTACATCGGTCGTTCTAACGCCTATGGTTCAGAACAGGAAGTAGCGTTGCGCCATCGGCAGCACGGTGGCCGGCTCGCAGGTGAGCAACTCGCCGTCGGCGCGGATCTCATAGGTTTCGGGGTCGACCTCGACATGCGGCGTGGCGTCGTTGAGCACCATCGAGTGCTTGCCAATGCCGCCGCGGGTGTTCTCTACCGCCACCATCTGCTTGTCGATGCCGAGCCTGCCGCGCAGGCCGGAATCGAGCGCGGCCTTCGAAACGAAGGTCACCGACGAATTGGTCATCGCCTTGCCATAGGCGCCGAACATCGGCCGGTAGTGCATCGGCTGCGGCGTCGGGATCGAGGCGTTGGGATCGCCCATCGGGGCGGCGGCGATCATGCCGCCAATCAGCACCATGTCCGGCTTGACGCCGAAGAAGGCCGGATTCCACAGCACAAGGTCGGCGCGTTTTCCCACCGCCACCGAACCGATGTCCTTCGACAGGCCATGCGCGATGGCCGGATTGATGGTGTATTTGGCGATGTAGCGGCGGACACGGAAATTGTCGTTGTCGCCGGTCTCCTGCGGCAGCGAACCGCGCTGGCGCTTCATCTTGTCGGCGGTCTGCCAGCAGCGGATCGCCACTTCGCCGACACGGCCCATGGCCTGACTGTCCGACGAGATGATCGAGAAGGCGCCGATGTCGTGCAGAATGTCTTCGGCGGCGATGGTTTCCTTGCGGATGCGGCTTTCGGCAAAGGCGATATCTTCGGGGATCGACGGCGACAGATGGTGACAGACCATCAGCATGTCGAGGTGTTCGGCCAGCGTGTTGACCGTATAGGGACGGGTCGGATTGGTCGAGGACGGAATGACGTTGGGCAGGCCGCAGACCTTGATGATATCAGGTGCGTGGCCGCCGCCGGCGCCTTCGGTGTGGAAGGCATGGATGGTGCGGCCCTTGATCGCCGCGACCGTGTTTTCGACGAAGCCGGACTCGTTCAGCGTGTCGGTGTGGATCATCACCTGCACGTCGTAATCGTCGGCGACCGACAGGCAGCAGTCGATTGCAGCCGGTGTCGTGCCCCAGTCCTCATGCAGCTTCAGCGAGCAGGCGCCGGCGAGCACCATCTCCTCGAGCGCGGCAGGCAGCGACGCGTTGCCCTTGCCCGACAGGCCGATATTCATCGGGAAGGCGTCGAAAGACTGGATCATGCGCGCCAGATGCCACGGCCCCGGCGTGCAGGTGGTGGCCAGCGTGCCGTGCGCCGGGCCGGTGCCGCCGCCGAGCATGGTGGTGATGCCCGACATCAGCGCTTCCTCGATCTGCTGCGGGCAGATGAAGTGGATATGCGCGTCGAAGCCGCCGGCGGTCACGATCTTGCCCTCGCCGGCGATAATCTCGGTGCCCGGGCCGATGATGATGGTAACGCCGCCTTGAGTATCCGGATTGCCGGCCTTGCCGATCGCGGCGATGCGGCCGTCCCTGAGGCCGATATCGGCCTTGATGATGCCGGCGGTGGCATCGACGACCAGCGCATTGGTGATGACGGTGTCGACGGCGCCTTGCGCGCGCGAAACCTGGCTCTGGCCCATGCCGTCGCGGATGACCTTGCCGCCGCCGAATTTCACCTCCTCGCCGTGCAGGGTGAGATCCTTTTCGACCTCGATGAACAGCTCGGTGTCTGCGAGCCGGACCTTGTCGCCGACGGTCGGGCCGTACATCTGGGCATAGGCGGCGCGGGTGATTTTAGCCATCAGCAATTGCTCCCGAAATACAGCCCGAAAATACCGCTTGTCGAAGCCGAGGCCCACATTGCCGCCATCCTATGGTCACGCAATGACCCGCTGAGCGACACTTTCCGATCCCATTTAGCGTTTGAGGTGGCTGGGCCACCCCAAAACGACCATTTGCCAATCGATGGAAAGGAACATCCATGCGCAAAACGACTCTTCTGGCAGCCGCCGCCACGCTGGTGCTCGCAACTGCCGCCAGCGCCCAGCAACAGCCTGCTCAGCAGCCCAGTCCGGCGCCGGCCGCGCCTGCTCCTGCCGCGCCCGGGGCGCAGCCACAGGCGCCCACCATCCAGGCGATCAACGTCGTCGATATCAAGGACCTGCCGGCGGACACTCAAGCCAAGGTCAACGAGGTGATCGCAAAGCGTAGCGATGCCGACCTGCAGAAACTGCGCGGCTCGATCGACGCGACACCGCAGGTCAAATCCGCGCTCGAAGCCAAGGGGCTCACCTCGGCGCAGGTGATCGCCGCCAGCATGAGCACCAATGGCGCGCTGACGCTGATCACCAAGAAAGCGAGCTGACGAGACGAGGCGGCGGGCCGGCGCTCGGTCAGCCCGCCGCATCGCAAAGGGAACCTTCACGGGGGACGTTACGTTTCGGTCCTGTCGCCCTGACACAAGCCTCGAAAAGGACCCTGAGAACGAGCGATGGCGATCACCACCTTCTCCGACACCAGATGGCTGCATGGGATTGCCGCGACCGCGTTTCTGGCAGCCAGCATCCCGCACGCCGCGCTGAACGCGCAGAGCCTTGACAGCGCCGAGACCGTCAACCGGATCGTCGGCTCGGAGGTCGGCCAGGAAGAGACCAAGACAAATGCGGAAGCCGGCAAGGTCAGTTCGGCGATCGACCGCACGCGTGAAAACATCGCGGTCGTGCGCAAGACATCCAAGCTCGACAAGGTCGATATCGTGTTTCTTACCGACGCCGCGCGCACCGAAGGCGGCCCGCCACCGGCGATCGAGAACAAGGTCAGGCAACATCGGGACGACATTGCCGAGTTGCGCAAGGAGATCGAGGCGAACGCATTGCTGTTCAACGCCATCGACTCGCGGCGAGTGCAGACCGAGGACGTTCTGGCGGTAGAATTCGACGATCCCGGAAAGGTCGTCATCTATGCGGCGGCCAAGCCGCCCGGCTGAGCCGAAACTGCTCGACGCCTTCGATCTCACAGCGCGCCCATGATCTTCTGCTGAAACCCGTAGACCTCGCGCTTGCCGCCGAGCGGCACCAGGGTAACGTCACGCTCCTGCCCCGGCTCGAAGCGCATGGCGGTGCCGGCAGCGATGTCGAGGCGCATGCCCCGCGCCTTGTCGCGATCGAATCTCAGCCCTTCATTGGTCTCGAAGAAGTGGTAGTGGCTGCCGACCTGGATTGGCCGATCGCCGCTGTTGGCTACCTTCAAGGTGACTGTCGGCAGACCCTTGTTCAGCTCTATCTCGCCGCTTGCCGTGATGATTTCGCCGGGGATCATTGATTGCCTTCCGTTTCACGCCGTTTCACGGTCGCCGGATCAGGCGGCCTTGCGGGGGCCGCAGCCTTCGGCCTTCAGCACACGTCTGGTGGAGGCCGGATATTTCGTCAGCAGCGCTGCCGCACGGATCGGGCGGGCCGAGAAGTTGCCGCCGCAATTCGGGCAGGCGCCGCCGAGCACGTTTTGTGCGCAGTCGGCGCAAAAGGTGCATTCGAAGGTGCAGATCACCGCATCCGTCGCATCGGGCGGCAGATCCTTGTCGCAGCACTCGCAGTTGGGACGCAGCTCAAGCATTTTCCTCTCCTTGGCGGTGTTATCTGATCGGCTCGTGCACGGTCACCAGTTTGGTGCCGTCTGGAAACGTCGCCTCGACCTGCACGTCGTGGATCATTTCGGCAATGCCTTCCATCACCTGGGCCCGGGTGACGACATGGGCACCGGCCTCCATCAGCTCGGCGACCGCGCGGCCGTCGCGGGCCCCCTCAACGACGAAATCGGTGATCAGCGCGATCGCTTCCGGATGATTGAGCTTGACGCCGCGTTCGAGCCGCTTGCGGGCCACGATCGCCGCCATGGCGATCAGCAGCTTGTCTTTCTCCCTCGGCGTCAGATTCATGCTTTTTCCTGCAGTGGGACGATCGAAATCAGAGTGACCATAATTTGGGCAGGCCTGCCCGTCCGTTGAGCGATTCGACAAGCGGCACCAGCCGCTTGCGGAGCTGGTAGCCGTCCTCGGCGAACAGCCTCGCAAGAAGCTTGCCAGATTTCCGCACGCTCCAGAAACTGACGCCGCCCTGGCCGCCGACGATATTTCGGGCCGGCTCGAGCAAAGCTTCTGCCCGCGGCGACACCATCAGCAGCGTCGCCACGGCGATGCCGCCGCCGGCCACTGCCTGACGGTTCAAGGGGGCCGCGATGTCCGGCCCGATGCGGAACTCCTCGGCGTGCATCAGCGCCCCGTCCTGGCGGACGCGCCAGCGGTCGTGGAATTGACCTTGCGAAGCCCGTTCCCCCATGGCCAGGCGGCCGAAGACGGTAGCCTCCAGGATCAGCGCCTCGGCTCCGGCGGCAAGCTCAACGTCAAGCGTGCGGGCAAAGGCCGAGCGGTCGAAGACGATGGTTTCCTGCGGCAGCCAGGCAATATGGCCATCTTCGCCGACGGTCAGCTGCACCCGCACTTCGGCGCGGTCGGATGCGGCGCGGTAGATTTTCTCGCAGGCCTGCGTTGTTATGGTTGCGGAGGCGCCGGCACCGACATCGACCTCCCAGGCGAGACGGTCGCCACCGGTCAGCCCACCGGCAGTGTTGATCAGGACGGCTTCGAGCGGATCGGCCGAGACCGCCGGCATGCGGATCTTGGCAGAGCCGTCCTGGTACAGCCGCCGAAGACGCGTGCGGCCTCCGTTCCAGTCGCAGGCAAGCCGCGCGACGCCGGCAACACGCTGGGCCGGCGGCACTGAGGTCAAGCTATATGCGATCGTATCCACGACACCAACGTTAAGCACTGCGGCGGCTTTGTCGATATATAGCTTGTTGCTTGACAGCGTTTCGGTTTCTATAGAGGGAGCCACCTTGGTACGGTCACCGGCGCTTGGCGGGGGTAAAAGGCGACGATGACGACGTAATCGAGGACAAAAGGGGCGCTGATCAGTTGGCGTCGGGAAACGACAGAGTTGGGGAAGAAACCGAATGGCTGACCAGCTGGCAAACGATATCATCGCCAAGATCAAGGCTCATGCCGAGCCGGGCGGCGAGGAAATCACCACCAGTACCGAACTGACCGCCCTTGGCATCCATTCGCTGGAACTGACGGAGATCATCTTCGATCTCGAGGAAGAGTATGGCATCGAAATCGAGATGAACACCGTCGATGCCTGGAGCAATCTGAAGAATGTCGGCGACATGGTCGAGGCGGTTCGCGCGCTGATCGCGAAAAAAGCCTGACTGAATGCACAAGCGCATCGTCATCACGGGCATCGGTGGGTTATGCGGCCTCGGCACCAATGCACCGGCAATCTGGAATGAGATGCGCGCCGGCCGTTCGGCAATCGGCGCGATCGACAATCCGCTGCTGCATGATCTGAAGGTCAAGGTCGGCTGCGAAATCAAGGCGCTTCCCGAGCACGGCATCGACCGCAAGCAGGTCGTGTCGATGGACCGCTTCAGCCTTCTGGCGACGATCGCCGCGCGGGAGGCGGCACAGCAGGCGGGATTGAACCCGCACGCGGCCAACACATACCGGATGGGTACCATCGTCGGCGTCGGCGTCTGCGGCTGGGAGGCAATCGAAGAGAACTATCGCGCCATCCTGCTCGAAGGCAAGAACCGCGCCGGCATCTTCACCGTACCGAAAGTAATGCCGGGCGCAGCCGCCGGCCATGTCAGCATGAATCTTGGTCTGCGCGGGCCGGTGTTCGGCATCACCTCTGCCTGCTCGTCATCCAACCACGCCATTGCCTCGGCGGTCGATCAGATCAGGCTCGGCCGGGCCGACGTCATGGTCGCCGGCGGCACCGATGCGCCGCTGGTCTGGGGCATCCTCAAGGGCTGGGAGGCCCTGCGGGTCCTGTCGCCGGACACCTGCCGGCCGTTTTCGGCCGACCGCCAAGGGCTTGTGCTCGGCGAAGGCGCCGGCATGGTGGTGCTGGAAACATATGAGCATGCCATGGCGCGCGGCGCGGCCATCCTTGCCGAAATCGCCGGCGTCGGCCTTTCCGCCGACGCCTCCGACATCGTCGCGCCAACCATCGAAGGGCCCGAGGCGGCGATGCGCTTCTGCCTCGTCGATGCCGGGCTCAATCCGGAGGACGTCGACTATCTCAACGCGCATGGCACCGGCACCAAGGCCAACGATCAGATCGAGACGGCGGCGATCAAGCGTGTCTTCGGCGGCCATGCCTACAAGCTTTCTATCTCCTCGACCAAATCGATGCATGCCCACTGTCTCGGCGCGTCCGGCGCGCTGGAAATGATCGCCTGCGTGATGGCGATCCGCGAAGGCATCGTGCCGCCGACCGCCAATTATCGGGAAGCCGACGCCGACTGCGATCTCGACATCACGCCGAACGTGGCGCGCGAACGCACCGTGCGCACCGCGATCAGCAACAGCTTCGCCTTCGGCGGCACCAATGCGGTGCTGGCGGTCAAGGCCGTGTAACCGCACCCCTTGCGGCCCTTCACCGGGGCCGGTGAAACTTTCCATGCGCATATTGATGGCGCCAGGCGTCGCGCCTAACTCTCTGCGACCCGCCATGACCGTGCCGCTCGGCGCGGTCCCCGACCAGGAGCTTCGATGACCGATCTGTCCGCGTTTCCGATCGCCACGCGCTGGCCGGCGAGCCACCCCGACCGCATCCAGCTGTATTCGTTTCCGACGCCGAACGGGGTGAAGATATCGATCGCGCTGGAGGAACTTGGCCTGCCGTACGAGCCGCATGCCGTCGACATCGGCAAGAACGAGAGCTGGACCCCGGAATTCCTGTCTTTGAACCCGAACGGCAAGATACCGGCGATGATCGATCCGGACGGCCCGGGCGGAAAGCCGATCGGCCTGTTCGAATCCGGCGCCATACTGCTCTACCTCAGCGACAAGACCGGCAAGCTGGTCCCGGCAGACGCAACGCTGCGTTACGAGACGATCCAGTGGGTGTTCTTCCAGATGGCTTCGATCGGGCCGATGTTCGGCCAGGTCGGGTTCTTCCACAAATTCGCCGGGCGCGAAATCGCGGACAAGCGCCCGCTGGAACGTTATCGCGACGAGTCGCGACGGCTGATCGGCGTCCTCGAAACGAGGCTCAAGGGCCGCAGCTGGATCATGGGCGACGATTACACCATCGCCGATATTTCGATGCTTGGATGGGTGCGCAATCTGATCGGCTTTTACGAGGCACGGGAACTCGTCGGTTTCGACGACTTCCCCAGCGTGGGCGCATGGCTGGAGCGCGGCCTCGCCCGGCCGGCGGTGCAGAGGGGCCTCGCCATTCCGGCCAGAGCCTGATCGAAAGCCTGACTGGACCGGCTATTTTGCCTTGGTCCGGCGTTTCGAGCTCTTGCCGACTACGGAAGCGGCAAGCGAGGCCGCACCTTTGGCGGTCGCTAGCACGGCACCGGCGGCGACGTTGGCCGTCGTTTTGACGGTGCGCATTGCGCTGCCTGCGATCGATCCTCTGCTGCTTGCCGGCTTTTTAGGGCTGGCGGCTTTGGGAGTTGCGGCCTTGCTCGCAGCAGGCATCACCTTTTTCGGCGCTGCCTTGCCAAAGCTGGGCTTTGCCGCATCCTTGGAGCGGGCCGCCGCTGCCGGGCCGGCGCTGGTTTTCGCTCGAGTTACTTTTCGTGTTGCCCTGCCCTTGGCGGGCGCAGGCTTTCTTGCCATGGTTTCCATCGAACTGTTCCCTCATGCGGCACGATTGCCGTGTCCGGGATAACGGCCTGAAAGTGTTAAGGTTCCGGCCGAACAGTCCTTACAGATCAGGCTTGGTCGCCGACCACCAGGTCGGCGGGTCGCCGACGGGCAAGCACCCGATCGATGTTCGGCATGTCGTTGGAAGCGATCCAGGCGCGCGCGTCCTCGTCGGACCGGCCGTGCTCGTGCCATCGCTCCAGCAGCCGGCGCTCGAGCTCGGCGCGCGGCACATCGACGAAGATCGAGAAGTCGAACAGCGGCGCCAGCCGCGTCCATGGCTTTTCGTCGAGCAGCAGATAATTGCCTTCGACCAGGATGAATTTGGTCTCGGCGGCGATGATCGCAGCGGCGGCGCGCGACAGCTCCATGCTGCGGTCGAAGACCGGGATGGCGATATCCGGCTCGCCGGCGCGGATGCGCTTCAGCAGCGTTTCGAAGCCGGCAAAATCAAAGGTTTCCGGGGCACCTTTTCGCGCGCGAAGGCCGCGTTGCTCGAGCACGACATCGTCGTAATGGAAGCCGTCCATCGGCACGACCTCCGCCGTGCCTTCCGGCAGCAGGTCGTGCAAGCCTGCCGACAATGTCGACTTGCCGGCGCCGGGCGGACCGGCAATGGCAACGACGAAGCGCTGTGCCTTGCCGGCGCGCTTGAAAATGGCAGCAGCGATATGGGCGATCTCGGACATTGGAGCCTTTCTGGCTGAGTGTTTTCGATCTTGGCGACAATTCGCGGGAATTTCAAACCCGAGATTAGCTTCCTCGCTCAGGGATTTTGACCGTCCGTTGGCAAATCGCAAAGCTTTGAGATTGCCCGAAACGATCGTCCCTTTCGTCATCCCAGGGTCTCCGCGACGTCGCTTCGCTCCTGCTCCGCCCTGGGATGACGAAGGTGGGGAGGCGAGCTCTCAAGCTGGGACCGACCTGCCGATCCGCAGGAAATCGCTGTCGAAGACAATGTCGCGCACGGCGTCGTCGGCGGCCAGGATGCGCATGCGGCCCGGCGAGGTCGTGACATCGCGCGGCTCGCCGGATGGCCACGGCAGCGCGCCGATGACATGGCGGAACGAAAAGCTGCGCCCTTCAGAAAGGGCAAAGGCGGTCGCCACGCCTTCGCGCTTCAGCCAGTTGTCGCCGAGCGATGCGGCATGGCCGACGGCGGTGCGGCCGTCCTCGATGCCGAGCACGCCGCGGTGGCGGCCACTCCATGGCGCATAGTCGCGCCCGCCATTGCTGACCCACAGCATGGTGACCGGCAATTCGGCCGGGTTCTTCAGCACCAGCACGAGATCGGCTTCCGCCTGGCGCGCCAGCGCGGTCCAGCCCGGCCCGCCATGATCCGCCTCGACCAGCGTGACGAAGTCCTCACGCTCCTGGTCCATGCGATAGGCGGTCAGGTCGATCGTGCCGCCGTTGGCGGCGGGAAAGCGCGTCAGGTCGGTGCTGCGCGCCGGGTAGGCAAGCAACGAGCGGCCGCGGGCCGGATCGGGCTCCGGCGCCTCGTTCGGCGTCGCGGCAAGGCGCTTCGGCGAGAAGGCCAGCCTGCCGCCGGCCGTCATTACCGTCATCGGGTGATGGGCGACGGGAATGACGCCGGCGCCGCCGGAAAAGACGTGCTCCTGATAGAGAAACGGATGATCGTCGCGCAAGGTCAGGATCTTGTCGACGGTCGCGCCCATAACCGGGCGCTGCAGGCGGAAGACGGCGCGCCAGCCATCGGCGGTTGCCGCGCTGTCGACGACATCCCAGCGACTATTGGCCGGCCAGCCATGCAAAGGTGCCGCTTCGACGTCGCTGACCGAGAACGGCGCGCAGAGGAAATCGCCGGACAGGTGGACCGTCCCTTCAGGCAGGTCTTTCGGCAGCGTCTCGCGCGGCTCGCCGACCCAGGGTGCGCGATGCAGCGGCTTCAGCCGGCGGCCATCGATATCGACCGTCATGTCGGCGAGATGGCCGACGGCCAGATCGACCGATACCGAAATGCCTTTTGCCGCGATCGCGACCGTATCCATGTGCACCTACCGATCCTCCCGGATTCTGCCAGCCCGATTCTGCCGGCGCCAGCAAAGCCCACTCGCCGTCGGCTGCGCAAGCGGTGCGGCCGGCAATTCCCATCACACGGCGCCTGCACGGCCGCATCGCGAGCCTGTGGACAGGGCACCAATCCAGGGCCAGCCCGATATTAACCAAATGGACTGTGCCTTTGCGTTAAGATAGCTTCGCCTCGTCTCAGAAACAGCCTGCCTTCGGAACTGACTTGTCCGCCTTCCGGTTCTTTTCGTTCATCCACAAATGCGTCGCTGTGCTGGCGCTGCTGCTGTTTGCTGCCGGCTGTACGACGGTGACGCCGCCCGACAGCGTGCTGGCGGTACCGGCGCCGCCGCAGAAATATGCCGCGATGGTCATCGATGCCGGCACCGGCAAGACGCTGTTCGAGGTCAATTCGACGGCGCCGCGTTATCCGGCGTCACTGACCAAGATGATGACGCTCTACCTTCTGTTCGAGGCGCTCGATTCAGGCCGCATCAGCAAGGAGACGCAAATTCCGGTGTCGGACAACGCCGCCCGGCAGCCGCCGACCAAGCTGCGGTTCAGGCGCGGCGAGACCATCGACGTCGATTCGGCGATCCGCGCCATCGTCGTCAAATCGGCCAACGACGTTGCGGTAGCCGTTGCCGAATATCTCGGCGGCAGCGAAGAGGCGTTCGCCGGCATGATGACCGCCAAGGCGCGCCAGATCGGCATGAGCAGCACCGTTTTCCGCAACGCCTCGGGCCTGCCGGACGGCGACCAGCACACGAGCGCGCGCGACATGGCGGTGCTCGGCATGGCGCTGCACACCCGCTTCCCGCAGCATTTCCACTATTTCTCCGAAAGCGACTTCATGTTCCGCGGCAGGCTGGTGCGTGGCCACAACGACATGCTCGGCCGGGTGCGCGGCGTCGACGGCATCAAGACCGGCTACATCAGGGCTTCCGGCTTCAACATCGTTACTTCCTATAATGCGGACGGGCACAGGCTGATCATCGTGGTGATGGGCGCCGACAGCGCGCGCCAGCGCAACGACCATGTCGAGGCGCTGATCCAGCGCAGCCTGTTGCCGACCTCCGAGGCAAAGACGCGGCTGCTGTATGCCGAGGAGCAGTGACGGTTGAAGTCCGAGAGTTGACCGCGTGCGGGTTCAGGCGACAAACGCAGAACCGCCGTTTTGCGCGATACTGCTGAGATATTTTGCCGGCGGCTTGCCAAGCGCTTTCTTGAACATGGTGATGAAGGCGGTGACCGATTCATAGCCGAGATCGGCCGAAACCTGCTGCACGCTGGCGCCGGAGGCCAGCTCGCGCAATGCGACGATCAGGTGCAATTGCTGGCGCCAGCGCCCGAAGGTCAGCTCTGTCTCCTTGACCACGAGACGTGCGAGACTGCTTTCGCTGAGCGCAACGCGATTGGCCCATTCCGCCAGGGTGCTGCGATCGGCAGGATCTTGCGCCAACGCCGCGGCGATGCGCCTCAAGCGTTGCTCGGACGAGATCGGCAAATGTAGCTTCTGGACAGGCATGCGCGGCAGTTCGGTCAGCACAACCCTGGTCAAGAGCTCGCTCCTTGCATCATCGTCCTCACCGCGATCCGCCAGCTCGATGATCAGCTCGCGCAGCAACGGCGAGATCGACAGCGTGCAGCACCGGTCCGGCAGGTCGGCAGCTCCCGGTTCGATATAGACGAAGAAAATCCGGGCATTGGCGGTCGCGATATTGCTGTGCTCCATATCGCTGGGAATCCACACCGCGCAATGCGGCGGCACCATCCACAGGCCGCTGGGGACGCGACATGTGACGCCACCGCCGAGCGCGAAGACGAGTTGCCCTTTGCGGTGGTGGTGGTCCGGCACCTCTGCCCTGGTTTCGGTAACGTCGACGCGCACGGCGATTGCCGGCGCGAGGACGTCATCCGGATCGAAAGGCCAGGGGTAACGGAGAGGCTGTCTCATATTGACTGATTTTAGCGATTAACTGCCAAGACATCTAAATTACTCAAGCAGGAAAGTCGATAGTTTAGGCCTCCAGATGAGGAACTCAGGAGCCGGCAGCGGGCCTTCAGTGCCCTGCTGGCGTTCTGAACGTCGAACCGGCAAGCCCGGCACAGGAGAACCGGCTGGCGTCCGCCAGGCAGCAGGAAAGTACTAACCATGCTCGGCTTAATCACATCTCCCGACAGCGCCACCGGGTTGAGGCTCGCAGAGCTTGGCGAGCCCGAGCCCGCCCCGCACGAGGCGCTGGTCTCGGTCCGGGCAGTCTCGCTGAACCGCGGCGAACTGCGCCTGCTCAAGATCCGACCGAACGGCTGGGTGCCTGGCCAGGACGTCGCCGGAATTGTCGAGCGCGCCGCGGCCGACGGCTCCGGGCCGCCCATCGGCGCCCGGGTTGCGGCTCTGGTCGACGAGGCCGGGTGGGCCGAACGGGTCGCCGTTCCGACCGACCACCTTGCCGTCCTGCCGGACGAAGTCAGCTTCGTCGCCGCCGCCACCGTTCCGGTTGCAGGCACGACCGCGCTGCGGACTCTGCGCCTCGGCGGCGACCTGGCCGGCCAGCGGGTCCTGATTACCGGCGCAAGCGGCGCGGTCGGCCGTTTCCAGATCCAGATCGCCCGCCAGCAGGGCGCATCGGTGGTCGCGGTCGCCGCTGCCCGGCATGCCGAAGACCTCCACGGCCTCGGAGCCGAGCGGGTCGTCGAAACGATCGAGCTTGCCGAAGGACTGTTCTCGCTGATTACCGAATCGGTCGGCGGCGATAGCCTGGCCCACGCGATCGAACGGGTGGCGCCCGGCGGGACCGTCGTCATGTTCGGCTCGAGCAGCGGCGAACTCACGCCCATCGGCTTCCGCCAGTTCGTTCCGGGTCACGAAGGCGCGCGGCTGCAGACCTTCGCCTACTACGCTTCCGGTCCGCAGGTTGGCGCCGACATCGCCTCGCTGCTCGCGCTGATCGCAGCCGGCCGGCTCGAAACGCGCGTGGTCCTGACGGTGCCGTGGCGGGACGTCGGCCAGGCCCTGGACGCGCTGCGGCAGCGCAGCATCAGCGGCAAGGCAGTGCTTACCGTGACAGAATGAGCAGGCGCGGCGCCGGACGGGACAGCGTCTGGGTTGCTACGGCAAGTTGGGCCCGTCCGCGATTGCCCGTTGAAGCCGGCGCGTGCTTCCGCTAAGAAGCCGTGGCTGGCCGGTTTACCGGCTGGTTCGTTTTTGGGATCGCCGATCCTGAAGGCACCCGTAGCTCAGCTGGATAGAGCGCTGCCCTCCGAAGGCAGAGGTCACAGGTTCGAATCCTGTCGGGTGCGCCATATTTTCAAGTGTACGGCCCGGACACATGGGATCCGTTTCTGCTCAGTAGCCACTCTGACAGCCTCAGTCGTTGAGGATGATCTCGGCGCTATGGTCCAGCCGCGACTTGATCACCTCCCAGCCCGGCATGGACCGTGTGAGAAGGCGGAAGAACTCGGGACTGTGATTATGTTCCCTCAAGTGGCAAAGCTCGTGGGTGATGACGTAGTCGACCGCCTCGCGTGGAGCCTTGACCAGGAACGGATTGAGCGTGACTGAGCCGCCCCTCGCGCAACTCCCCCATTGCCGTTTCATGTCGAGCAGCCGGAAGGGCGGCGACTCCTGGACCCAGGGCAGCGCCTTGGAAATGGTCTCGATGCGGCCGGCGAAATAGTCCCGCGCCTTGACGCGATACCAGGCCCGCAGGCGAGCCCGGAGCGCCGCCCTGTCGGTGTTGTCGGTCGCAACAACAAGCAGGCCGCGCTTCAGCTTGATGGACCGCTCGGCCTTGGACACCTGGATGACCTTAAGGACATAGCGGCGTCCGAGATAGAGTGCCTGCTCGCCGCTGACATATTGCCGTGGCAGGACATGTTCGAAGCGCTTTCGGGCGTCGGTGACGTGCCGGAGGACCCAGCGGGCGCGTTTCATCACGGCCTTGCGGATGGCCTCCTCGCTGGCGTCCTCGGGGGCCTCGACCTCGACGGCTCCATCCGGATGAACATGAATGGCAATGCGCTCGCGCCGGGCAGGGTTGACCCGCACGGCATAGGCGATGTTCTGGTCGCCATAGCGCAGCGTCGACAGGTTGCGCTCAGAGAGTGCCACGGGAAGCCCCCAGGCGAACGATTTCGACGATGCGGTCTACCAGCGCCTGGGCCTTGTCCAGCCCGCCCAGCGCCTTGAAATAGCGCGGCAGGAGCCTGTTCCTGATGTCGGCCTCGATGTTGGCCGGATTGATCGAGAATGTCGCTACCGAGTTGCTCACGATCCCGTCGATGTGGAAGGCCTCGGCGACAAGCCAGTCCTCACCTCGATCCCGCGCTGCGACCTCGCCCATGACGATAGGGAACAGACCGAAATAGGCCTGCGCATGGGGATTGTCCGGAAAGCGGTCGGGGACATGGGGATTGGCCCGCATCCGCGCCTTCTCCTCCAGGTCCTTGAACAGAATGTATTGCTTGTGCGGATGATCGAAAAGGGATTCCGCCTCCCTGATCGCTTGGCGCAGCAGGTCGGAAAAGACCGCCTGGGCATAGGGGTCATCGGCCAACGTCTGTTCTATGGTTTTGGTCAGCCTGGTCTTGATGACATCGGTTTCGGCGCGGGCCTTATCGTCGCTCCACCCCGACGCGTCATAGCCAGCCTGCGTGTGGTCGCTGAAGCCCGTGAGGTCGATAACTCCTTGATCTCGACGCCGACGACCTGCTTGTCGACTAGCTTGCGTATCTGCTCCTCGTAAGCTGAAAAGTCGACGGTCTCCATGGCATCTTGCTTGGCCTGGATGCGCAGCTCGGTGAAGAACTTCAGGTCCTTCTTGTACCCGGCAATCGTCGACTCGGTGAAGGAGCCATCCTCGAAGAAGGCGCGTGAGGAAAGGGCGAGCTTCAGGCACATGCCGAACTCGGTCAGCGCGGCATAGAAATCCTCGCGAACTTTCTGATTGCGATCGTAGCTTGCGCCGTCTTCGCCAAGAACCGCATCCGGGGTCAACACCAGGCGGAACTGCTCGCGGTCGCCCTTGTTCTTGACGCTGCCGAAGATTGCCCACAGCGAGGCATGGAGGCTAGGCAGGCGCTTGTACTCGGTCGCAACGCTGGCGAAGGTGCCTTCGATGTCCTCGATGTCGTAGCCGCCCTGCGTGCGCTCGGCGAAGTCCTGGTAGTCCTTCAGCGAAGTGTCAAGTTCCGTCAGGATGCCGCGATAGTCGATCAGAAATCCGAACTGCTTAGCCTCATGCAACCGGTTCACCCGCGCGATGGCCTGGAGCAGATTGTGCTCCTTGAGGTACTTGTCGATGTAGAGCACGGCATTGCGCGGCTCGTCGAAACCGGTCAGCAGCTTGTCGACGACGATGAGGATGTCGGGCTTGCCCGGTGTGCCGAAATCCTCGATGACGCGCCGCTCATATCCCTCCGCATCGTTGCCCACATTGGCCGCCCACCATTTCTGCACTTCCGGGGTCTTCGCCTCGTCGGTGTCCTCATGGCCTTCGCGGGTGTCGGGCGGCGAGATGATAACGGCGCTGGTGACAAGGCCCGTGGCATCGAGCGCCTGCTTGTAGCGGATGGCGGAGAGCTTGGAGTCGGTCGCCAGTTGCGCCTTCAGCCCGGTGCCAAGCTCCTTGAAATTCTGCGAGAAGTGCGTCGCGATGTCCCAGGCGATAAGGTCGATGCGGTTGCCGGCCCGGTAGACGCTGCCACGGGTGGCGAACTTCTTCTTCAAGTCCGATTGCTGCTTGTCGGAAAGGCCCGTGGTGATCTTGTCGAACCATTTGTCGATCGCCTCGGCATTCACGTCTACCACTGGCCGGCGCTCCTCATAGAGGAGTGGCGTTACGGTCCCGTCCTCCACCGCCCGCTGCATGGTATAGGCGTGGAGGATCGGCCCGAACTTGTTCTGCGTCTTGTCGTCCTTCAGTAGCGGCGTCCCGGTGAAGGCGATGAATGCGGCGTTGGGCAGGGCCTTGCGCATCCGCTCATGGTTCTCGCCGCCATGGCTGCGGTGCCCCTCGTCGACCAGCACGATGAGGTCTTCGGACGCGTTGTGGCATTCCTTGAAGCGTGTCGCCGAGTTGAACTTTTGAAGCAGCGTGAACATGATGCGCTCGCTGCCCGAGCCGATGCGCCGGGCCAGGTCGCGACCTGACGAGGCCTTCGCGTTCTCGCCGTCCTTCTTCGTCGCCACCGCAGAGCCGAAAGCGCCGCCCGCCATGAAGGTGCTCGACAGTTGGCGCTCCAGGTCGACCCGGTCGGTGATGACGATAATGCGGCAGCGGGCAAGTGCGTCGTGGATCAACAGCGCCTTCAGCAGAAAGACCATGGTGAAGGACTTGCCCGAGCCGGTGGTGTGCCAGATGACGCCGCCCTCGCGCCCGCCGTCGCGGTTGCGCTTTCCCATCCGCTGCAGCATCGACTTGATGCCGAAGACCTGCGGATAGCGGGCGGCGATCTTGCCGAGCTTGCGATCGAAAAGGAGGAAGTAGCGGATGAACTCTAGAAGGCGATCGGGCCGCAACAGGGAAATTATCAGCCGATCCTGTCCGGTCGCGGCGACAGGCTTCGACCAGAGGCCATCGAAGAAGGCGCGGACATGGGGCGGGCGCTCGGCGAACAGGGCGGAATGTTGCTGCGCCGTTAGCCTGGTGTTGGCCATTGAGTCGATGTTAGTGGCGGGAATCTCCTCCTCGCGCCACAGCGACCAGAATTTGGCCGGGGTCTCGGTGGTGGCGTATTTGCCGTCCTGCCCGGAGATGGAAAGCAGGAGCTGGGCAAAGGCATAAAGCGCGGGAATGCCGTCAGGCTTCTGGTTGCGAAGATGCTGCGAAACGCCCTCGGCCAGCATCAGCTTTTCGGCATGGCTGCCGGTGGGGCGCTTGGCTTCGATGACGGCTAGGGGGACGCCGTTGACGTAGAGCACGATGTCGGGCCGATAGCGGCCATGCCCGCCCTCCCGTTCGACGGAAAGCTCCTCGGTAACGTTGAGGCGGTTGCCCGCGGTGTCCGCGAAGTCGACCAGCGGCACGGTGACGGAATGCTTGTGTCCGTCCGGCATGAACTCGGACACGGTGACGCCAAGAGCGAGATGCTTCCAGACGCGCTCGTTGGCCAGCGTCAGGCCCTCGTTGAGGCCGGTGTCATTGAACGCCTTCAGAACCTGGGCGATGCCGCCGGCAGAAAGCGCGTGGCTCGCGCCGCGATAGGCAAAGCGCCAGGCTGAGAGATAATCGCGGATCACAGCTTCGAGCAACACCCTCCGTTCGCTGCCGCGCAACCCTAGGCACTCTTGCGGTGATAGGTAAGACCAGCCAAGCTTCATCAGCAAAGCGAGCGCCGGGACCTTGGCCTGGGTTTCCTCGTCGGTCCTTGGGCGTTCGAGAGCGTTCATTAGTCTTCGACCACCTCGTAGGGCCAATCAAAATGGCTATAGAGAAACGGTTTGCCACCTTCACGGTCCGTTTCCCTGGCGTAGATTCGAAACCTGGTTCCGAGGGGATAATTCTTTCGCATAGGGCGGGAGCACTCGACATCCATCGTTGTCGGAAATGGCTGCCCTTCGACAGGCCGAACATGGATCAGGGAACTCTTACCAGGTTTTCTACCAGAGTAGGTCTCGACAATGACCTGCTGGTGTTCGGACCAAGGCTGGCTCATGGTCGAACTCTTCGCTTGCCGCTCAGAAGTTGCTGCATAAGAGCGCGTCTTTCATACCTCAAATTTTCAACCGAGCTTGCATGCGCCCGGGTTGCCATTTCAGCGTATTCCAAAGCTTCAGCAATCGCGGCCTGCTCCTTAAGAGATATCCAAGGGGTCTGAATTGCCCCGACGATCGTTGTATTGAGATTTTTCTGGGTACCCGGCTGCCCTCCGGCTGACAACTTTTCTGCTATAAATTGGAGAAAGAAATACAAAAACGAAGTGTCCAATGATTTATCGTGTTTTCTAAAAACGACGAAACCATCGTGAATGCAGACAGGTACTCCAACAAGACGCGGAACCCCTATGGTTGCACAGATGGACATTATAAGCTCGCCAGGGTCGACAGATACGCTCTTAGAAACGCCCGCGTCAGATAGGTATTGTTCCGTAGTTAAGAGCTTTGACGACTGAGCCGCAGTGACATCGCGTATGCGGACCCATCCACGACCTTTATCGGCAAACCATTTTGGATCATCGATAGGGCGAGGCGATGCTCCACGTCTTATTTCGTCAAGTTCACGTAGCGCCCGATACGTCCATTCCCGATCCTCAAATCACTTCAGCCGCCTCTTCCCCGTGAGCAGCTGTTGCATAAGGGAAAGCTTTTGCGCTTCGGCGTTGGTTAACAGCTTTTCGCTCGTCTCGATGGCCGCGTCCCAGGTCGAAAGGATTTCGGCGATCTTCTTCTGTTCATCTACCGGTGGCAAAATAAGTTTCAGCCGGTCGAATTCAGTCTGTCCAAGAGTCTTGTTCCTGCCCGCACCGCCCGGCGATGCAAGTCCAAGAAGGTATTTTCCGAGCGGAGTTCGAAAGAGATAATTGAGGAAGTCAACATCAGTTCGGCCTCGACGTGGTCGATACATAGGAAACCGATGAGATGCGACTTTGCCCTTATGCGAGGGGGCCGTTCGAGCGACGGCTTGCTCCCACGCAAAAACGATGTTCACGATAAAACAATCCGGCTCAACCCAGAACACCCGCTTGTCGCCGAGCTCAGCACCCGTAACGGGCTCCTTGTCAAAGATACCTTTGCCATGCGAGCGAATGCCTATCTGTTCATAGACAGCATTAGGATCGACCTCTACCGGATTTGATACCCGCTCCAATACATCGCCGATAGACTGTACCGCCCACCCCTCAGGCACCATAGCCGAGTTCCTTCAGATGTCCGTCCATTCTGGCCTCAAGCTCGTCCATCTCCGCCTTCAGCTTCAGACGTTCCGACCGCACCGCCATGAGGTCGATCTCTTTTTCTTTCTCGTAGGTGTCGACATACCGCGGAATGTTGAGATTGAAGTCGTTGTCGGCAATCTCTTTTGCCGTTGCCAGATGGGCGTACCCGTCCATTGAGACGCGTTCGTGGAAGGCGGCGAATATTTTCAGGAGCTGCTCGTCACCCAGTCGGTTCTGGTTCGTGCCTTCCTCGTAGTCGCGACTGGAGTCAATGAAGAGTACGGTGTCATCGGATTTCTTCTTACGGAAGATAAGGATCGCTGCGGGAATGCTGGTGCCGAAGAACAGTTTTTCGGGCAGGCCAATGACTGTATCCAGAAGGTTTTCCTCGATTAACTTGCGGCGGATTTCGCCCTCGCTCGATCCCCGGAACAGAACGCCATGCGGTACGACGACAGCCATGCGGCCCGTCTTCGGCTTCATGGTCTCGATCATGTGCAGGATGAAGGCGTAGTCGCCCTTGGTTTTCGGCGGCAGGCCCCTACGGAAGCGCCCGAAGCGATCGGCCGTGGCTTTTTCGGATCCCCATTTGTCGAGGCTGAAGGGCGGATTGGCAACCACGACATCGAAATGGCGCAGCCGGTCTTCCGCAGTGCGCAGCTTCGGGTTGCCGATGGTGTCGCCCCATTCGATCTGGTGGTTGGTTTCGCCATGCAGGAACATGTTCATCTTGGCCAGCGCCCAGGTCGAGCCGATCGCTTCCTGGCCATAGAGCGCGTATTTCCTGGAACCGGTGTGCCTGGTGATCTCCTGGCCGCATTTCATCAAAAGCGAGCCTGAGCCGCATGTGGGATCGCAGATGTCGTCGCCCTCCTGGGGCTCGACGAGTCGCGCCATCAATGTGGAGACTTCGGCCGGAGTATAGAACTCGCCCGCCTTCTTGCCAGCGGATGCCGCGAAGCGCGAGATGAGGTATTCGTAAGCGCCACCGATGATGTCGAGGCTACCGACCCGGCTCGGCCTGAGGTCGAGACTGTCCTTGGCGAAATCCTCCAGGAGCATGCGCAGGATATCGTTCTTCTGTTCCTCGTCACCCAGCTTGTTGGCGTTAAAGGAGATGTCCTGGAACACGTCGCGCAGCTTGTTGCCGTTCGCCTCTTCGATGGCATGGAGCGCCTTGTCGATGCGCTCGCCATTGCCGGCCTTGTGGCGGTCTCCATAGAGGTCATAGAAGCTCGCGCCCCTGGGCAACACGAACTGCTCGTTCTTCATCAGCGCTTCGATGAGGTCGGGATGGTCGCCGTGCTCCTTGCGGTAGGTCTCGTAGTGATCCTTCCATACATCGGAGATGTATTTCAGGAAAAGCATGGTGAGCACGTAGTCCTTGTAGACCGACGCGTCGACCGTGCCCCTGAAGGTGTCGCAGGCACCCCACGCCGCCTTGTTGATTTCCCCCTGTGTGACCTTGCCAGCCGCCATCATGTCCCCCGATCGAATCGGTGGAATACATCAGTCCAGCGCTGGCTTTGCAATCTCAAATGCGCCGCGAATTCTAGAGGACCGGGCCTCCTGGGAGAGGACAAAAATGAAGGTGTTTGCTAGTCTGGAACCCAATCCACCTCGAACGACTTCTTCGTGAGTTGATCTCAAAGGAGCGCCGCCGTGCCTGCACCGCCCGAAATGGATGTCGTCCTCGAACAACTGCCGTTGAGGATCGGCGCCTATGTCCCCGATGACTTGCTGGAGGACTGGTTTGCGCCGGGAACCGGCATGAACCCGGTCAGCAAGGAAGCGCTTGCCGCCGCCAAGAACTACGGTTGGCGCTTCGAATGCGAGTTCAAGCACTATCCCGAACGCAAGGAGGGCGTGTTCTGGAAGTGGGTACCGGCGATCTGACCGGCGCTTGTCAACCGATCGGCGTCATCACCTTGCCGGTTCCGCCGCATTCGGGGCAGGTGCGCCCGTCGATCATGCCTGACCCCGCACAGCGCCGGCAAATATTCTCGCCAGCGCCGGGAATGCCTGCCGGAACTTCGTCCGTGTTGGTCTGACCGACTTGCCGGGGTTTTCCAAGCAGCTTGTTTCTCAGCCGGGCGACCCAGCCTTCATCGACCTCGAGCGGTTTGCTGCTGTCGTCCGGCAGGCCTTCGCCGGATTGGCCGATGGTTTCATTGCGCGGCCGGTCGTTCGCGCCTGTCGTGATCTTCTGAGCCATTGCCGTTGCCTCTACGCTTTGCAATTTCGAACGCCTCAGCCCCACGGAGGTTCCGGTAGCGGCCAGCCGCCTTCAGCCGGGTTTTTTCCGAGCCGCCCTTCGGCCGCGGCTGGCGAGGATGGTGGTTAGCGTGACCGGACGAAAATCCCAGTTGTCGACGCCGACGTCATACTGACGCGTGACCGGGGTGAGCCTGCCGTGAGAATGGCCATGCAGGTCGATCGATTTCCTGCCGATCTGGTTCCAGGTGCGAAAAGGGTAGTGGCAAAGGATCAGCAGACTGCCGTCGAGCGTCAGCTCCTTGTAGTGTTGCGTGCTCGCCCAACCCGTGGCGCCGATGGTGGCCGCAGCATCGTTGTTGCCGATGATCAAATGCTTGCTGCCATGAAGAGACGACAGCAGCGACAACACGAATGCGGCCGATCCCCTGGCAAAATCGCCGAGATGCCAGACCTCGTCGTCCGGCCCGACAATCTCGTTCCAGAACGCAATGAGCGCCCGGTCATGTTCCGCCAGCGAGCCGAACGGACGGCGATCGATGCGCAGGATGCGCGGGTCGCTGAAATGCGTGTCGGCGGTGAAGTAGATCATGAGCACTCGCTGGGCCGATTGTCGAACAGCCGCGCATCTGGGCGCGTGGCGCACCAAGTCCATCTTGCTCTCCCCAATGCTTGCCCCAACCTGCCCGGTCGCCGGTTGTTCCTGGAAGGAACTGGTGGTTTATGCTCCGCTGAATATCGCACCCAGGTTCAGCGGCGCTGTGGCTGGACATTTTGCTTCCGGTCCGGGACCTTGTTGCCGCGCAACGTTCAGGCGTGACCGAGATCTGATGCACATTGACCACCAACCATCAATTCTTTGCCCGTGACGCCACCATCGTGGCGCGCGACATGATTGGCGCCACGCTGCTCTTGCACGGCGTTGGCGGCATCATCGTCGAGACCGAGGCCTACCGGCCTGATGACCCGGCTTCGCATGCTTTCGGTGGCAGGACGGTGCGCAATGGCGCCATGTTCGGCGCCCCGGGCAGCGCCTATGTCTATCGCTCCTATGGCCTGCACTGGTGCCTCAATGCCGTCTGCCTGCCCGGCAGTGCCGTGCTTATCCGCGCAATCGAACCGCAATCCGGGCTGGATATGATGCGGGCCAATCGCGGCGTTGACGATCCCCGGCTGCTTTGTTCGGGACCAGGTCGGCTTTGCCAGGCGCTGGCAATCGACAAATCCCATGACGGGCTGCCGCTGGACGTGCCGCCATTCGAATTCAGGCTGCCGGGCGACGCCAGCGCCATTCTTACAGGCCGCCGGATCGGCATTTCCAAGGCTGTCGATGCGGAGTGGCGGTTCGGCCTGCGCGGCTCGGATTATTTGAGCCGCAAGTTCTGACGCTGCGGCAGCGGCAGAGCAGCTGCCTGGCATCACTCGTCGGGTTTGCCGAGATGCATAGGCGTTCTCTGTTGGCGGGCTTCGCTGGTCACCTCGTCGGCTCCGGCAGGTGAAATCCCTCGCAACGCCTTCGCGGCTTCGATCAGGCGCCCGCGATCATTGCCGAAGCTCTTGATCAGCTGGCGGACCTGGTCGGCGGTGATGCCGTTCTGTTGGGCAAAATACTCGACCTCACGGTCGTCTTCCGCAGCAACGCGATCGCGGTCGCGGAAATCTCGCTTGCTCTTATCGTCAGCCATTTTTTCCTCCTGGTGGAGCTTCGCATCACTGGCAACGTGGGCAAGCGGCTTTCGTTGCCGCGACCAGGCGGACTTTTGCGCCGTCGTGCCGACTGACCAGGAACCATGAGGCGAGCAGCCGGTTTGGCTTGGATGCAGCAGCCACCAATTCATACCGATGGAGATTACGATGACGCTCGCAAGCAAAACCACTGTAATTGCAGGGGCGCTGGCTATGTTGGCCGCGCCGGCATTCGGCCAGACGAGCCCGCCCGCGGCGCCGGCGCCGGATCGTGGCACCGAACAGTCGCCCGCAGTGAACGGGCAGGATGCCATGCGCGATATGATGCGCCAGATGATGACCGAGATGCTGGAAGAGAGAATGCAAGAGGATCGCGCGCCCCGGACAGAACGGCGAGGTCGCGACCACTGGCATCGCGACTACAGGATGGGCCCGCCCCACCGAGATTGGGAGACGGGAGGCCGCGGTGGCATTGGACGCGGGATGCATGGCGCGAGGATGCGAATGATGTTCGCCATAGTAGATGCGGATGGCGACGGCGCGCTTTCTCAGAGCGAAGTCCAGGATTTCGTCGGGCGGATATTCAACGCCGTCGATGAGGACGGTGACGGCAGCGTCGACATGCAGGAAATCCGATCCTTCTTCCACGGAGCAGGCGCCGAGGATCAGGAGTAAGTCTCCTGCCGGTTGGCAGGAGGCCTGTCGGCCGGGGAGGATGAAAAGCGCTGGCAACGGGATACCAGGCTGCCAGCCAGGGGATACGTGCCTTGGCTGGCCTTGGAACGCCCGCGGACCAATCAGACCAGCAAGGATTCGTTGGCCATGACAGAGAGAACTACCGAGAAAATCCCAACCATCGCTCGTATCTGGCGCGGCAGAACCGTGCCTGAAAAGGCGGATGCGTACGAGAGTTACAATTACGAGGCCGGCATCAAGCCGCTGATCCAGAAGGCACTGGGCGTGCAGACCTTTCGCGAGGACACGCCGACCCATTCGGAATTCGTGACGATTTCCTATTGGGAAAACATCGAGGCGATGGCGGCGTTCACCGGCGGCGATCCGACAAAAATCCACCATCTGGAGCGGGACGAAGAGTTCCTGATCGAGCTGCCGTCGAGGGTGCAGGTGTTGCGCATCCGCTCCAGTCACGGCCAGCTCCGATAGCCCTGGCGACCGCCGCCCGGTTCGGCCCGATCTAGGAAATCGCCCTCAAGTCGATCTCGGTGATGTGCCAGCGGCCGAGATTTGCGGTGTAGAGCTTGTCGCCCTTGAAGGCGATGTTGGTGGGATGGGCGAGCGTCGTTGCCGCCGGATCCTCGATCAGCACCTCGAGCCCGCTATCTTTTCGCCAACGATAGATGCGGCTCGGCTCGTAGCATGAGATGAACAGCGAACCGTCCGGCGCGAAGGCGACGCCATCTGGAACGTTGTTCACGCCGTCCACGACAAGCTGGCGAGGTCCTGCCGTGCCGTCGGCACGGATCGGCACATAGTTGACGCAGGCCGCATGGCTTTCCACGACGTAAAGCCCATTCCCACCCGGCGCCATCGCCATGCCGTTGGCGAAGGCCATGGCCTCGCTGCACCACAGGCCGCCTTCGCCGGTCTTCAAATCATAGCGGAAGATGCCGGAGCGGTTGTCTTCGCCTACGCTGTCGGAAACGTAGAGCCAGCCGCGCGCCTCGTCGATCACGGGATAGTTCGGCACGCGAATGCCGGCCGAAGCGAAGCGCGTCATATCAGCCGTCGCGGCATTCCAGCGAAAGATCGCCGAATGTCTCAAATCGCAGGCAAAACAGTTTCCCGCGCTATCGAAGGCTATACCGAGCAGAAAGCCATCCGTGCCGCCCATGCGTTCGACCGAGCTGCCATCGGCGGCGAGGCGCAGCAGGTCGCCGGTTTCGGTGCCGCACCAGATCGAGCCGTCGCGATGGATGGCCACGCCTTCCGGATGGGCGACGCGCGGGCTGGTGAAGATGCCATCGAAGAAGACCTTCGCGGCCGACATTTCGAGCAACGGCTTTGCCATGCGCCGCCCCCTCTTCAGCCTGTTGCGGTATGCGACCGCTGCGCGGCAATACAGCGCTCGACCATCAGCCGGTCGGCCGCCAGGATCTCGGCGATCAGCGCGCCACGCTCCTTGGCGCTGACGAATTCGAGGCGCCGCAGGCCGAGCGGGTCGATGCGGTTTCGCAGGATGTCGAGCGTCTCGTTCGAGGGCAGCGCAACCTCGCGGCAATCGGCATCGAATGTCAGGGCAAAGCCGGTGGCATCCTGGACCTGCTGGCGCGTCACGCCCGGCATGGTCTCGACGACGACCAATTGCCGGCTCTCCTGGTCGAGCCGAAACACGCAAAGGTCCGTGAACACCAATGCCGCGCCGGTCCGATAGCCCATCGGCTCGCGCTCGGCCTCAGTCAGCAGGCCGCGCGCCGAGCTGGCGATCTCGACCGTCTCGACCAGCGACTGAACGGAATGGCGGGGGACGTAGAGCAGATAATCGCGGTGCATGTTGGCGACATCGGCCATGCCGCCTTGCCCGGGCAGCCGGATGAGGCTGCCGTCGCGCTTGCGCAGCGCAATGGTGTTGACGCGCCGGCCTCGATCGACCTGCGCGGCACCGACGATCTCATGCGTCACCGCGCCGGCCTGGTAGTAGGTCGAATAGGTGTCATCGCCGCCGGCATGCGCCACCGCCGTCTCGCAATCGAGGCTTTCGATCAGCGACAGGATCATCGGGCTCGGCGCTATGTCGAGATGGCCGCAACTCATGGTGGCGATGATCATGTCCGGCGCGTGCGTCGCTTTGGCCAGCCGGTAGGCGACATTGGCCAGCGGCGACACCGCGCCGGCACTGGCAAAGCTCTCATTGTCGAGCTCAGCGGCGATGCGGGCGGCGATGATCTCGTCGATGGACGCCTCCTTTTCGCCGTGCACGAGCCCGGGCATTGCGAGGACTGTTTCAGCGCGGACTTTTGCAGCGTCTTGAACCCGCTCCGGCACGCCTTCCGAAGGCATACTCAGGCTGTCCGACAAAGGTATTTCCTTGGCCGCGAACGCCCCCGCCAACGCTTGATAATCCGTCACATAGAATGGCAGGCAGGAGGCGGGATAGGCACCGCCTGGCGCCAGGGCGATCGCCGACACCTGATTGCGGGTCAAAATGCTCTGCCGGCCATCATACCGCAGCGCTCCGACCGGGACGATTTCCTCAACCGTGACCAGCACCTGGCGCGCCGCGCCGGCCATGGCGAAATCCAGCGCTCGTGGCCCGATGATCTGGACATTGCCGCTCTCGTCGGCACGCTGGGCATGGACGACGAACGTATCGAGCCGCAAGGCCGGGATGATCCCGGTCGTGATTCCCGCGATCGGATCGGGCACGGCGATCGCGCCGGGCACGCGCGCCAGCATGTCCGAACCCTCCGGAAGCTGAAACGGCATCGACGGCAGGTTCTGCTGCGCGGCCCGCAACGCCTGGATCATGGCCAGCGCCGTCCAGTCGCGGACCGGCACGGCATTGGTCTCGGCAGCCGCGCGGAAGCGCGGCGGCAAGCCAAAAATATCGAGGCTGGAAAAGCAGATATCGACCTCCGCCACGGCATTCGCTTCGAGAAGCAGTTCGAGTGGCAGGCCGCCGGCCCAGCAGACATAGCGAAGGTGCTTGACGCCCGAGCGGGCGATGGCCCGCAACAAGGCGATCGGCAGCCGGGCAAAATGATGGCCACCGACACCGAAGACGTCGCCGCCGCCGACCATCGCAGCCAGGCCCTCGACGTCGGTGAAGCGCGGCCGGTTCGGCTTGACCAGGGACGTCATTTCGCAGCCTTCGGCCGCGCCGCGCTCTTTTCAGCAAATTCCTTGACGCGACGCTGGCCGAGCTCGCTGCGGTAGAGGCCACCCAGGGCATCGCGCTCCATGGCAAGGCCGCCGGCCAGATCGCCCGACACGGCATGCGCTGTCAGCGCTTTTAGCCCCTCGATCGCTGCGGCTGGTTCGGCGGCGATCATCTCGGCGAGTTCCAGCGCCCGCGGCATCAGCCTTTCGGCATCGACGATCTCGTTGACCAGCCCGGCGCCGACGAACTCGGAAGCCGGCACTATGGCGCCGGTCATCAGCAGCAGATTGGCGCGGTTGCGGCCGAGCTTCTGGACGCTGCGCTGCGTGCCGCCGCCGCCGGGGATCAGCCCGAGCTTGATCTCGGGCAGGCCGAGCTTCGCGAACTGGTTGGCGATGACGAGGTCGCAGCACAGCACCAGCTCCATGCCGCCGCCGAGCGCAAAGCCGTTGACCGCCGCGATGACCGGCTTGCGGTTCTGCTCGATAGCCGCATACATGCGCGTGCCGGCGGCCTGGAAGGCGTCGAACTCGATAGCTGTCTGGGCGGCGTATTCCTTGATGTCGGCGCCGGCCATGAAGCCGCGCCCCTCGCCGGTCACCACGATCGCGCCGACCCCGTCATCCCGCGACAGCGCCTCGAAAACTTCGGTGATCTCGCTTTGCATCAGCCGGTTCATGGCGTTGAGCTGATCGGCGCGCCGGAAGGTGACTACTGCGACGCGCCCGGATATTTCCAAGGTGAGTGTCTGGTAAACGCTCATCGTCAGGCAGCATCCACGGTCATGTCGCCGGACGCCTCAAGTGCTGCAATCTCGCCGCTGGAGAGGCCGAACTCGGCCAGTATCTCGCGGCCATGCTGGCCGACCAGCGGCGCCGGCCGCTCTATGGTAGCCGGCGTCTCGCTCATCTTGACCGCCGGTGCGACCACCCTGACCTTGCCACCGCGCGGATGATCGTAGCTGGTGATCATGCCCAGGTGCCTGACCTGCGGATCCTCGGCCGCGCGGCGGATGTCTTTCACCTCGGCACACCAGATGTCGGCTGCGAGCAGCCGCGCCAGCAGCTCCTGCGTGGCAAACTTCCTGGTCTCGGCGTTGACCTTGTCGAACACCTCGTCGCGCTTGTCGAACAGCGTCTTCAGATCGTCGTAGACAGCAAGCTGCGGCGCCTCCAGCACTTCATACAGCGTCTTGAACGGGCTCATGGCGATCGACACATAGCCGCCGTCCTTCGCTTCGTAGATACCGAACGGCGCCTGCATGCCGGGGTGGCCGATGCCGGAATTCGGGCGCACGAAATCCTCGCCGAGATTGAGCACCGCGACATATTCCTGATTGAGATGCGCCAGCATGCCGGCGAGCAGATTGACCTCGATCTTCTGGCCCTTGCCGGTCTTCTCGCGATAGTAGAGCGCCGACAGGATGCCGTAGACCATGTTCATGGCGCCGATCTGGTCGGCCAGGCCGGCGCCGGCCGGAACAGGAGCCTGATCGCCGCGGCCGGTGTTGGAAATCAGCCCGGACAGTCCCTGGATCAGCATGTCCTGGCCGGGGCGTTCGACATAGGGGCCTTCCTCGCCATAGCCGGAGCCCGAGCAATAGATGATGCCGGGATTGACCGCCCTGAAATCCTCGTAGCCATAGCCGAGCCTGGCGAGCACGCCAGGGCGGAAATTCTGCACCACCACATCCGCCTTCTTGGCCATGTCCATGATGATGGCATGCACCTTGCGGCTTTTCAGGTTGAGCGCGATGGAGCGCTTGTTGCGGTTCCAGGCTAGAAAGTTCGGGCTTTCGGAGCCGCCGACCCATTTGGCGAAGAAGGTCATGCCGCGGAACATGTCGCCGGCGCCGGCACGCTCGATCTTGATGATGTCGGCGCCCATGTCGCCGAGCAGCTGCGTGGCGAACGGCCCTTGCAGCAGATGGCTGAAATCGAGAATGCGGACGCCTTCGAGGGCCTTGTTCATTTTTGTCTCGTTGGTTGTCAAAGCAGGTCGGGTACGTAGCGGGGTGCCGCGGTGAGGCCGCCATCGACGCGCAGGTCGGTGCCGGTGGTGAAGCCGGCAGCGTCGGAGGCGAGATAGACGGCGGCTTCGGCCACTTCGGACGGTTTGCCGATGCGGCCGAGCGGATGCATCTTTACCCAGGCCTTGGCGAGGTTGCCACCGATCTCCTTGACCAATTTGTCGTTCATCGGCGTGTTGATGGTGCCGGGCGAGATCGAGTTGACGCGAATGTTGAGCGGACCGAACTCGACCGCCATCTGGCGCGTCATTGCCATCACCGCGCCCTTGGCGCCGGCATAGGCGGTCCAGCCGTCAAGCCCGATATGCCCTTGTGCCGAGGCCATGTTGATGATCGAGCCGGATTTCTGCGCGATCATATGCGGCAGCGCATATTTGCAGCCGCGGAACACGCTGGTCAGGTTGACCGCGATCAGCCGGTGCCACTGCTCGTCGGTCATTTCGTGAACCGGCATGCCGCCGATGGCGATGGCGGCATTGTTGACGAGAATGTCGAGATGGCCGGTCTTGCCGACCGCGCCGTCTATCAGGGCGGCGATGTCGGCCTCCTCCGCCACGTCGCAGTGGATGTAGTCGGCGCGGTGGCCGGCGGCGCGCAGCTCGGCTGCGAAGTTTTCGCCCTTCTCGTCGGCGATGTCGCCGAGGAAGACGTGCGCGCCTTCCCTTGCCATCGCCTCGCTGATCGCGTGGCCGATGCCGTCGGCGGCGCCGGTGACGATTGCGGTTTTCCCTTTGAGACGATCCATATCAGCCTCCAATGGCGCGCCGGCGCTTTGCTTCGTCGAAGGCGACGGCGGCAATGATGATCATGCCGGTGATGACCAGTTGCCACTCGGTCGGCAGGCCGAGACCACGCAGCCCGTTGGAGAGGAACTGCAGGATCAGCACGCCGAGCGCCATGCCGGTCAGGCTGCCGATGCCGCCGGCAAGGCTCACGCCGCCGAGCACGGTGGCGGCGACGACCTGGAACTCGAAATTCAGCCCGGCCGTATGCTGCGCCGAGCCGACACGGGCGGCCAGAATGATGCCTGCGACCGTTGCCAGCAGCGCGCTGATGATGAAGCAGATGAACTTGACGCGGCGCACGTCGTAACCCGCCAGCCGTGCCACTTCCGGATTGCCGCCGACGGCATAGATCTGCCGTCCGAACGGCCGGTGCTGCATCATGTAGGCGAAGACGACGAGCAGGACGATGGCGATGACCGCCGAATAGGGAACGACATTGAACAGGCGGCCGTCCGACAGCGCGATGAAGCTGTCGAGCGCAGCATCGTCGGGGATAGCGCGCTGGCCGGTGTAGAGGTAGACACCGCCGCGCATGATGAACATCGTGCCCAGGGTCACGATCAGCGAGTTGATGCCGGCATAGGCCGTCAGATAGCCGTTCACAACGCCGATGATCAGCCCGAACAGCAGCGCACCACTGATGCCGAGCACAAGCGAGTTGGTGTCGTTCATGATGATGATCAGCGGCAGCGCGATCGTCGCCAGCAGCGAGCCGATCGAGATGTCGACCTCGCCGGAGATGAAGACGATGGCGCAGCCGATGCCGGCGGTCAGCGCCAGCGAAGCCTGACCGAGCACATTGGTGATGTTGCGCACCGAGAAGAAATTCTCGGCGGTGAAGGAAAAGAACGCGATCACCAGGATGAGGCAGAGGAGCAGCGCCAGTTCCTGCCGCGCCAGCAACCGCGCCAGCATGGACGGCGCGGCTTCGATGGACCGGGTGCCTGCAAGGCTCATTACTTGCTCCCTTTGCGAAGTGCCATCATCTTATCCGATCGCCGCATTGAGGATGTTCTCCTGCGTGGCCTCGTCGCGAGGCATGATCGCGGTGAGGCGGCCTTCGCACATCACCGCGATGCGGTCTGCAAGCCCCAGCAGTTCGGGCATTTCGGACGTCATCATGACGACCGCCAGGCCTTCGCCTGCGAGCCGGTCGATGAGCGCGAAAATCTCCGACTTGGCGCCGACGTCGATGCCGCGGGTCGGTTCGTCGACGACGATCACCTTGAGACCGCGCATCAGCCAGCGCGAGATCAGCACCTTCTGCTGATTGCCGCCGGACAGGTTCTTGACCTGCTGGAACAGGCTGGGCGTCCGGATACGGAAACGGTCGACATAGTCCTGCACCGCCTTGCGTTCGCTGGCCTTGTCGACGAAGCCCATTCTGGCGAAGGCACCGAGCGAAGCGAGACTGGCGTTCTGGTAGACCGGCAGCTCGCCCATTAGCCCTTCGCTCTTGCGATCCTCGGTGAGCAGCCCGATGCCGAGCTGGACGCCGGTGTGCGTGTCGTGCGGCAGCAGTCGGCTGCCATCGACCGAAATGGCGCCGGAAGTGATCGGGTCGTAACCGACGATGGCCTTGGCGAGCTCGGTCCGGCCTGCCCCCATCAGGCCGAAGAAGCCGAGAACCTCGCCGGCATGCGCCTCGAACGACACATCCTTCAGCTTTTTGGCGGTGCTGAGCCCTTCAACGGAGAGCGCGACCTTGCTGCCCGGCGCGCCGCGCTTGCGCGGGAACAGGTTTTCGATGCGCCGGCCGATCATGTCCTGGATCAGCGTATCGTTGGTGTGCTCGCCGATCGGCCTGGTCGAGACGTGGCGGCCGTCGCGCAGCACGGTCACCGTGTCGGCGATCTCGAAGACCTCGTCGAGCTTGTGGCTGACATAGAGCACGGCTATGCCGAGCGCGGCCAGCCGGCGAATGACGGTGAACAGCAGCGAGACCTCGTTCGGCGTCAGCGAGGAGGTCGGCTCGTCCATCACGACGACGCCTGCTTCATGGGCGAGTGCGCGGGCGATCTCGACCATTTGCTGCTGGCTGACCGGCAGCGATCCCGTGCGTGCCGCCGGGTCGACGTTGAAGCCGATGCGCTTGAACAGAGCGGCCGCATCGGCACGGATCTTCTTCCAGTCGATCGAGCCGCCCTTGCCGGTCGGATAGCCTTCGAGGAAGATGTTTTCGGCGACGCTGAATTCGGCGATCAGCGCGATCTCCTGGAACACCACCTTGATGCCCTCTTTCAGGCTGTCGCGCGGCGACTTGATGTCGGCCTCGCGGCCGCGCAGGCGGATGGTGCCGGCATCCTTGCCGTAGACCCCGGCCATGATCTTGATCAGCGTCGACTTGCCGGCGCCGTTCTCGCCCATCAGGGCGTGGATTTTGCCGGGTTCCAGGGTCAGGTCGACATTGTCCAGCGCCACCACGCCGGGAAAGCGCTTGCCGATGCCGCGCATCTCCAGCGCCGGCACGCTTCTGTCGACAGCCACGGTTTCGCCGGGGTGGAGGAAATCAACCGACATTGGCTCTGTTCCGCACGATGTCGAGATAGGTCGCCAGGATGATGACGATTCCCGGCACCACCATCTGCAGATCCTGGTTCCAGCCGAGGATGATGATGCCGTTGTCGATGACCTTCAGCACCAGCACTCCAAGCAATGTGCCGAGCAGCGAGCCGCGGCCGCCAAGCAGGCTGGTGCCGCCGAGGATGACCGCGGCAATCACCGTCAGCTCGAAGCCGCGGCCGGCGGTCGGCTGGCCGGCATTCATCAGCGACGACAGGATCATGCCGGCAATGCCGACGCAAAGGCCGGTGACGACGAAGGCGAAGAGTTTCAAGCGTTGCGAGCGCACGCCGGAGAGGCGAACCGCGCGCTCATTGGCGCCGACCGCGTAGAGATAGCGGCCGAGCGTGGTGAAGCGTAGCGTTGCCGCGGCCAGCGCGAAAATCAGCGCGGCAATGACTACGGGCAGCGGGATCGCGCCGATATAGCCAGCGCCGAGATCGGTGAAACTTGCAAGCCGGTGGTGGTTCTGCACCGCTTCACGCGTGAACAGATAGACGCCGCCCTGCAGCATCATCATGGTGCCGATGGTGGCGATCAGCGAGTTCACCTTGAGCCTGGTGACAACCAGGCCGTTGAACAGGCCGACCGCACCGGAAAAGGCGAGCGCCGCCAGCAGGCCGAGCGTCAGGCTGTGCGTTGAATTGAGCACGGCCATGCCGATGCAGCCGACAAACGCCAGCGATGCACCGACCGACAGGTCGACCTCCGCGGTGATGATCAGCATCGTCATGCCCGAGGCGACGATCAGCACCAGCGCGCATTGGCGCAGGATGGCGATGATATTGGCCTCGGAGTAGAATTGCGGCGCCGCAATCGAAATGGCGATGCAGAGCACGGCCAGGATCACGCCGAGCACCAGCTGGCTGCTGCCCAGCAGCTGGCCGCCGATGAAACGCCTTGGCGCGGAGAATTGCGTAAGCTCGCTCATGTCCATTTCATTTTCGGGCAGCACCGGGTGCCGTCGCCGTTTGGAACTTGCCGGCCAAAACAGGGCGGTTGACCTGTTTTGCCGTCTGCATCCGGTCCGATGCCCTTCCCGCCGTGCGGGAAGGGCTACCCGGTATCCTTACTTCTTCAGGTCAGCCGAGGTTTTCATGCACTTTTCCGGCGGCTGGAGCGCATTGACGGCATCCCATTTGATCGTTCGTGTGGTGCCGTCGTACTCGTAGAACTTCTTCCAGTCGTCGCCGTTCATCGGCGCGGTCGGGCTGACGATGTGTTCCGGCACCTCTTCGCCGTTGAAGAGCTTAACCGCTGCATCGATGGCGGTGTAGCCTTCCTTTTCCGGGAACATCGCGGCTTCGATGCGGTAGGACGGCTCGTTCTGCATCGCATTGATGAAGGCGAGGCCTTCGCCGCCGGTGCCGACCGTCAACAGGCCGTCCTGCGATTTGCCGGCTGCTTTCCAGGCCTGAAGGCCGCCGAGCGACGAGGAATCGTTGATGCCGTAGATGATGTTGATGTCGGCGTTCTTGGCAAGTGCCGCCGAAGAGACCTCGAGCGCGCGATCGGGATTGCCGCCGCCGTCGAGGTCGTGGACCATGACCGCGTCGGGGATGATGGTCTTCAGGCCGTCCATGAAACCCTGCGACCGCAGCACCGTGGCGGACAGCAGCGGCAGGCCGACATTCATCACCTTGGCTTTGCCTTCGAGCTTCTCCTTGGCGTATTTGCCGGCTTCAACGCCGGCGGTGTAGCCGGTGTCGTAGTCGCAGATCGCGACCATTGTGGTCATGCCCTTGACCGGATTGCCTTCGAGCACGACCGGAACGTTGTTGGATTTCGCCTGGCGCAGCAGCGGCACCACGCCCTCCTCGTTGACGGGCGTGACAATCAGCACGTCGACGCCCTTGGCCATGAAGTCTTCGGCGGCGGAAACCTCCTTGGCGATGTCGAGATTGGCGTCCTGCACCTCGAGCTCGATGCCGAGTTCCTTGGCGCGGGCCTGCATGCCCTTGATGACGTTCTGATACCACTCGTGCGTGGCATAATTGGTGACGTAGCCGATGCGCTTAGGCATGTTTTCGGCGTGTGCCGCGGCGGCGCTCAGAGCCAGCGCGGCCGCCGAGGCAAACAGCTTCGATTTGGACCAGTTCATGTTTCTTCTCCCTGTATTTCTTGTCAGTTGCTGAACGGATAGTCCCGCCGTTCCGGGTCGGCACGTGAAGAGGCGGCAGCTTCGCCCGCGCCCAGCGCCGCCGATATCGTCTCGGCCGCCGCCTTGGTTCGTTCGAAGACGGTCTTGCGATCGAAGCGCGCGGCCTTTTGCGGCAGGAACGGGACGGTGAGCGCGGCAATGGCCGTACCGGTATGGTCGCGCACCGGCATCGAGATGTTGGTGCAGCCCTCGACAGCCAGCGAGGCGCGCATTTCATAGCCGAGCCTTGCGACTTCGTTCAGGCGCGCTTCGATTTCCGCCCGGCTGCCTTGGCCCTCGCCCGCAGCGACGATCCGCTCGACGATGCGGTCGCGCTCGGCGCGGCTCGAATGCGCCAGCAGCACCGCGCCGGAACTCGTTTCGAGGATCGGGAAATGCGAGCCAAGGGCAACCGAATAACGCATCGGCAAAGGCGAATCGATCTGCAGCACGACCAGTGCGCTCTCACCTTCGCGCACGACCAGATGGCAGCTCTGGTCGGCATTGGCGGCAAGGCCGCGCATCACCGGCAGCGCACATTCGACCAGGCGGTTTACCGGCGGATGCATATGCGCCAGTTCGAACAGCTTCAGCGACAGGCGAAAGCGGTCCGATTGCGTCCGGAAAATGTAGCCGCGCTTCTCCAGCAGCAGCAGGATGCGGTAGATCTCGTGAATGGAGCGCCCCATTCCCGTGGCGATCTCGGTCTGGGTCAGCGGCTCGCCGCTGGCAGCCATGAATTCCAGGATGTCGAGCGCCTTCTCCACCGCAGGCACGCGGTAGCCGTTGCGGCCGCTTTCGCCTTCGTCGACGATCTGGGCAATATCGGTGGCCATTACGCGACGCTCCGTTGCGGCTGGCCATGCCTGGTCTCGCGATAGAGCCGGTTCAGCCGATCTGCGAGCTCGGCCGCCGGCAATTCGCCGGCGATGGCCGCCGCGGCATGAGGGGCGCATTGGCGGAAGAAGCTGATGAAGCCCGGATGGGTCGGGCGCAGATAGGAGGCTTCGATCGTCGCCAGCGTCGACGCGAAGAAGCCGCCTGAGAGAGCGTTGACCTCGCCATCTTGCCATGCCGTCAGCGATCCCGGCTGTCCGCCGGATTTCACATAGTCGCCACGCTGATAGCCGGGCGAGCACAGAAACAGCGCGTAATCGATGGCTGCCTGCTTGTGTTTCGATTGGGCGCTGACGCCGATGCCGGCGCCACCGAGCAAGGCGCCGGCGGATCGCGGCGTCGGCACGTCGGCGAAGCGCAGATACGGCCTGTCTGCCTTGGAGGCATAGTTCACATAGCCGAAGGCGAACGGCACGTAGACCACGTCGTCATGTGCGATCATATGATCGTAGCAGCGGATCGGGTTCCATTTCGGCGAGTTCGGATGCGACAGCGCCGCAAGCTGGCGCAACTGCCCGACGGCCTGCTCGATTTTTTGCCTGGCGATGAACTCGTCGCCGCCGTCGCGGGGCTCACCGAGCGTCAAAAGCAGGCACATGGCGTCAGTCGGCACCAATGGCAGCCCAAGCCATTTGCCGTCCTTCAAGGCGCTCCGGCCGAGCTCCAGCACCTCGTCATGGCTGCGCGGCAGCGGTCCGTAGCGCTCCACGAGATCGGGGCGATACGAGGCAACCTGACAGGCAGCATCGATCGGCAACGCCCATTGGCGCCCGTCCCTTGCGTAGGATTGCCAGGATGCGCCAACTGAATCCTGTTCGAAGCCGCGGCGCTGCTCAGCCGACAAATCGAACGGCACCATCAGCCCGCCTTCGGCAATATCGCCGATGAACGGATGGTCGAACACGACGAGATCATAGGCGTCGAGCACCGGACCAAGCGCGCCCTCGCCGAACTCGTAAAGGCTGCGGCGGTCCCATTCGATCTCAAGGCCGGGATTGGCGGCACAATACGGCCCGATGCTGGCGTCGAGCGGACCCCAGCAGCGTCGGTGATCCCACGCGAGGCCGCGCAGTCTTGTCATGCCGTAATTCCTCCTGAACCGGCCATGCGTCGGCCCAGCCGATTAGTAGCAACTATTTTTACCTAGACAAGTAATTTTTACATACGCAAAGCCGACCTCGGCTTCCGCTAGGCAGGAGAGCCGCCCATGCGGCCCTGATGCGCATCGCGTGGCCGCCGGACTGCAACCAAAGGCTGCGTTGGATCTGGCTTTTTGGAACCTTCGCGACGAACATACGTTCGGTTGGCGCAACCATTCAGAGCAGCGTCATTGGGCAGCGTCACTGGATTCAGCGACGAGTCGCAGGGAGCGGACTAAATGGACCAACTGTGGGCGCGGCCATGAACCGGTTCACCGCCTTGGCATTCGCCACGTTTCTGGCGATAACTTCGATCTGGGTACTGTTTCTGGTTTCTTAAGATTTGCCGCTGGTTTTTAGGATTTGGAGGGGTTCTCGACAGGTCGACCGCTTAACGATGACGTCCGCCGCATGTGGTTCTGCCAGCCGGAGCCGCGTGCATGAAGAAACTGTCGCCAGGAGCATACCGGCGCGCACATTCGGGGTTGGCAGCCACGCTGCCTGCGACGTTCCAATCGGTTTTCAGGAAACGGCGAGATTTCATGTTGCTGAGGGCGATCGTTCGAAATTGTGCCGTCATCCGTTTTGGCCGCGTCGGCGCGACGATGCTACTTGCTGGGCTACTTGCTGGGCTGCTTGCCGGCTGCCAGGGCGGCGTGCTCGACCCGCAAGGGCCAGTCGGCGCGGCGCAGCGCACGATCCTGCTCAATTCGGTCGCCATCATGCTGGCCATCGTCGTCCCGACGATCGTGGCGACGCTCGGTTTTGCCTGGTGGTTCCGGGAGACCAACACAAGGGCGCGGTATCTGCCGGAATGGGCCTATTCCGGACGCATCGAACTGGTGGTCTGGTCGATCCCCATCCTCGTCATCCTGTTTCTGAGCGGCATCATCTGGATCGGGTCGCATGACCTCGATCCAATGAAGCCGCTGGATTCCCAGCAAAAGCCGCTTGAGGTGCAGGTCGTCTCGCTCGACTGGAAATGGCTGTTCATCTACCCCGAGCAGAATATCGCGAGCATCAACCAGCTTGTGGTGCCGGCGGGCAGGCCGGTGCATTTCTCGCTCACCTCGGCAAGCGTCATGAATGCGTTCTTCGTGCCTCAGCTCGGCGGCATGATCTACACGATGAACGGCATGACAACGCAGCTTCACCTGCAGGCGGATCAGCCGGGCGAATTCTATGGGCGGTCGGCCCATTTCAGCGGCGACGGTTTTCCAGGCATGCAATTCGTGCTGCATGCCGTGGCGGCGGACGCCTTCGATGCATTCGTCAATTCGGCGCGAAACCAGGGACAGGCACTCGACAAGGCCAGCTACCAGGAACTGGCCAGACAGAGCCTGGACGTGCCGCCTTCGACCTATCGCTCGGTCGAGCCGGACCTTTTCCATGAAATCGCGACGCAGGGCGTTCCGCCCGCGCCCGGCCCCCAGGCCGGTCGCCCCGAGCCGAGCGTATTGCCCAAGACAGGAGGCTGACAATGCTCGGAAAATTGAGCTGGGACGTCATTCCGTTCGATCAGCCTCTGCCGATGATCGCCTCGGCGGTCGTCGCCCTGGCAATCCTCGGCGTGCTGGCCTGGGTCTTCCTGGCCGGCCATTTCCCCTATCTGTGGCGCGAATGGATCACCAGCGTCGATCACAAGCGGATTGGCGTGATGTACACGCTGCTGGCGCTGCTGATGCTGCTGCGCGGCTTCAGCGACGCCATCATGATGCGGTCCCAGCAGGCCCTCGCCTTCCAGGCGCCCGGCTATCTGCCGCCCGACCACTTCAACCAGGTCTTTTCCGCCCACGGCACCATCATGATCTTTTTCGGGGCGATGCCGTTCGTCATCGGCCTGATGAACCTGGTCGTGCCGCTGCAGCTCGGCGTTCGCGACGTTGCCTTTCCAACGCTCAACTCGGTGAGTTTCTGGCTCACCGCCACCGGTGCGCTGCTGGTCAACATCTCGCTGGTGATCGGCGAATTCGCGCGCACCGGATGGCTGCCCTATCCGCCGCTCAGCGAGACCGCCTACTCGCCGGGCGTCGGCGTCGATTATTATCTGTGGGCAGTGCAGATAGCGGGCGTCGGAACGCTGCTCACCGGCATCAATTTCGTCACCACGATCCTGAAGATGCGGGCGCCCGGCATGAGTTACCTCAGGATGTCGATGTTCTGCTGGACCTCACTCGCCGCCAGCTTGCTCATCGTCGCCGCGTTCCCGGTCCTCACCGCGACGCTCGCGATGCTGACGCTCGACCGCTATTTCGGCTTTCATTTCTTCACCAATGAAGCCGGCGGCAACATGCTGATGTTCGTGAACCTGATCTGGGCCTGGGGCCATCCCGAGGTCTACATCCTCGTCCTGCCGGCGTTCGGCATCTTCTCGGAGGTTATCTCCACGTTCTCCAGCAAGCCGCTGTTCGGCTACCGCTCGATGGTGGCCGCGACGCTCTTCATCTGCATCGTCTCCTTCATGGTGTGGCTGCACCACTTCTTCACCATGGGAGCCGGCGCCGACGTCAATGCCGCGTTCGGCATCGCCACCAGCATTATCGCTGTCGGTACCGGCGTGAAGATCTACAACTGGATGTTCACCATGTATGGCGGCCGCATCCGCTTCGCGACGCCAATGCTGTGGTCGCTGGGCTTCATGGTGACGTTCGTCATCGGCGGCATGACGGGCGTGTTGCTGGCCGTGCCACCGGCCGATTTCCTGCTCCACAACAGCCTGTTCCTGGTGGCGCATTTCCATAACGTCATCATCGGCGGTGTGCTGTTCGGCGCCTTCGCGGGATATACCTACTGGTTTCCCAAGGCATTCGGCTTCCGGCTGCACGAGGGCTGGGGCAAGCTGGCCTTCTGGCTGACGCTGATCGGGTTCTACGCCACCTTCGTGCCGCTCTACGCTGTCGGCCTGCTTGGCATGACCCGCCGCATGCAGCATTTCGACGTGCCGGCTTGGTATCCCTGGGTGCTGGTTGCCGGCGCCGGCATATTAATCACCACCGCCGGCGTGGTCGCGCAGATCATACAACTCGTCGTCAGCATCCGGCAGCGTGCGGCGCTTCGAGATGCCACCGGGGATCCCTGGGACGGGCGCTCGCTGGAATGGGCCACGCCCTCGCCGCCGCCGGTCTTCAACTTCGCCGCGCTTCCGCATGTCGAGGGCGAAGAGCCCTACTGGAACATCAAGCAGCGGGCACGCGAGCAAAACCGGCTGCGCGACGAGCCTGAATACGAGCCGATCGAGATGCCGCGCAACAGTCCCACCGGGTTCATCTGCGCCTTCTTTGCGACCGTGATGGGCTTCGCCGTCATCTGGCACATCTGGTGGATGGTGGCGCTCGGCGCGCTCGGCGCTTTCGCCACCTTCGTCATATTCGCGTGGCGCGACATCCCCGAATACGTCATTCCTGCCGCCGAAGTCGCCCGGATCGACCGCGCCAACCGAAGTGCCCGCCGCGAGGCGCTGGCCACTCATACTGGGCCAAGGCCATGACCGCGATCGACGTTCGAGAGCGTGACCCCTACCGCCTTAGCCATCGCAGCCACGGCCATGCACCCGGCCACGGCGACAGCGGCCCGGCACCGATCCGGATCGTCGTGGGCTACGGCTTCTGGATCTTCCTTCTGAGCGACATCGTGATGTTCTCGGCCTTCTTCGCGGCCTATGCCGTGCTGGCGGGCAAGACGGCGGGCGGACCAAGCGGAGCCGAGCTGTTCGACCTGCGCAACGTCGCGATCGAGACGGCCGCTTTGCTGTTGTCGAGCTTTACCTGCGGTCTCGCCAGCCTCGCCGTGACAGCGCGGCGAAGCTCCTGGTTCTATGTCGCGATGGCTGTCACCTTCGTGCTCGGCGCCACCTTCATCCTGCTCGAGTTGCGCGAGTTCGCGCATATGGTTGCCAGCGGTGCCGGACCGACGCGCAGCGCTTTCCTGTCGGCGTTCTTCACGCTGGTGGGATGCCACGGCCTTCACGTCACGGCGGGGCTGCTGTGGCTGCTTACGATGATGGCGCAGATCTTCGCCAAGGGATTCCGCGACGATATTCTTCGGCGTTTCATGTGCTTCAGCCTGTTCTGGCACGCCCTCGACATCATCTGGGTCGCCCTGTTCACGGTGGTCTATCTCCTGGGAGCAAGTCGATGAGCAATGCGGACGATCGCCACGCGCAACGGCGCGACACCGATGGCCTGGAGCGCTACGATACGGCGCCGGGTGACGAATACCTCGGCGACATCGAGGTCGGATCCGGGTTACGCGGCTATGTGATCGGCCTCGGGCTGGCGACGCTGCTGACCATCGCCTCGTTCTGGTTGCTCGGAACGAACCTGATATGGGCACCCGGCATTCCGGTGGCGCTGGTCGTGCTGGCGATCGCCCAGATGGGCGTGCATCTCGTCTTCTTCCTGCACATCACGACGGGGCCGGACAACACCAACAACGCCCTGGCACTTGCCTTCGGCGTGCTGATCGTTGTGCTGGTGATCGGCGGCTCGATCTGGATCATGGCCAATCTCGACCACAATTTGATGCCGATGAACGCGAACATGAACGTGAACCGCTAGGGATTATACCGGCCGTTGGCCGCAGTTCATGCGACAGCGAGCTCGGTCTCAAGCCCGTTCGAATGTGCCTGCGACCTCGGTCTCCCCCAGGGCGCGCGGCGCGGCCTCCTTGAGCACATCCATCTCCCTGTCTGAGGCTCCCGCATAAAAACCATGAGCCGCGCCGCAACTCGGCCAACCGGATAGCGCGCCGTTGCCCGGAACATTCGCCGAGGACGCGGGTTTTTCGGTTCGGACGCATCGCCGCGGAATAACGGCAATGGGCTCGGCAATGGACGAAGGGCGCGACATGACCGGGCTAAGCGGTAAGCAACCAAGCGGGGCGAAAGGTGTTGTGGTCGTATTCTCCGCGCCGGGCGGCGAGACCATCTACGCGCACGAATGGGAAACCGTCGCTGCCGTCGCGCGCACGATTGCAGCGTTGAAGGGATTTTCCTTCCGCCAGGGCCTTCGTGATGGCGGCGGTGACAGCGGCGGGCTGTATTTCGTGCCGGACGACAGCCTGCTTGCTGCCGATGCGGTCCAATTGGGCATCAACGGGCCCGACGACCTCTTCGGCGGCGTGGTGCCCTGGCGCCTCGCAACCACCAAGGCCATAACCCACGAGTTGGTGGACGGGTCGGCGGCACGGCCAAAAGAATGGCCCGCCGGCTTCGGCAGCGCCGTCGCCGCGGCCGTACTGCCCGGCTACACTGCATTTTCACGCCATGACGCGCTGCGCGCAGCGCAACGTCTGCTGGAGCTCGGGCTGGTCCGGTTCAAGCCACCGCGCGCTTCGCGGGGCCGCGACCAGCACACCGCCGCGACGGTCGGCGATGTCGAAAGGCTGCTGGACCAATATCCATCCTCTGACCTAAGCGAATACGGCCTTGTTCTCGAAACGCAGCTTCGCGACATCGTTACGCTGAGCGTTGGCAGAACCACGATCGACGAATTGTCGATCAGCTATTACGGCACCCAGCGGACGACGACCGACAACGACGGACAGCCCGTTTACGGCGGATCCGATCTGGTTATCGTGCGCGGCGGATGGGAGGCGCTGGATGAGCTGCGGCTATCTCCGGCGCTGGGTTTGGCCGTGGCGCAGGCGAGAACCTATGACGCAGCGATGGATCGTTATCCCGGATTCTTCGCCTCGCGACGCAACTACGACATCGGCCAAGGTGTCGATTCCTTGGGCATCTGGCGATCGGGTGTGCTGGAAGCCAGCTGGCGGATCGGTGGAAGCAGCAGCGCCGAGCTGGCAGCAATGGACGCCATGAAGCGCGACCCCGACATGCAGATCATGCATGTCTCCGCCGTCAAGCAGTTCGGCAGCACTGCGCCGCTGCCGCTGAACGCAGAGATCCATTTCCAGGGGGAGGACCCCGAGGAGGGTCAAATCACGCGTTATACCGTCGTCACCCAGGCGATCCGAGGGCCGATCGGGGAAGCCGGCCGATCGTAACCGCGGCGGCAATTGAAGGTTCCGTGGCTTCGGATTTCGTTACCGCTACAGGTCAAGGGCGAAGATCACAGCCGCGCCTTGGTGGTGCGCGGCGTTGCCAGGAGCAGGCTTGTTTCACTGCCGGTAATTCCGGGGATCAGGCGGATACGTCTCAGCACCGCGTCGAACTCGCTCAGGGTCTGGGTTCCGAGTTCTATCACCAGATCCCAGCGGCCATTGGTGGTGTGGATGGTCGAGACCTCGGAGAAGCCGCCCAGCGCCCGGATGACGCGATCGGCGGCGTGGCCTTCGATCTCGATCATCATGATGCCACGCACGCGCTGATCGACCGCGTCGGCGCGCAGAATGACGGTGTAGCCGACGATGACGCCGTCCCTTTCAAGTCGCTCGATCCGGGACCTTACCGTTGCCCGGGAGACACCCAGGCTGATGGCAAGATCGGAAATGCTGCGCCGGGCGTCGTGCCGCAAAGAGGTGATGATCTGCTCGTCGAGCTGGTCCATGATTGCTCACAACGGAAGTAGATGATTCCACAATGGTAAGGCACTTCGACAAATTTGCCAATTTGACATGTTCATTCTGCCAGCGATGCCGGCTTCAATAAAGGCATCGCAATTCGGTGGGATATGAGCATGCATTGCACGATCGTTGGGGCGCCGATCCAGGCTGGTTCGGGCCGCATGGGCTGCGAGATGGGGCCGAGCGCGCTGCGCACGGCCGGCCTGGCCAGCGCATTGACCGAACTCGGCCATACGCTGACCGACCTCGGAACCATCGTCCCTGCCGACATGCGCCCTGTCGTACATGGCAACGCGGCGGTGAAGGCGCTGCCGGAAATTGCCGCCTGGACGGCAGCAATCAGCGAAACGGCCTATGCCGCGAGCGCCGACGCGATGCCGATCTTCCTCGGCGGCGACCACAGCATTTCGGCCGGCACGCTCGCCGGCATTGCCCGCCGGGCGGCGAATGCCGGTCGGCCGCTCTTCGTGCTGTGGCTCGATGCGCACCCCGATTTTCATACACTCGACACGACGACCAGCGGCAATTTGCATGGTGTGCCGCTGGCCTATGCCAGCGGGCAGCCCGGCTTCGAGGGCTATTTCCCCCGCCTTGCAGCGCAGGTGGATCCGGCTCACATATGCGCGCTGGGGATCCGCAGCGTGGACCTGGCGGAACGGGAAACGTTGCGCAGAGCCGGCGTGACGGTCCATGACATGCGTTCGATCGACGAGCACGGCATTGCGCAACTGCTTCGCGCCTTTCTTGAACGGGTGAGCGCCGCCAACGGCATGCTGCACGTCAGCCTCGACGTCGATTTTCTCGACCCGTCGATCGCCCCGGCGGTCGGCACCACCGTTCCCGGCGGCGCCACGTTCCGCGAGGCGCATCTGGCGATGGAAATGCTGCATGACAGCGGCCTCGTCACCAGTCTCGACCTGGTCGAGCTCAACCCTTTTCTCGACGAACGCGGCCGCACTGCCACGCTTTTGGTCGACCTGACCGCAAGCCTGATGGGCCGGCGGATCATGGATCGCCCGACGAGGGGGTTCTGAGCCATGACCGTCAATTTGAACATCGTCCCGTTCGTCAGCGTCGATCGCATGATGAAGCTGGTGCTTGCCATCGGCATCGAGCGTTTCCTGGTCGAGCTTGCCGCCTATATCGAAGAGGATTTCAGGCGCTGGGAGCTGTTCGACAAGACGCCGCGCGTCGCCTCGCACAGCGTTGACGGCGTCATCGAGTTGATGCCGACCAGCGACGGGCAGCTCTACGGGTTCAAATACGTCAACGGGCATCCGAAGAATACGCGTGACGGTCGCCAGACCGTAACCGCTTTCGGCGTGCTTGCCGATGTCGGCAACGGCTATCCGATGCTGCTTTCGGAAATGACCATCCTGACCGCGCTCAGAACCGCCGCAAGCTCGGCCGTCGCGGCGAAATACCTCGCTCCCGAGGCCGCCAGGTGCATGGCGATCATCGGCAATGGCGCGCAATCGGAATTCCAGGCGATTGCGTTCAAGGCGCTGCTTGGCGTCGACAGGCTGCGGCTCTACGATATCGACCCGGCGGCCTCGGCGAAATGCATGAAGAACCTTGCCGGCATGGGTTTCGACATCAAGCTCTGCGCGTCGGCGCAGGAAGCCGTTGAAGGTGCAGAGATCATCACCACGGTTACCGCCGACAAACGGTCGGCAACAATCCTGACCGACAACATGGTTGGATCCGGCGTGCACATCAACGCGGTGGGCGGCGACTGCCCGGGCAAGACCGAGCTGCATCGCGACATACTGCTGCGCTCGGACATTTTCGTCGAATATCCGCCGCAGACGCGCATCGAAGGCGAGAGCCAGCAGCTCGATGCGGATCATCCGATCACCGAATTGTGGCAGGTGATGACAGGAAAGGCAGCAGGCCGGACGGATGCCCGACAGATCACATTGTTTGACTCCGTCGGCTTTGCGATCGAGGATTTTTCCGCGCTGCGCTACGTCCGCGATCAGCTGCAGCGGACCGGCCTTTTCGAGGAACTAGACCTTCTGGCCGATCCTGATGAGCCGCGCGACCTGTTTGGCATGCTGCTGCGCGCCGAAAAAGCGACCGGGCTGGCGGTTGCTGGCAGCTGAGCTGCGATCCCGTCGGTCAGTCCTTCTTTTCCTGATACAGGCGCTCGGTCGCACGCTCGCTTTCCCTGCGCTCCGCCGGGCCGCGACGGCGCTGCGTGAGCAGGGCGTAGGCGATCAGAATTGCCAGAAGCAGTGGACCGCCTGCAACAACGAGCAACCACAAACTATTCCCAGACATCGACCGTCTCCTTTCCCTCACAACCGGAAAGGACCCGAACCGTTCCTCCGTCTTGTTGGATGTCGCCCGCAGGACGTGGTGCGATTCAGGATTTTGTGCCTCGAGCAGGACGGTCCACGCCTTGTCTGCACTCAGGACGCGCTTATCTAACTCTTATCATTCGGTCACATGCACTCTCTGCGAAGTGAAGGGAACCACAAGGGCTTTCCAACATTTGGTTGTTCAAGAGACAAACGTGCAGCCACACCGGCTCCGGGGCGAGGAATACCATGCGTGAGAATCAATCCGACGTCTTCGATCTGTTTTCCGAGGTCTACAAGAATGCGGCGCAGGAGGAGATAAGCCTCCAGCAATATCTGCTTGCCTGCCGCGAGGACAAGTCGATGTACGCCTCGGCACCCGAGCGGATGGTCGAGGCGATCGGCGAGCCGACCTTTGTCGATACCAGCAAGGACGAGCGGCTCGGCCGTATTTTTTCGAACCGGACGATCAAGATCTATCCGACCTTCGCCGACTTTTACGGCATGGAGGATACGATCGAGCGTATCGCCGGTTATTTCCGCTATGCCTCGCAAGGGCTCGAGGAACGCAAGCAGATCCTCTATCTCCTCGGCCCGGTCGGCGGCGGCAAGTCCTCGCTTGCGGAGCAGCTGAAAAGGCTGATGGAGCAGCGTCCGATCTATACGCTGAAGGTCGGCGGCCAGGTCAGCCCGGTCTTCGAATCGCCGCTCGGGCTGTTCGATCCCGACCGCATGGGCGACCTTTTGGAGGACAAATATGGCATCGCCCGGCGGCGGCTGAACGGCCTGATCTCGCCCTGGGCGGCCAAGCGCCTCGACGAATTGTCCGGCGACATCTCCAAATTCAGCGTCGTCAAGCTGATCCCGTCCAGGCTGCGCCAGATCGGCATCGCCAAGACCGAGCCGGGCGACGAGAACAACCAGGACGTGTCGGCCCTGGTCGGCAAGGTCGACATCAGGCAGCTGGAAAACTTCAGCCAGTCCGATCCGGACGCCTACTCCTATAGCGGCGGGCTGAACCGGACGACGCAAGGGTTGCTCGAATTCGTCGAGATGTTCAAGGCGCCGATCAAGGTGCTGCATCCGCTGCTGACCGCCACCCAGGAAGGCAGCTACAACGGCACCGAGAATTTCGGCGCTTTCCCCTATCAGGGCATCATCGTTGCCCATTCCAACGAATCGGAATGGCTGCAGTTCAAGAACAACAAGAACAACGAGGCGTTCCTCGACCGCATTCTGGTGGTCAAGGTGCCGTATTGCCTGCGCGTCACCGAAGAGCGGCAGATCTACGAGAAGCTGTTGCGCGAAAGCGAACTGGCTAACAGCCCCTGCGCTCCGGAAGTGCTCGATATCCTCAGCCGGTTCACCGTCTCGACCCGCCTGGCCGAACACGATAATTCGCCGCTCTACACCAAGATGCGCGTCTATGACGGCGAGAACCTCAAAGAAACCGATCCCAAGGCGAAGTCGGTCCAGGAGTACCGAAACGCGGCCGGTGTCGATGAAGGCATGACCGGCGTCAGCACCCGCTTCGCCTTCAAGATCCTGTCGCAGACTTTTAATTACGACACCGAAGAGGTGGCCGCCGATCCAGTGCATCTGATGTACATCCTGGAAGAGGCGATCAAGCGCGAGCAGTTCCCGAAGGAAACCGAGGCGGACTATCTCGATTTCATAAAGTCGGAGCTGGCCACCCGTTATGCCGAGTTCATCGGCCACGAGATCCAGAAGGCCTATCTGGAATCCTACAGCGAATACGGCCAGAACCTGTTCGACCGCTACATCGCATATGCCGATGCCTGGATCGAGGATCAGGACTACAAGGATACCGATACCGGCCAGATCCTCAATCGCGAGGTTTTGGATAACGAACTGTCGCAGGTCGAAAAGCCGGCCGGCATCGCCAATCCAAAGGACTTCCGTAACGAAGTGGTGAAGTTCACGCTGCGCGCGCGGGCCAGAAACCATGGCCGCAACCCGTCATGGACAAGCTACGAAAAGCTCCGCGAAGTCATCGAGAAGCGGATGTTCGGGCAGGTCGAGGACCTGCTGCCGGTGATCAGCTTCGGCTCCAAGCAGGACAGCGTGACTGAGAAGCGGCATACCGAATTCGTGCAGCGGATGATCCAGCGCGGCTACACCGAGCGCCAGGTCCGCCGGCTGGTGGACTGGTACATGCGGGTGAACAAGGCGGGTTGAAGCCAGTCCGGGGTAACATATGCCGATCTTCATCGATCGCCGACTGAACCCGAAGGACAAAAGCCTCGGCAATCGGCAGCGTTTCCTGCGGCGGGCTCGCGAAGAGTTGAAGCGCACCATCCGCGATCAGATCCGCACCGGCAAGATCGCCGACGTGGACGCCGAGCATGCCGTTTCGATGCCGGCGCGAGGCACCGGCGAGCCGAGCTTCAACGATGCCAGGAACAGCGGCAGCCGCCAGCACGTCCTGCCCGGCAACAAGCATTTCGCCCCAGGCGACCGGCTGCCCAAGCCCGGCCAGGGCGGCGGCAGGGGATCCGCCCCGGGGAGAACCGAATCGGAGGACGATTTCCGTTTCGTGCTGTCGCGCGAAGAGGTGCTCGACCTCTTTTTCGAGGACCTCGAACTGCCTGACATGGTCAAGCTCAACCTCAAGGAGATCCTCGCTTTCAAGCCGCGCCGGGCCGGCTTTGCCGCGACCGGTTCGCCGACCAACATCAATGTCGGGCGCACGATGCGCAACAGCCATGGCCGCCGCATAGCGCTCAGGCGCCCCAAGCAGGAGGAACTCGACGCGATCGCGCAGGAGATCGCGTCGCTGGAGGCGAAGCCGCAAAACGCCGAGATGCGCCAGCGCATCGTGGCGCTGCAGGAAGAGTTCGATCGGCTGGAGCGTCGCCGCAAGCGGATCGCCTATGTCGACCCGGTCGATATCCGCTTCAACCGCTTCGACGCCCAGCCGGTGCCGAACGCCAACGCGGTGATGTTCTGCCTGATGGACGTGTCGGGTTCGATGGGCGAACGCGAGAAGGATCTGGCCAAGCGCTTCTTCGTGCTGCTGCACCTGTTCCTGAAGCGGCGCTACGATCGGACCGAGGTGGTCTTCATCCGCCACACGCACGAGGCGCAGGAGGTCGACGAGGAAACCTTCTTTTACAACACCCAGAGCGGCGGTACGGTGGTTTCCACGGCGCTCGAGGAGATGCACCGCATCGTCGAGCAACGCTATCCCAGCCGCGAATGGAACATCTATGTCGCCCAGGCCTCGGACGGCGACAATTTCGTCACCGATTCCGAGCGCTGTATCGCACTTCTCGATGAACAGATCATGCGGCTCTGCCAGTATTTCGCCTATGTCGAGATCCTCGACGAGCGCGAGAGCCATATCTTCGGCGCTACCGACAACGGCACGTCGCTATGGCGTGCCTACAGTGCGGTCAAGCTGAGATGGTCGAATTTCCAGATGAGCCGCATCGCCACGGCGGCCGACATCTACCCGGTTTTCCGCCAACTCTTCGCCAGACAGCCGGGTTATCAAAAGAGCGGTGAAAGAGGGGGCTGATGGAGAGCAGATCCGGGCTGCTGTTTTCCGGTTCCGACTGGGATTTCAGGACGCTGTCGCGCGCCTACAAGACCATCGAGGCGATCGCCACCGAAGAGCTCCACCTCGACATCTATCCGGTACAAATGGAGATCATCTCGTCCGAACAGATGCTCGACGCCTATTCCTCGGTCGGCATGCCGCTAATGTACCGGCACTGGTCCTTCGGCAAGCACTACCTCTACCAGGAATTGCTCTATCGCAAAGGCGGGCGAGGGCTCGCCTATGAACTCGTCATCAATTCCAATCCCTGCATCGTCTATCTGATGGAGGAAAACACCATGGCCCTCCAGGCCCTGGTGACGGCGCACGCGGCACTCGGGCATAACCATTTCTTCAAGAACAATTATCTTTTCCGGCAGTGGACGGACGCCGGCGCCATCCTCAGCTATCTCAACTTCGCCAAGGGCTATATTGCCCGCTGCGAAGAGCGGCACGGCGTCGATGCGGTGGAAGAGATCCTCGATGCCGCACATGCGCTGATGGAACAGGGCGTGTTCAGATATCACCGGCCGCCGAAGCTGTCGTCGGAAAAGCAGCGCGAGGGGGTTCGCGAGCGCCTGGAATACGAGGAACGTTCCTACAACGATCTGTGGCGCACGCTGCCGCCTTCCAAGGACGGCACCAAGGTCCGCGAGACGGATACCATGGCGGAGCGCAAGAAATCGCTCAAGCTGCCCGAGGAGAACCTGCTTTATTTCCTGGAGAAGAACAGCCTGATCCTGGAACCGTGGCAGCGTGAGGTCATCCGGATCGTCCGCGTCATCGCGCAGTATTTCTATCCCCAACGGCAAACGCAGGTGATGAACGAGGGCTGCGCCACCTTCGTGCATTACACGCTGATGAACCTTTTGTTCGATCGCGGCCTGATCGGCGAAGGTGCCATGCTGGAAATCCTGCGCAACCATTCGAACGTGATCTTCCAGCCAGGGTTCGACGATCCGCGCTTTTCCGGTATCAACCCTTACGCGCTGGGTCTCGACATGATGCAGGACATCCAGCGCATCTCGACCGCGCCGACGGCCGAGGACCGCGACTGGTTCCCCGATATCGCCGGCAATGGCGACTGGCGCCAGACCTTGCTGGACGCCTGGGCCAACCATCGCGACGAGTCCTTCATCCGCCAATATCTGAGCCCTACCCTGATACGGAAATGGCGGTTCTTTGTGCTTGCCGATGCCGCCAACGACCCCCATTACGAAGTCGCCTCGATACACAATGAGCGCGGCTACGAGAGCGTCCGCGCCGCACTCGCCCACAGCTACGACATCGGCGCCAGCCGGCCGGACATCCAGGTGGTGGACGTGGACCTGCTCGGCGACCGGCATCTGCGCCTGCAGCACAAGGTCAAGGACGGCATCGTGCTGGAAGGCGGCAGCCGCGACGCCACGCTGCGCCACATCCGCAAGCTCTGGGGCTACGAGGTCAGCATGGTCGCGGTCGACGCGCAGACCGGCGCCACGCTCCACGAACGGTCTACCAGCCAGATCGGGGAATGACCCGACCGGCTTGCCGGCGACGTCGGGTGTCATAGCCTTTACCGGATCACCAACGACCCTATCTACGCGCGCACCTTGGCATGATCGGGAGCAGGAACATGCGCGCATTGATGATCGCCACCCTTCTTCTGGTCGCCGTCTCGATGGCGCTCTCGCTCGCGCACGCACTGGAATTGCCCGGCAAGTTGCGTCTCAAGGAGGCCACCTACAGATCAGTGCAGGCGATCTACTATCCCGGCTTCACGATCGGCGGGTTCGCCGAGATCGGCGGCATCATTGCACTCGCCGTCCTGCTCTACCTGACGCCCTATCCAAGCGCCCGATTCTGGTGGACCTTGGCGGCGCTTGTCTTCTTGCTGGCGGAGCATGCGACCTATTGGTTGGTCACGCATCCCGTCAATAATTTCTGGGTGCAAGACACTGCCATGCCGAAATCAGCCGCGACGTTTTTTTCAATGTTCTCTCGAAAGCAGACCGGCGACTGGAGAGATTTGCGCAACGTCTGGGAGGCTTCGCATGTCGCCAGGGCAGGCCTCGCGATGCTGAGCCTAGTCTCAATTGCTGTCGCCGCGACATTTTTTGCCGAATAGCGCCGAGGAGATCAAGACGGCGTCCTCGTTCGCCAATTTGCGGCTACGAACGCTGCATCCGTCAGATCAGAGAACGGACCCGGCGCCGTATTGTCTTAACGTCAAGCGATCCGGCCGTTCAGCGGTCGGCGCGATGCTTGTTGTGGGCGCTTTCCTGGTGCTCGCCGCGGATGATGTTGCGATCGTCGGGATCGGCAATATCCTTCGGGTCCGATCTGAGCTCGGCACCGCGCCGGAACGCCTCGCGCTCTTGCCTGGTCTTTTTCAAATCCGCTTCGGCGTCGAAATCCTTGCCGGCGTTTTTCGTGTTCTCGCGCTCTTCGATGATGCGCAACTGCTGCTCATGAGTCTTTCTTCCGGCCATCGGTGACCTCCTTCTTTCTATTTTCCGCTTCCCAAGCTGCTAAAGCCCGAAAGGATAGGTCTCGGGAAGGCCTGTCCCCGCATGTTCCGGCCCAAGCGGCGTCACGGCACTGGTTTCATCGAACCAGACGAAAGCATCGAACTGGCGGGCGAGCGAGGCATCCGCATAGTGGCTGTGCAACTCGGTCTCGGGCCGGTAGATGACGCCGATAAAGCGCTCCAGCCGGCGCTCGAGAAGCCGTTGGCGCAGCGTGTCGTCGCGCTCGAAATCGAGAAGGAAAGGCGAGACGCCGCTGTCGTGGCAAAGCCGCTCATAGCTGTCGTTGTGGGAAGGCCGCACCAGTTTCACTTCCATGTCGCCGTCCCAGTCGGTCGCCGCGGCCACCGTCCCGGAATGCGTACTGAGCCCAATCAAGCCAACCTCGTCGCCAAGACGCTGGCGGCAGAGCTGGCCGATGTTCACTTCGTCCCTGACGATCCCCATCTCGGTGTAGCGAGCATCGCCGATATGGGAATTATGTGCCCACACCACCGCCTTGGCATTCGGGCCGCGGGCCTGCAGCAGGTGCTCCAGCGTTTCGAACATGTGGGTGTCGCGCAGGTTCCAGGATTGCGCGCCGCCATAATACATGGTGCGGTAATAGCGCTCGGCGGCGGCGACTAGGCGGGCGTTCTGGGTGGCGTCGAGGAAATCGATACCGTCCTGCTGCGCATAGTCGAGCTCCCTGGAAAGCAGTTCCCGGCATTGCTCGAGCACGGCCTTCTCGCATTTCTGGTAACCGGAGGTGAGTGCGACACGGCCATAGGTGGCCGGGTCGTTCTGCCACGGCGTCAGGCAGCCATAGCGTTCGCGCGCGATCCTCGCCGCCTGCGGATCGACCCGGTCGAGATATTGCAGGACCGCCGCAATCGATCCGCCCATATTGTAGATGTCGAGGCCATAGAATCCGGCCCGCCGGGAGGATATGCTGATCCGCTCATTACGCACTCGCATCCAGTCGACGAACGCCGCGACGTCGGTGTTGCGCCACATCCAGGTGGGAAAGCGCTGGAACGGCGGCGCCGCGCCCGGCCGCGGCGGCCGATGGCGGACGTAGCGGTCGATCGCCGCGGCATCGGGCCAGTCGGCCTCCACCGCGACGATGGTGAAGCCATGCTTCTCGATCAGCCTGCGAGTGATCGCGGCGCGCGCACGGTAGAACTCCGACGTACCGTGACTGGCTTCGCCGAGCAAGACGACGCGGCGGTCGGCAAACCGGTCGAACAGCGCACCGAAGGCCGGATCGTCGAAATCCGGAAGCGGTTCGGCTGCGGCCGCTATCATCTGCGGCAGGCTGCTCCTGCGCTGATGCCGGTGCGGAAGATCGGCCGCTATTTGGCTGTCGCTGCCTGGCTCGCCCCAGCCTTGCTCGCCGATCAGCGGAACAAACCGCACGCCGCCGAAATCCTCCTCGGTGTAAGTTGCTGCGCCGGTCCGGGTGACCTTGAGCAGCCGCTGCGCGTCGAATTCGTCGCCGACCGGGATGATAAGCCGGCCGGCGACGTCGAGCTGTTCTTGCAGAGCGAGCGGTGCGCCGGGTCCAGCGGCGGCAACCAGGATCGCATCGAAGGGCGCCGCTTCGGGCCAGCCCTTGGTGCCGTCGCCAGTGCGGACTTCGATATTGTCGTAGCCAAGCTTTTTGAACCGTTGCCTTGCCGTTTCAGCCAACGCGGCGTGGCGCTCGATCGTGTAGACGCGTTCGACGATGCGGCTCATTACGGCAGCCGCATAGCCGGAGCCGGTGCCGACCTCGAGAACATGGTCACCAGCTCCGATCTCCGCCATTTCGATCATGAACGCAACGATAAAGGGCTGCGATATCGTCTGACCTTCGGCGATCGGCAGCGGCCCATCCTCATAAGCGAACTCTTCGAAGCCCGGATCGACGAAAGCCTCGCGCGGAACCTCCCGCATCGCCTGCAGGACATTGCGGTCGCGAATGCCACGGCGGCTTAGGTGGACGTCCACCATACGATCACGGGCATCGGAGAGATCGAGCATTTTTTGCTCCTTTTGCAGACCCCTCCGCCCCAATGAGCCAAGCGTCCTCAAGGGCAACTAGGTTCATGTCCCGTACGTCCCTGGAATTGCGGTCCCGTGAATTCCTGGATTACGCACGTCTCTCTAACCGTTGGCGAGCCTCGAGGTTCCCAAGTGACCGATCGGCTTTTGCTGGCGAGGGGCAGCGCCCGCCCAAACTTATTTCGAGGCAAATCCTTTCTCCGAGGCGACGCCACTCCAGATACCGACGGACGAGGGTATTCCGGAGGCATTTCCATGAACGACGAGGCCCGCACCACTGCGCAGACAACCGGCCTTGACCAGATCGATCTGATGGACCGCTACTGGCGCGCCGCGAACTACATCTCGGTTGGCCAGATCTATCTGCTCGACAATCCGCTCTTGCGCGAGCCTTTGCGGCCCGAGCACATCAAGCCGCGGCTGCTCGGCCATTGGGGCACGACGCCCGGCCTCAATTTCATCTATGTGCATCTGAACCGGATCATCCGTGAACGTGGTCTCGATGTTCTGTTCATCTGCGGGCCGGGTCACGGCGGCCCGGCAATGGTCGCGAACACCTGGCTCGAGGGCACCTACAGCGAGATCTATCCCGAGGTCGGCGGGGACGAAGACGGCCTGCGAAAGCTGTTCCGGCAGTTCTCGTTTCCCGGCGGAGTGCCGAGCCACGCGGCTCCGGAGACGCCCGGCTCGATCCACGAAGGCGGAGAACTCGGCTATGCGCTGGTTCATGCCTTCGGCGCCGCCTTCGACAATCCGAACCTTGTCGTTGCCTGCGTCGTCGGCGACGGTGAAGCCGAGACCGGCCCGCTCGCCGCGGCCTGGCATTCCAACAAGTTCCTGAACCCGGCATCCGACGGTGCCGTCCTGCCGATCCTGCATCTCAATGGCTACAAGATCGCCAGCCCGACGATCCTCGGCCGCATGGAAGACGAGGCGTTGCGCAGCCTGTTCCTCGGCTATGGCTACGAGACCTTCTTCGTGGAAGGTCATGAGCCTGCCGCGATGCATCGGGAGATGGCCCGCACGCTCGATACCGTGCTCGACCGGATCCACTCCATCCAGGAGCCTGCACGAGCCGCGGGCTGGATGGGAGAGCGGCCGCTGTGGCCGATGATCGTGCTGCGCAGCCCAAAGGGTTGGACCGGGCCGAAAGAGGTCGACGGCAAGAAGGTCGAGGATTTCTGGCGCTCGCACCAGGTCCCGGTGTCGAACGCACGCGGCGACGCGGCGCACCGCCAGATCCTCGAAGACTGGATGCGCAGCTACGAACCGAAGACGCTGTTCGACGAAGGCGGGCATCTCCTGGCGGAACTCGCGGCGCTGGCGCCTACGGGGTCAAGACGCATGGGCGCAATCCCCTACGCCAATGGTGGCCTGCTGAAACAAGACCTTGTGCTTCCCGACTGGAAAGGCCTCGCGCTCGACGTACTGCGTCCGGGCGGTACTGTTGGGGAGGCGACGCGGACCGTCGGAAGCTATCTTCGCGATGTGATCCGCTTGAACGCCGATGCCAGGAATTTTCGGCTGATGGGACCGGACGAGACATCCTCCAACCGCCTCGACGACGTGTTCGAGGTTACGGACCGCGTCTGGATGGAGCGGATCGAGCCTTACGACGTCCATCTTTCCCGCGACGGCCGCGTCATGGAGGTGCTCAGCGAGCACCTTTGCCAAGGCTGGCTGGAGGGCTATCTGCTGACCGGCCGCCACGGCCTGTTCTCGTGCTACGAGGCGTTCATCCACATTGTCGATTCCATGGTCAACCAGCACGCCAAATGGCTGAAGACCTCCGGCGAACTTGCCTGGCGCAAGCCGATCGCCTCGCTCAACTACCTGCTGACCTCGCATGTCTGGCGGCAGGATCACAACGGCTTCAGCCATCAGGACCCGGGATTTGCCGATTTCGTCGCCAACAAGAAGGCCGACACGGTCAGGCTCTATTTCCCGCCGGATGCCAACACGCTGCTGTGGATCACCGACCATTGCCTGAAAACCTACAACCGCATCAACGTCATCGTCGCCGGCAAGCAGCCGGCGCCGCAATGGCTGTCCGCCGAAGACGCGGAAGCGCACTGCAAGGCCGGTGCCGGCATCTGGGAATGGGCCGGGACGGTTGCCAAGGGCGAAGATCCGGATGTGGTCCTGGCCAGCGCCGGCGACGTGCCGACACTGGAGACGCTTGCCGCAGCCGACATCCTGCGCTCAGGCATTCCGGACCTGAAGATCCGCGTCGTCAATGTCGTCGACCTGATGATTTTGCAGTCGAATTCCGAGCATCCGCATGGCTTTGCCGATGACAGATTCGACGCACTGTTCACCAAGGCCAAGCCGGTCATCTTCGCCTATCACGGCTACCCCTATCTCATTCACCGTCTGACCTACCGGCGCGCCAACCACGACAACATGCATGTGCATGGCTTTCGCGAGGAAGGCACGACGACGACGCCGTTCGATATGGTGGTGCTCAACCAGCTCGACCGCTATCATCTGGCGCTCGCCGCGATCGCGCGCGTGCCGGGGCTGGCCGAGCGGGCGAAGGATCTTGCCGCGGCGCTGCATAGGAAATTGGCTGAGCACACGGCCTATGTCCGCGAACATGGCGAGGACATGCCCGAGATCCAGAAATGGTCCTGGCCGCAGGACGGCGCGACGAGGGCCGGCGATTGATGCGACGATCGATCCTTGCGTTGAATGCCGGCTCGTCGAGCATCAAGTTCAGACTTTACGACCTTGCAGCATCCGCCGAGCTGGATCTTGCCTCGCGCGGTTCGCTGGATCTGGGCGACGCGCCAAGGCTGACCGCGAAAGCCGCCGATGGGGCGGTGCAGTGCGATCGGCCACTTGCCGCAGACGCATCACGCGACATGGGCATCGGCCAGATGCTGCAATGGATCGAGAACGAACTTGGCGGAAGGAAACTGATCGCCGCCGGCCATCGCATCGTCCATGGCGGACGCGAGTTCGTCGCACCTGTCCGCCTGATGCCGACAGTTATCGAGGCTCTCGACAGGCTGACCCCGCTTGCGCCACTGCACCAGCCGCGCAGTCTCGCACCAATCCGGGCGCTTGCTGCGCTGCGGCCGGACCTGCCGCAGGTCGGATGTTTCGACACGGCCTTCCATCGGACCATCGAGCCTCTGGTCAGCCGTTTCGCACTGCCGCGCCGCTATGAGGCAGACGGCATCCACCGCTACGGCTTTCACGGGCTTTCCTACGAATATGTCGCCGGCCGGCTCAAGCAGATATCGCCCGATCTGGCGGCGAAAAGAACCATCGTCGCCCATCTCGGCAACGGGGCGAGCTTGTGCGCCATGCGCTACGGGCGAAGCGTCGATACTACTATGGGCTTTTCGGCGCTTGACGGCCTGGTCATGGGCACACGCTGCGGCGCCATCGATCCGGGCGTGCTTTTGTACCTGTTGTTGGAAAGAGGCGTTTCGGGAGAGGCGCTGCAAGACATGCTCTACGAGGAATCCGGCCTGCTCGGCGTGTCCGGCATTTCCGGCGACATGCGCACGCTGGAGGCCAGCGACGACCGCCGGGCTCGCGAAGCGGTGGAGCTTTTCGCCTTCCGCGCCGCCCGGGAGGTTGCCGCCCTCGCCAACACGCTGGGCGGGCTGGAATGCCTGGTGTTCACCGGCGGCATCGGCGAGCACTCTGCCCCGGTCCGCAAAGCGATTTGCGGGAGGCTTGGCTGGCTCGGCGTGGCGATCGACGAGGCCGCCAACAGCTCCCATGCCGCGCTCATCAGCCAGGCAGACAGCAAGGTCGAAGTCCGCGTCGTGGCGACCGACGAAGAAGGTGTCATCGCCCGCCACACCCGCAAGGTGATGGAGGAGCCCGGCTGATGCGGATGGCCTTGAGTGGCGGCGCCTACGACCGCACTGGTCGAGCGGCTACGCCGCTAGCGCGGCCGATCTGTTGAACACAATGGTCACCCGCGTTCCTTTGCCAGGGGTCGAATCCACCTCGAACCGGGCATTGGCATTTTCGGTCAGCGATTGCGCGATCAACGCTCCGAGCTTGCCGGGTTTCGGCCAGGTCTCGCCTTCGGGCAGCCCGATGCCGTCATCGGCGACTACGATGCGAAAACCGTCGCCATCGACGACGCTGCGCAGCGTGATCGTCCCGCCTTCGCGGCCCAAAAGGCGTGCTTCAGCGCGTTCGTCAAAAGCTCATTGAGGTCACTCGCCAACTGCGAAGTCCCGGCGCGGCCACGCATGGCGGAGAGCCGAGATGATGGTTGGGAAGCGCCTGAAGGCTCAGCTCGAATGGCTCTGCTCGACCAGATGGAATTTATACCGGTCGCGAATATGCGCGTTGAAGAACCGGCCCTTCGACGAGGCTTTGCGGAATGCCGCGTGGACCTGCGGCGGCACGTCCTCGTAGTCATAGCGGTTTCCGCTCGGGACGAACCATACGGAGAGCACCCTCGTCACCGGCTGGTAATCGATGCTTCTGATCGCAGTTGAAGGCATCTCGACAGGTCCAATGCTCGGCAGTGCTCCAATCCAGGCAATCGTGTGAATAACCCTGCACGGAGAGCGAGGTTCCTTCATGCCGAAGCAGCCTTGCCGCTACGGGCCGACTTCACCAAATACGGTTGATGCCACCCCTCAAGACATCAGCTGCAGCCCGGCAGGGCGATCTCTTTGCCGCCACCGACGACCTGCCGGAAGGATTTCACTACCGGCCCGAAGTGATCACGCCGGACGAAGAAGCAGCGTTGGCAAGCCAGCTCGCAAGCCTGCCTTTTCAGGCCTTCGACTTTCACGGCCATCTGGCAAACCGGCAGGTAGTCGGCTTCGGGTTGCGTTACGACTACGACCGGCGCGAAATCGTCGAAGCACCGCCGATACCCGGCTTTCTGCTGCCGCTCAGGGAAAAGGTTGCAGCCTTTGCCCGCCTGCCGGCCGAAACCTTCGTGCAGGTGCTGATCAACGAGTACCGGCCGGGCGCCGGTATCGGCTGGCACCGTGACAAGCCTCATTTCGAGGCGGTCGCCGGCGTTTCGCTGCTGGCCGCCTGCAGCTTTCGCCTGCGCCGGAAAAATGGCACGCGATGGGATCGCAAGACGGTCACCGTCGAGCCAAGATCGGCCTATCTGATGACGGGCGCTGCGCGCAACGAATGGGAGCACAGCATTCCGCCGGTTGCCGAGCACCGCTATTCGATCACGTTGCGCACGCTGCGGCCGTAACGCGCTTAAAGCAGAGCGGTGAGGAAGCCCGAGCACTGCCCTTGAGAACTGGGCTGAAACAAATTCATCCGTCGCCATGCCGACCGGCCAAATCCGCCAGCATGGCGCGCTGGCCCTTCAGGATCTTGAGGTTGGCTTCAGGCAGGGAGAACCAGCCCGCTCTGTCGACTTCGGGAAATTCCTTCATCGAGCCGGACCTTGGCGGCCATTCCATGACGAAGGTGTTGCTGCTGATGGCGTCGCTGTCGAAGTCCGCTTCGACGCACCATGCGATGACGAGCTTGCCACCCGGCTGCCGGTAGCTGCCAAGGTGTCCGAAAACTCCATCGATGGCGATGCCGAGCTCCTCTTCTGCCTCGCGTTTGGCCGCCGCCAGCTCGTCCTCGTTCTCGTCGACCAAGCCCTTCGGGATCGACCATGCGCCGTCGTCCTTCTTCGCCCAGAATGGGCCGCCCGGATGCACCAGCAACACCTGAAGTGAACCTCTGCTTTGGCGATAAATGAGCAACCCTGCGCTGCGTTTGGCCATTCCGCTATTCCCCTGACGAAAATGAAACGAACGTTCTCGTCCGGGCCAGCGTATGGAGCAGCCTGCCACGGCGGAACGATTTCCGCTCGCAGCCGTTCCGTCCGTTCGGCAAATGAGTGATTGACATGGCGACGCCGCGAGCTGCCTGGAAGGGCTTTATGAAAGTCGGATCGGTTTCCTGTGGCGTCAAGATCATCGGCGCCGTCAGCGAGGCCGAGAAAGTACATTTCAGGATCCTGAACCGCAAAGACGGTCTCCCGGTCAAGAGCGCCTATATAGACGAGGAGACCGGCGACACGGTCGAGGCGGCCGAACAGGTAAAGGGCTACGAGGTCGAAAAGGGCAAGTTCATCCGCATTGAGCCGGACGAAATCAAGAAACTGAAGATGGTGTCGCAGCACACGCTCGAGATCGGCGAGTTTGTGCCCACCGCCGAAATCGACGCACGCTACCTCGAAAAGCCCTATTATCTGGTCCCGGCCGATGTGCCCTCCACGGAGGCATTCGCGGTGATCCGGGACGCCATGGCCAGGAAGAAAGTGGCAGCCCGGTCTTGCGTCGTGCTGTACCAGCGTGGCCGAGAGGTGCTGATCCAGCCGCTGGGCAAGGGCATGGTGATGACGGAATTACGCAACCACAATGAAGTGGTCGCGGCGGACGCGGTGTTCGAAGGGCTGAAGGCTCGCAAGGTCGATCCCGAGATGCTGGAAATCGCGCAATTGCTGATCGACAAGAAGCCGGCCAAATTCGACCCGTCGAAGTTCGAAGACACTTATGAACAGGCGCTGGTTGCGATGATCGAAGCCAAGCGCAAGGGCAAGAAACCGCCCAAGCCGGCACCCCAGCCGAGGACGAACGTCGTCAATCTCGCCGATGTTCTTCGCAAGAGCCTCGCGCAAGAGGGCGGCAAGGCTCCGAACAAAAGTCCGAGAGCGGCGGCGAAACGCAAATCGGCCTAAATGTCCGAAAGCAGATCGAACGGAACCGAAAACACTCGCGCGCATTTAGATGACGTAGCAATCCGTCGGCAAGCTAAGCGGAGCGGGGGACTGGTGGACGTCGTTGAACTAAGGACTGGCGGAATCCCGCAAGTTTCTTCCGCCGATCTGATGCAGGCGTTGCCTGTCGCCGTCTACACCACCGACAAACAAGGCTACATCACCTTCTTCAACGAAGCCGCTGCCGATCTCTGGGGATATCGTCCAGTTATCGGCCAGGACCGCTGGTGCGGATCATGGAAGCTTCGCCACGCAGACGGGCGGCCGATGGCGCATGACGAATGTCCGATGGCCGTTGCCTTGCTGGAGGAGCGGGAGGTTCGTGGGGGCCGGGCGATCGCCGAGCGGCCGGACGGCCAGTTCATCCCGTTCAGCGCGCACCCGGTCCTGCTTCGCGATGCGCGCGGTGAGGTCGTCGGCGCCATCAACACCCTGCTCGACCTGCGCACCCAGGCGCTGGCTGACGACGCCGGCATAAGGCTCGCTGCCATCGTCGAATCCTCGATGGACGCCATCGTGTCGAAAGATCTGAATGGCATTATCACCAGCTGGAACGACGCGGCACAACGCCTGTTCGGCTATACGCCCGCCGAGGCGATCGGGCGCCCGGTGACGATCCTCATCCCGCCCGACCACCTGGATGAGGAAGCCATGATTATCAGCCGCATTCGCGCCGGCGAACGGATTCCTTCATACGAGACAATCCGGCAGCGCAAGGACGGCACCCTGGTTCCGGTTTCGCTCACCATCTCGCCGATACGCGACGGCATCGGGCGTATCATCGGCGCCTCCAAGATCGCGCGTGACATCAGCCCGCACAAGGAGAGCGAACGGCGTATCCGCACCCTCATGCGCGAAGTCAACCATCGCGTCAAAAACCAGTATTCTGTGATCGTCTCGATGATCCGCGAGACCAGCAAGCTGGCGGGTACGCCAGAGGCTTTCCTTTCCCAGGTCCGGGAACGTATCATGGCACTTTCGGAATCACACGATCTGCTGGTCGATGCCGAATGGCGTGGCGCGACTATCGGCGAATTAATCCATGCCCAGACCAAGGCCTTCGCGACACAGGCCAGGCTGTCGATGAGCGGGCCGATGATCATGCTGCAGCCGAACGCGGTGCAATATCTCGGCATTGCCTTTCACGAGCTGGCCACCAATTCGGTAAAGCACGGAGCGCTGTCGCGCCTTGACGGACGGGTCGAGGTCGAATGGACCGTGACGCCAGCCGCCGATGGCAGCGATGGCTTCCGCCTTGTCTGGCGGGAACTGGACGGACCATTGGTCGATGAAAACACGCGACGCGGTTTCGGAACGGTTGTGCTCAAACGCGTCACCCCGCAGGCGCTCAGCGGCACCGGCCGCCTGGAATTCGCCAGGCACGGCATCACCTGGACGCTGGAAGCGCCGCTGCGCTTCGTTCAGATGTCGATGGCTGGCATCGCGGCTGATTGAAGGCTGCTACACCAGCCGCGGCTTGGCGGCCGTGTGGCAACGCAATCCCTTTGGTAGCAATCAGGAGGAGCAGCGATGAGTTGGCTGGGCACCTGGCGGAACCAGTACGGGTCGGTCGTCGAACTGACCAGCGAAGAGGGCGGACGGATCAGCGGAACCTTCAGGACGGCACTGGAGGACAGCGCCTTCTTCGGCATGACGGTGCCGCTGTTCGGAGCCTGCCATGGAGACGTCATCGGATTCACCTGCGCGGCCGAAGGGCGGATCGGAGCCGCGGCGGTGAGCTATACCGGCATCCTCAGGAACGGGAAGCTGGAGATGCTGTGGCACACCGTTGCGGATGCCGCTTTGTCGGCTGAAAAGGAAGGTGCCCCGGCCCGAGCCAGGAAACTCCCCGCCTGGCGCGCTTTTGGAACCAGCCTCGACAGTTTTGAACGCGTCTCCTGACTGTCGCGGGCATTCAGCTCGCGAGTGAGGCAGCAGGAGTCCCGCAGTGCACAGGAACTCGCACTGACGATGGCGCGTTGGTGCGCCAGGACATGCGCTGTTCGTTACGGGGTCGACCCAATGAGCGTGCTTTATCGCGCAGCGAAAATCGCCGAACAGGCTCATGCCGGGCAGACGGACAAGACAGGGCGGCCTTATATCGAACATTGCCGCCGGGTCGTCGATGCCGTCGAAACGCTCGACCAGAAAGCCATCGCCTATCTTCACGACGTCATCGAAAAAGGCGACGGCTGGAACCGCGACCGGCTTGAGGCGGCCGGGTTTGGACCGTCCATCGTATCCGCCGTCGATGCCATGACGCGGCTGCCGAACGAGGACGATGCGGCTTTCGTTCGCAGGGCCGCGGCCAACCCGTTGGCGTTGCCTGTCAAGCGCGCCGATCTTGCCGACAATCTATGGCAGGCACGGCAGATCGGGGCCTCGACAGCGAAATACGAAGACGGCTTGCGCATTCTCAGAGAAGAGTTTGCGAGCTGACGGAAGGCTGCGCTGTCGCCGATTTGAGTTTACTCGGTGACGTGCGGCGTATGCCGCTTGTCCTCCGCGGGATCGGCCTCGATCCGCGCCCTGCCGGGATCGAACGCGCCGTGGCGGGCGATCGCCAATGCCGGGGTGTCGGGCGTCTCGTAGGCCCACATGAAGTCTTCTGCCGACGAACCGACCGCATGAACACGCCAATAGCTTGCCGTGCCCTTCAGCGGGCTGTGGCTCGTTGTGTTCGTCTTCTCCAGAAGGTCGAAATAGATGTCCTCGAAGGGTATGTAGAAGACAGGATCATGACCGTCTTCGTAGAGCAGCTTTGCCCGCTGGCTCGACGCGATAATGGCATCGGAAAACCGAACGGTCACGGTTCCATCGAACGGGACAATGCTGAGCGGGCCTGGCCGGGGGGCGGAATTTGCGGCTAAGGGCTGCATTCGACTTCTCCGTTGACTGCGCTGCCCTCCTGAAACGTGTTGTTGCCCGTCACGGTTCCAGGCCGCGGGCGCGCCGAGGCCGGCGGTGGAACGGTTTTGCAAGGTCGTCGTTGTTTCAGACCTCCGCACGCGCCATAATCGCGATGGCCGCCACTCACCGACTCAACAGCAAATGGATCACATGCTGGATCGATCGCCTACCCTTCCAAGGTCGCTTGGCGCTGCGCTGCGAAGGGAAGTGCCGCGGTTTACGGCACCCGGCAATGAAATTTCGTGCACCACGGTCGCATCCTACAATGTGCATAAATGCGTCGGCACCGACGGCAGGTTCGATCCGGAGCGGGTCGCAGCCGTGGTCAAGGAACTCGACGCCGATATCATTGCTTTGCAGGAGGCCGACGAAAGAACCGGAAGCAGGCAGGGTTTACTCGATCTCGCAGCACTCGAGCGGGACAGCGACCTCGTCCCCACCCATGTCCCGGAAAATCGCCGCAGCCATGGCTGGCACGGAAATCTGATCCTGGCGCGCCGCGGCGTGGTCGAAAGCGTGAACCAGATCCGGCTGCCCGGCCTTGAGCCGCGCGGTGCGGTCATCGTGGACCTGGAGCTGAAGGGCGTCTCCCTCAGGATCATAGCCGCACATTTCGGCTTGCTGCGGCGGTCGCGCTCGCAGCAGGCCAACGCGCTGGTCGAAGCCACGCACCCGGTTCTGCGGCCAACAATCCTGCTTGGCGACCTCAACGAATGGCGCGTCCGCAACAGGTCTTCGCTGCTGGCCCTGCTGCCGCATTTCGGTCCGATCGATGCGGTTCTGCCGAGCTTTCCGTCGCGCTTTCCGCTGTTTGCGCTCGACCGCATCCTGGCCAGGCCGCCGCACCTGATTTCCAGCATCGAGGTGCACAAGACGCCGCTGGCGCAACGGGCTTCCGATCATCTGCCGATCAAGGCCCGGCTGAACCTGGACGCGATACGGCAGCCGCGACTGCAACCAGAATGAACCTGAACGGTTGTTAGTCAGATTTCAGACCGTTTGCTTCGCTGATGTTTGCCGGTGCACCTCATGGATACAGCCATTTCGCGGTTTGCCCGGGACAAGATCGCGGCCGGCAATAGCGGGCTGCTGCTGATCGCCGACAATTATGACGCGTTTGCCGCGCGAATCCTTGCCACGCGCAGTGCCACAAGCAGCCTCGACCTGATGTACTATCTCTGGCACGACGACCATAGCGGCCGGCTGCTGATGCAGGAGGTCGTCAAGGCGGCGGAGCGCGGTGTCCGCGTCCGCATACTGCTGGACGATATAAATCCGCGCAACAGCGACGCCGCTTACCTGGCGCTCAACAGCTACAAGAACATCGAGCTGAGGCTGTTCAACCCGAGCGGCATGAGGAATGGCAGCATCTTTCGCTCGCTGGAGATGGTCGCCCGGCTGTTTGCGATGACCCGCCGCATGCACAACAAGGCCTGGATCGCCGATGAGGGCTTGGCCATCGTCGGCGGAAGAAATATCGGCGATGCCTATTTCGACGCTGCGGAGACGAATTTCCGCGATCTCGACCTGTTGCTTCTCGGTCCTGCCGTAGGGCAGACGATGCAGATCTTCGAGGCGTTCTGGAATTGCGAGGCGGCAAAGCCGATCCAGCTGCTCAACCCGGCTGCGGCGGGCTCGCGCGCAGATTTTCTCGACAATCTCGACGCGACCGCGGACGGGCAGCTTTTGAACAGCCTCAGTGCCTGGCGCACGATCACGGAGTTCATTGTAGCGCACAGCGACGTCTGCTGGACGAAAGGCGTTCGCGTCATTTCCGATCCGCCGGAAAAGGTGCGCGGCAAAAGGCGCAGGAACTGGCTGACCAAGGAGCTGCTTCCCGCTATCGCAGCGACCAGGCAGCGCCTCGAAATCGTCTCGCCCTATTTCATCCCCAGCCGCACCGGGTTGGCCATCCTGTCGAAGCTGGTCGACCGTGGCGCCGAGGTTGCAATCCTGACCAACTCGCTCGCCGCGACGGACGTCGCCGCCGTGCACGGCGCCTATGCCAAATACCGCCGCAAGCTGCTTAAAAAAGGTATCCAGCTTTTCGAATTGCAGCCCTTCGACCGCCAGGCCAACATCTCCGTTTTCGGTTCAAAGGGAGCCAGCCTCCACACCAAGGCCTTCACGGTCGACGACACGCTCGGGTTTGTCGGCTCCTTCAATTTCGATCCGCGTTCGGTGTCGTTGAACGCGGAAATGGGCGTGCTTTTCCATGATACCAATCTGGTGATGGAGTTGCGCCGGCTGTTCGAGCACGAAAAGTCACCGCAGACGAGCTACCAGCTGGTCCTGGACAAAGGCGCCTTGCGGTGGCTCGGCATGGCGGATGGCGAGATGCGGCAATATTCGCGTGAACCCGAGGCCAGTCTCTATCGGCGCATCGTTGCAGCGCTGGTTGGGTGCCTGCCGATCGAATCGCAATTGTAGAGGCAACTCATTGTCGGAACGGAACTCCGGGATCACGAGTTGTAACCCGTGTCCGGAGCATGCCGATGAAGACCACGATATACAGTTTTCTTGCTGAGCTCTTGCCGTTCTGGATGGCGCATAAACGCAAAATGCGCGCCGACCGCGCCGCTGAGTGGCCGACACGACCGGCTGCTGCGGATGACGATGGTCGGCCGTCGGGCGATCCGAATCGAGCAACATCGGCGCGGCGGCGCAACACGTCCTAAGGGCGGGATACCTTCAAATTGGATCCCGCTCCAACTGTCTGGCTAGCCGCATTTCTGCGACGCCAAGTGATCCCATTTGGCTGCAGAAGCTCTAGCCCCTAGGCGATCACGCTATCGTCAAGTGGCGTAATTCGAAATCCGGCGTTGCCAAGCATCCATTTTGCAGCACGTACGTTAATGTGCACTACAGGTTGCCGCTATAGGTGAGCGCCATGAGTGCTAGTGCGATAGAATTCTTGCAGGACTGGATCCACGAAAACGTTCATCTACCGCCGCCTCCGATCAAGCTTGAAAAGGAGGCGGAAACCCTCGCCAGGGAATGCAAGGAAGAGGCGGCAGACGCCGGCGTACCCATCGAAGATATCGAGGAAGAGGTTGGTGACCTCAAGGATCTGCTTGTCGCCAAGCTCGAAGACGCAGCCGAGGACGAAGCCAGGCCAACTCAATGGCAAGGGGCGCGACATGAATAGGGCGGATGGAGCCAACGGGCCGGCGACCCTGCAGAACAATCTGTGACTCAGGGCGGGCCGAACGAATGCGCCGCTGAGGGAGCCGCAATCTCCTAGGCTTTTCAGCGGGTCCGTACTGCAGCCGGTGCCGTGGGTTAGACTCCGCACGATCCGCCCGGGCTGAAGGAATGACGCCGTCGCATAAACCTTTTCGCTGGACACGCGTTGTTGGGTTTCAAGCCAGGGAGATGACCATGCAGATGAAGTCGGAAATCGCCGGCGAGGCCGCCAAGCAGCGGCACATCCAGCGCCGTATCGACGAGAAGGATAAGTCCAAGTCCAATGGCAAGCAAAAAGGCGCCATGCAGGCCGGTGCCCGCAAATATCCCGAGCCGCCCTTCCCCGAGCAGCACCAGCCGAAGCCGGGGCATGAATGGGCGATCGAGCCGGCGCCGCTTTACGATGCGCCATTTTATATCGGATCGAAAAAGCTCGACGGCAAAGTGGCCGTCATTACCGGCGGCGACTCAGGCATCGGCCGTGCGGTGGCCGTGCTCTATGCGCGTGAAGGCGCCGATGTGGCGATCATCTATCTCTCAGAGGATAGGGACGCCGAAGATACCAAAAGGGCCGTCGAAGCGGAAGGCCGGCGCTGCATCCTGATCAAGGCCGATGTCAGCGAACGCGACCACTGCCACAACGCGGTGGCTGAGATCGTGCAGGAGTTTGGGCGGATCGACGTGCTGGTCAACAACGCCGCTTTCCAGGTCCACTCCAGCGATTTCAGCGAGCTGACCGAGGAGCATTTCGACACGACGCTGAAGACCAACCTATACGGCTATTTCCACATGGCGCAGGAGGCCGTGCTGCACATGAAACCCGGTTCGGCGATCATCAATACCGGTTCAGTGACCGGCATCGAGGGCTCGAAGCAACTGGTCGATTACTCCATGACCAAGGGCGGCATTCATGCCTTCACCCGCGCGCTCTCGGGCAACCTTGTCGACAAGGGCATAAGGGTCAACGCCGTGGCGCCAGGCCCGGTTTGGACGCCGCTCAACCCCTCGGACAAGGAAGCCGGCGATGTTTCGAAATTTGGCGCTGACACGCCGATGAAACGGCCGGCCCAGCCGGAGGAGATCGCGCCGGCCTACGTGTTCCTCGCCTCGCCGCACTGCTCCAGCTATATCACCGGCGAGATATTGCCGATCGTCGGCGGCTACTGACGACATGTATTTCATAGCCCTGGCCACTGACTATGACGGCACGCTGGCGCATGAAGGGATCGTTGCCGAGAAGACTCTTGCGGCGCTCGAGCGCTTCAAGAAGAGCGGCCGCAAGCTCATTCTCGTTACCGGGCGCGAGCTGCCCGACCTGAAGCGTGTCTTTCCCGAAGTCGCGATCTTCGACAAGGTCGTCGCGGAAAATGGCGCGCTGATCTACACGCCGGCCAGCGAGGAGGAGCGGGCGATATCTCCGCCGCCCGCCCCCGAGTTCATCGCCAAACTCAGGAAACGCGGTGTCAAACCGCTTTCGGTCGGCCGCTCTATCGTGGCTACCTGGGAACCGCATCAGGCTACCGCACTCGAGGTCATCAAGAAATTGGGGCTGGAGCTGGAAATCATCTTCAACAAGGGCGCGGTTATGATCCTGCCCAGCGGCATAAACAAGGCGACCGGGCTGACAGCCGCGCTTCAGGACCTCAGATTGTCGCCGCACAACGTCGTCGGTGTCGGCGACGCCGAAAACGACCACGCCTTCCTGCGCGCCTGCGGCCTCAGCATCGCCGTCGACAATGCACTGGCGGCGGTCAAGGATACAGCGGATCTCGTGACACGCGGCGCGCGCGGAAAGGGCGTCGAGGAGCTGATCGACAAACTTGTCGAGCGCGATCGCGAGCTTATTCCGAGCCGCGACGGCATTCTGCTTGGCTCGGATGATGGCAAGGAGGTGCATCTGTCGCCAACCGATACGGTGCTGATCGCCGGCAGTTCGGGTATCGGCAAATCGACCTTGGCGACCGCACTGACGGAGCGCTTCGTCGAGAGAAAGTTCCAGTTCTGCATCTTCGATCCGGAAGGCGACTATGACGGCCTCGAAGGCGCCGTCCGGCTGGGCGACGGCTCGAATGCGCCGACGAAGACGGAGCTGCTCGATCTCCTGGAGAAGCCGGACAACAACCTGGTCGTCAACGGCCTGGCGCTGCGCGTCAATGAGCGACCGGACTTCTTTGCCGACCTGCTTCCGGGGCTTGGCAGCGTTCGCTTCCGCACGGCACGACCACACTGGCTGATCATCGACGAAGCGCATCACCTCTTGCCGAAGCGGCGCGACGACACGCCAATGGTGCTGGCCATGGAATTGCCGGGCACGATCCTGATCACGGTTCATCCGGACGCGATCTCAACCGAGGCATTGCGGCTGGTCACCGCCGTCATCGCACTCGGCCCCAAGGCGAAAAAGGTCATCAAGACGTTCTGTCGCGAGACCGGCACCGAACCGCCAAAGGACAAGGACCTGAACTCTCCAAAGGACGAGCGCGTGCTGTTCTGGCGGCCGCAGGCGCGCAAGAAACCTGCCATGGTCGAGCCGATCGAACCGCGGCAGTCGCTTAAGCGCCATAGCCGCAAATATGCCGAGGGCCAGCTGGACGAGAAGGGCAGCTTCTATTTCCGCGGCCCAGACAATGCCATGAACCTCCGCGCCCATAATCTGATGATTTTCGCCCAGATCGCCGAAGGCATCGACGACAAGACCTGGGAACACCATCTGCGCGCCGGCGACTATTCCGAATGGTTTCGCCACCAGATCAGGGACAAGGAACTGGCACGCGAAACCGCCGAAGCGGAGAAAGACGGCACACTTTCGGCGCAGGAGAGCCGCAACCACGTCCTGGACGCGGTGCGCCGCCGCTATACCGCGCCCGCGACCGCGCCGAAGGAATAGATGCAAACGGCGCCCAGCCGGTCCCAAGCCGGCTGGGTTCACCTCGTGGTCGATCTCCATCTCGAGCCGGCAGAAGACCGGGTCCCAGTCGGTTCCAATCGTCGATGGTCCATCGTGGAACCTCATCCGCCAAACGAGATTGTGTTCTATCGGGCGCCAGATCCATTCAATGCCGAATAATTGCCCGGAAGGAGACGATGGATGAGCAACGACCGGGACAAGGATGGTCCTGTCTTTTCGGCGGAGCAGGCGCGGCAGGGCGAGATCATCCTGCGGACGCGGGCGCGCCGGATCATTTTCATCGCCGGCCTGGCGGGTCTCGTCTTGCTGGCATTGCTGGTGTGGTGGATTTGAATTCCTGACGGCTGGAGCGAAATCATGAAATCACAGCTTGTTGCCGAAAGCGCCGGACAGAGAACGTTCGTCATTGTGCTTGATCCCGGCGAAGAGGCGTTTGCGCAGCTGACGTCATTTGCGGTCGACCGTGGCGTCGGCAGTGCGTCGCTGACCGCGCTCGGTGCTTTCGAAAGGGCAACCGTCGGCTGGTTCGACCCTGGAGAGAGGACCTACCGGAAAATCCCCGTCCGGGAACAGTGCGAAGTGCTGAGCGCGATCGGCGATGTTGCCATCGGCGACGACGGCAGGCCCAGCCTGCACGTCCACGCAGTCCTTGGATTGAGTGACGGCACCACGAGGGGCGGTCATCTGCTGGACGGCATCGTGCGGCCGACGCTCGAGGTCACATTGGTGGAGACGCCTGGCCATCTGCGCCGCAGGCACCGTCCCGAACTCGGCGTCGCCCTGATCGACTTGGAGGCTTGATCCGAGCCGATCACTTCGTTGATTTGACCGCGGCCGTTTCGGGTACGACCTCCCAACCGAAGACGCTGCGGCCGCCGAGCAGATGCGATTGCTCGAACTCCCCGGCGACGATTTCCTTCAGGCTTGGACCGGTGACATAGCGCTCGACCTGCCGCGACTGGTCGTCCAGCCGCCGCAACGCACCGATCTCTTCCTCACGGCCGAGCCTGGCCTTCTGGACAGCCGATTTCAGCACGCCGATCGTCTCGTCATAGACCTTCAGCGGCACGGGGAACGGGTGCCTGTCCTTGCCGCCATGCGCCAGCGAGAAGCGGCCGGGATCGGAAAAACGGCACGGCGCTCCATGCACCACTTCGGCGACCAGCGCCAGCGCCCGCACCGTGCGCGCACCGACATTGGGCACCAGGAGAAGCCCGGCGAAATCTGTCGGGCCGCGCTCGGCCGCCGCCGCGATGTTGCCGTGCAGGCGGCGCATGACGACATCGCTTTCGCGTACATCGTGGTGCGCCGGCATCACCAGATGCGGCAGCAGCTTTTGTGCCGGCTCCGGCGCTGGCGCCGAACCCCGCTCCAAAGCGGCAAGCTCCCTCACGATGCGATCCGGTCCAAGGTCGTGCAGAAGGTCCAGTTGTCCCTGGCGCGACACTTCGGCGCGGCGGTCGGTCAGGTTGACGATCTCGCCCTGGTTGGCGCCCTCGATGGCGGCATGCGGCTGGTCGACAAAGCTCTTCAGGCCCTCGGACAGCCAGTGATAGCGGCGCGCCACCTTGCTGTCGCCGTTCATGCCTTGCTGCACCACCACCCATTTGCCGTCATCGGTGACGACAAAGCCGTGCAGATAGAGATCGAAACCGTCCTGGACCGCGGCGCTGTCCACCTTGGCGACAAGCCGGCTGGCAGTCGCGAGGCCTTGCCCGTCGAGGCCGACACGCTCGCCGATCAGGGCAAGCTCGTGCGGGGTCTTGCGCGAATGCGCGCCGCGGCCGCCGCAAACGTGGATGCCGAGTTCGCCGGAAAGCGGCGACAGGCCGCGCTTCAACGCACCGACGACGCTGGTGGTGATGCCGGAAGAGTGCCAGTCCATCCCCATCACGGCGCCAAAGGACTGGAACCAGAACGGATGCGCCAGCCGGCGCAGCAATTCATCGCGGCCGTAATGGTGGATGATCGCCTCGCACATGACCGCGCCAAGCCGCGTCATGCGGTCGCCGAGCCATTTCGGCACGCGTCCGCCGTGAAGTGGAAGATCAGCACTTCCCGATCGCTGTGCCACGCTCTTTTGCTTGCTCCTTGAGTCCTGCCTCCACAGATAGGTATCGAAAGCGCCGCGAAGAAGCGATGGCCTGATTCAGGCCGCGATCGTTGCGAGCCGCTAGAGCAATTCCAGGAAAAGTGTGAAACGGTTTTCCGTCCGGGATTGCGCAGAAACAAAGAGATAGAGCGGTTCGGCGTTTCCGTGAAACGATGAACCGCTCTAGCGGGCAGGCTCGCTGAGGAGATCAAACTTTTGGATCTCGCAATGCTCGCCCACCGATGCCAGCAGATCCATTGGCGGTGCGCCAGTGTCGGGCCGCCTCCAACTGATCTCGAACGAGAACACAGGATCCTTGAGATCTGGGCGCCTCTCTATTGCGACGAGGCGCGCCTGGTAGCCAAGCGGCCCGATGAGCGCATCGAGCTCCTGTCGAGCCGCGGCCTTCCACGTCAGTTCCAACTGGGCATGGTGTTCGCGCGACATTCGAAGGTCCACCCATTTCAGGACCAGCAAGGTGGCCAGCGTCAGCGCCGTGCCGGCCGCGCCCAAGCCGTATTGGCCACCACCGAAAGCCAATCCGATCGCCGTCATCACCCACAAAGTGGCCGCCGTGGTGACCCCGCTGACAAGATTGCCGCGGCGAAGAATGGCGCCACCGCCGATAAAGCCGACGCCGGTCAACACGCCCAGCGGAAAGCGCAAGACGTCCATCGATGCAAACGAATCCGGGTGCTTGCCAACGGTCTCGAGCAGAATACTGGCCTGGATCATTGTGATGGCGGCTGCCAATCCGACCAGCACGGTGGTGCGTAGCCCCGCCGCGTGCCCGCGCGCCTCGCGGTTGAGGCCTATCAACAGGCCGGCGAGCGCGGTCAGAAGCAGTCGTGCCGCGATGTCCTGCCAGACCGGAACAACGAGGAGCATCGCGGTCACCCGTCAGGCCAAGCGCTGCTGGCCAGGAATAGCGCCAGGGTCAAAGCGAACAACGGCAAGAGCGTCTTCATCGCAAATTCTTTTCGTCGATAAGCAACAAACGATGCGCTTGGATTTTGGTTGCGCCGCCGACGATTCACTCCGGCGATGGGCAGCGGCGGAACAAAACCTTCGGCCTGTGGGTTGGTGGGTTCACGCCAACGAAGGATTTGCAGTCATGGTCCGCTTGCTGCTTGCCGGAGCCGTCGCTTATCTGGCCTATCGCATCACCAAGGAGATCGGTGGGTCCGACGAGGTCGATCCGCGGTCGCCTTCACCCGACCAAACCGGCCGCAAGGTGCCGAGGCGGGAAAGCGGGGCGCAGAGGAATGGCCGACGGCGGTAGCGAATGCCTCCGCGGCGGCGCGGACCCGCCATGACCGCATTTCCGTTGCCGCTCGACCTTCGTCCGATGGAAGCCAAAGCCGCCGATGCAATTCCTGGCGGTGACGGGCTTTGGCAGTACGAACCGAAATGGGACGGGTTTCGCTGCCTCGTGTTCAAGGGCGACGATGCCGTCGATCTGCGTGCAAAATCGGGCAAGCCGCTTGGCCGCTATTTTCCCGAACTGGTCGCGGTGCTGCGCTATGTGAATTCGCGACGGTTTGTTGCCGACGGCGAGATCGTCATCGAGGTCGACGGATCGTCCTCGTTCGAGGCCCTGCAAATGCGCCTTCATCCAGCCGAAAGCAGGATCCGCAAGTTGAGCCTGGAGACGCCTGCCATGCTGGTCCTGTTCGACATGCTGGCCGAACCCGGCGGCAGGATCATCATCGAAGAGCCTCTCACCACCAGGAGGCAGGCGATTGAGGCCTTTGTCGCGTCGGCGGCACGGCCCGAACTGCACCTGTCCAATTATACGCACGACGCCGCCACCGCCGAGCGCTGGCTGCAGGGCGCCGGCCACGGCTCGACCGACGGTGTCGTTGCAAAACTGATCGCCGGGCCATACCGGCCCGGCGAGCGCGCCATGGTCAAGGTCAAGCGGCTGCGCACTGCGGATTGCGTGGTCGGCGGCTTTCGCTATCTCGCCGGCGGCAACGAAGTCGGATCCCTGCTGCTCGGCCTCTACAACGACGAAGGCAGGCTGGACCATGTCGGGTTCACCTCGACCATCGGCAAGGACGACAGGGCGGCGCTGACCAGACGGCTGGAAAAACTGCGGGCCAAACCGGGTTTCACCGGCAAGGCGCCGGGCGGACCAAGCCGCTGGAGCACGGAGCGCAGCGGACAATGGGAACCGATAAAGCCTGAACTGGTGGTCGAGGTTCGTTTCGACCATGTGACAGGCGACCGGTTCCGGCATGGAACCAAGCTGTTGCGCTGGCGGCCGGACAAGGAGCCCCGGCAATGCACGTTCGAGCAGATCGAGTAAGTCGGTCCCGAGGCACCGCTTCAAGCTCTTGCTGCCCCGTTCTGCCGCCGACGACGGAACCAATGCAGAATTCGCTGGTTCGCCGCACTAGCCGAGCCACGGCAAACACTTGCCGAGGCTCGGAGGCGATCTGGTAGATCAAGCGGCTTCTTGCATTGCGCGTTCGTTGATACCGCTTTCGCCGAGCTTGGAAAGCGCTTCGTCGGTCGCGACCTCTTCCTTGAGAGTTGCCCTGAGCAGTTCGACAACGTCGCTCTTGCCAAGTTCTTCCGCCCACGCGATCAAAGTGCCGTAGCGAGCGATCTCGTAATGTTCGACAGCCTGCGCCGCACCGACAAGCCCGGCGTCGAGCGCGGGAGCACCGTTATACTCCTCGAGCATTTCCGAGCCCTCTTCGATGATTCCGTCAATAGCCGGACAGGTTTTGCTGCGAGCCGGCTTGCCGAATTTCTCGAACACCTCTTCCAGGCGGTCGACATGTCCTTCGGTTTCCATGCGGTGTTTCTCGAAGGCGGCGGTCACTTCTTCCGACTCCGCGCCCTTGGCCATTTTAGGCAGCGCTTTCAGTATCTTCTTCTCGGCGTAGTAGAGGTCTTTGAGCCCGTCGAGGAACAGATCCTCAAGGCCCTTGCTTGCCGCCTTCGCGGCCTTTTTCGTAGTCGCCATGATCCTCTCCCGAAGGTTGGTGGCCGCCTCTCAAAATAGAGGCGTCCGATAACCCACCGACGGGAAACAAGTTCCCTGACGGTCCGGGAGCTTTGAAAATTTTTCCGACCCGCCGTGTAGTGTCGCAAGGGGCCTCAACCTGCGGCAGCAATCGGCCAGGAAAGCGCCGTCAGCGCTCGCCGATATGCTCGACCAGGCGGGTATATTCGGCCTCGGCCAGGCCGTAGCCGCCATCCGCCAGTGCGACGAGACCATCGCGATCGCGAATGATAATTTCGCCGCGGCGGGACCGGATGAGCCCTCGCCCCTCAAGCAGCTGCAGCGCGACCGTGACGCCCGGGCGCCTTACGCCAAGCATGATCGACAGGAATTCGTGAGTGATGGTCAGCCGGCCGCCGTCCACCCGATCGTCACACATGAGCAGCCAGCGCGCCAGCCGGTCTTCAAGTTTCGATCGCGCGTTGACCAGCGCGGTATAGCCAGTCTGGACATGCAGATATTGCACGTAGCGCAGCAAGAACAGCCGCAGCGTCGGGCTTTGCGTCAGCGCCGCCTTGAACGGCTCGGCGTCGATCCTGGCGGCTTCTCCCGCCAGCTGCACATAGCAATCATGGACCGTACGGTCGTCGCCCATTATCAGGGCCGAGCCGGTCATACCTTCCAAGCCGACAAGGCCAACTTCCGCATCGCTGCCGTTCGGCATTTTCGCAACCACCGAACCGATGCCGTCCTCGAGGAAATAAATGGCCTCGATCGGCGATCCGGACACTTCGAGCGATTGCCGTAACTCCAGCGAACAGCGCTCGATGTGCGGCTCGAGAGAGGCGAAATCGCCGGCGCTCATCCGGCGCAACAGCTTGTTTTTGTATAGATTTTTATTGGAAATTGCTGGATCAGACATAGCTAGCCGCAAAACAGGGCAAGAGCTTTTTTATCTCCCAGCCGTCCGCGCCCGGTATAACCTGCGGACGATAACACCTATATAAGCACTCAAAGGTATGGAGCCTACTAAATAAAAAAATGAATCGATGCACGGCAGTTTCTCCTGCCGCTTGCCTACGAAAACATCCGACTGAAAGTTAGAGTTGGAAACGTACCAAAGACAGTTTGGTACGAAAGCGACAATTGAGATCATCGGGCGCGAAAGAGCCCGTCGCGAGGGATGCAACGGGCTCCATTCGGGCGTCGTGGGCTACGCCCAGTGATCCAAATGAGGGGTGGGTTGGATCGCAGCAACAATGCAGGTGGAAGGCAGTCGTTCCCAAACTGTCTGCTTGGTAATTTCCGTACATTGAGTTTGGAAGAGAGCGGCGCTAATTGAATTGGAGTCGTCCACACAGACATGGCGAGTGGACGCTTGAAAGACGCTTCGCGCTTTCGCCCTTTTCAAGGGAGGATGGCATGTCGATGCAAGGTGCAGCAACTCCAGCCGAACTGAGCGTGCTGAAAAAAGCGCTCGACGACTGCTGCCGCGAGTTGGGTGTTGCGGACGACAGTCCTGTCCGCGAGCGGTTGGCCGCCCGTATCATGTCGCTATTCAACGAGGGTGTGCTCAGCGCCGATCTGAAAGAAGCGCTGGCCGCCGATCGCCAACACTAAGCTGCTGCTATTGTGGTGTCCTCGGTGCCGAAAGGTTCGGCACCGGGTCGCCCTTTTTAGCCAGGGATCCTGGTTGGCCAAGGATCTTGGAAATCTTGTCTCTTCACGACAAAACGCCCGGCGCTTGTTACCAAGCGCCGGGTGTTTGGTCGTGAGCGTGACACTAAAGTGCGTCGCGCTCGACCGGCCCCATGCGACGCGCTTTAGGTTCCTGTTTTATGCATGTCGCTATCACAAAACCGCTGCACACTTTTGCGCGACATACATCAAATGCGCCCAAGCAGGACCAGGATGATGACTATAAGCAACACCAGGCCGAGGCCGCCACCACCGTAATAGCCGGTGCCATAGAACGGTCCGCCGCCCAAGCCGCTGAAGCCGCCAAGCAAGGCAAGGACCAAGATAATGATGAGAATGGTTCCAAGGCCCATGATGTCTGCTCTCCTTGTTTGCGCTGCCGCCATTCGCATCAGCGCGTCGCATTGTACAAAGGTATGAACTCGCAAGGAGCATTCCTGTTCCGGCGGGACGGTAAGGCGTACGCTCATGCGGCGAGCAAAATGCCGGGCTGTGCCGTTAGAAAAGTCCATAGATGCGTGCCCGCGGAGAATGGCATGCCGGCCACCTTGAACACCTGAGAACATGCTGAATTTCATAGGAAATTTGTCGGAACCTTCGCCAGCTCGAACGGTTGTTTTCGTAGTCGCAACGCGACGACCCTCGTAAAAAGGAGAAGCATCATGCTCACGAAAATTCTCGCAGCTTCGGCGCTTACGATCGGTCTGGCCACGTCAGCGATGGCCCAGAACGTCGGCGACCCCTCCGGAGCCGCTGCCGACGGTAGCGGGCGGACGGTCGTAGTCCCGGATAATGGCGGCCCTGACACCGGCACGGATTCGACCATCACCAACAGCATTCGCGATTTCTCAACGACGAATTCGAATGCCGACCGGAATTGCCCGCCGGGCCCGCAGGGGGCTCTGCCCGATGCGACCGGCAAGGCTCCGGACACGATGGCGCCGACGGTGAACGACAACCACTGCGGCAAGTAAGCGCCCGGTCATCACAGCCTGACGAGGCCGCGGAGCATAGGCTCCGCGGCCGGCTGGTTTTGCCGTAAAATCAGCCTAACGGCCGCGGTGGTCGAAGCTGACCGCGATATCCCGACCGTCCAGCGCCCGAACGATAAAGCCAACCAGCTCCTCGTCGGTTTGCCGGAACCAGGGAAAGCGTTTGCGCAAATCGGCTATGACGACGGTGGTCGAGAGAATGTCGCCGGAATGATAGTCGGCCATGATGGTATGAACGGCAGCGTCGGTGTCAATACCGATTCCTAGCGGCGACTTGATCTGCCCCACGGAAGCCTCCACCCATCTCTCCCAGCCAACGATAGCAAGACTGCGGCAAAGCGAAAGAGCTTGTACGATTCCGTACGATCTCGCGGCTTGCGTTGCACTTTCCACGACCCGGCCGGCGTCTTTTGTTTTGCGTTTCCAAACCATTGTTTGGCGTCGCGGCGGCTGTGGCCGCCGCGATCAGGCAACCTCGCCGCAGCTTCCGCGTTGAGCCATCGGAGGGATGACATCGGCCTCGGAGAACTTCCATGAAAACACTTCTATCCATCACTGCGGCAGCGCTGATGGCCGGCGCGCCTTTGGCTGCTTTTGCTCAATCGGCGACGCTGACGCCTCTAACGACCGACACCATGAGCAAGGTTGACACCGCGACGTTCGTCAAGACCGTGCCCATCGCCAATACATTCGAAATCGAATCGAGCCGACTTGCGCAGACGCAGGCGACTGCCGACGACGTGAAGGCATTCGCGGCGCAAATGGTCACGGACCACACCAAGGCCGGCGAGGACTTCAAGGCGGCGCTCAGCAGGGGTCAGACGACTTCGGCCACCGCGCCAGCCGGCCCGTCGCTGGACACCAAGCACCAGGCGCTGCTCGACCAACTTAAGGAGGCCAGCGGTGACAGCTTCCAATCGAAATATATCGACATGCAGACCCAGGCGCATAAGGAAGCGGTGGCGCTGTTTTCCGCTTACGCAAATTCCGGCGACGATCCGGCGATGAAGGAGTTTGCCAAGAAGACGCTGCCGGTGCTGCAAATGCACGAACGTCATGTCAAGGACCTCGCTGCCGCGCATCAATGAGAGCGAGGAGTGCCTTTTGCAAACGAAAGGCCGCCCCACACACGGCCTGTGTGAAGCGGCTGTCGTCCGGCCACACGGCCGGGAACAAAGCACCGAGAGTGCCGTTATTTATCCAATGGAAGGCGGCATTCGCCAGGCCTCAAGGATAGTAGCGCCGGCTTTCGGCACCGTCCTGGTCGCCGCTGTCACAGGCTGAAATCGCTTTCCGAACGGGACAGGCTGCCTTCATGCGCTACGGCGAGATATTTGCAAATGTTACGGCATTCATGTTGCTGGCGCTAATGGTCGGCGGCATCTTCATCTTGTTTGGAGAACCGCTGTGGCCGCGGCACTACGCGAGAATGGTACTGGTCACGGATATCGATGCCATGATCACCGCGTCAGTCCGAACAAGCTGCGTGCCCACTCCGTGCCTGCCCGACACCGTCGATCAGACCATGCTCACTCCTCGCCCCGAGGACGGACCTTGATTTGCGATTTGCAGACGCTGGAGCCGGGGTCGGAAAAGCCCGCCGCCCGAGCTGCGCGGCGGGCTTTTGGTGCAATCAACCCAACGTAGACCGTTTGGCCACAACTAGGTCAGGATAATCACGATCTTGTAGGTATTCGGATCGACGATGACGATCCGGCCATCGGCGAGCACGAAATACTCATAGCCTTCGTAAGCCGGAACGATCTTGACGATGCGCGCCGGAAGGCGATGCAGCCGGACCTTCTTTCGCGGAACCTCGATGCCGACAGAGATGTCGAAATCGACGCTGGAAACGGGTTGGACGTTCGTCTCCTTGATGACCTGAGTGATCTCCGTCTTCTGTTCAACGGTCACATTGCTGATGGAAGCGGTCGAACTCTGGTCCTGCGTCTGCGTAGAAGCATTGCCCTGAGTCTGCTCGGTGGTGGTTCCAGCCTTGCCCTGGGCTTGCTCATCGGTCTTCATCTTCGGTTTGCCCTGCGCCTGCTGGTCAGTCGTAGCGCCGGCCTTGCCCTGGGCCTGCTCGTCGGTCTTCAGCTTCGGTTTGCCCTGCGCCTGTTGATCAGTCGCAGCGCCGGCCTTGCCCTGAGCCTGCTCGTCCATCTTGGCGCCATTCTGGCAATTGGCAGCGCCGGCTGCGCAATTGGCGCCGGACTGGTCGTCGGTCGACTGCTGCGTCTGGGCAAGAGCAGCTCCGCAGCTGACGCTGATTGCTAGCATGCTGGTGATCAGAACGCCTTTCATGAGAGATCTCCTTGGAAAATGCGTCCCTTCACCGCGTAAAACTGCGGCTAAAAAATTTTGTTCCAAACCAATGGAGCGAAACGGCAAGCGATCCGAGTGGCGGAACAAGCTCCACCTGATGACGTTACCGGCCTATAGCGACCCCGCTGCGAACAGCATGACGCGGCGCAGCGCAGAGGTGGCTCACGACGAAAGGAGACGATCATGAGAATGCATCTTTCGGCAGCCGCGGCTGGGTTCTTGCTGCTTGCGGGTGTCGGCGCCGCTGCCGCTCAAGACGTGGTCATCGAACCGCAGCAGGAGACGATCGTACGCGAGTATGTGAAAAAGCAGCCTCTGGCGTCCGTCCAGCTTCCCGGCGTGGAGCTCAATGTCGGCTCGACCCTGCCCGATACCGTCGAGCTTCATGAAGTTCCCGACGTCAAATACCGCTATGTCGTCGTCGACAACCAGACCATCCTGGTCGATCCGGGCACACGCAGGATCGTGAAGGTCATCCAGTGAGCAATGCGCGTCGTTTTTTGAAGGGATATGCGGCGCGTCCTGCATTGTCGACATTCCAAACCGCTGCCCGTGTTGGGCATTCGGACGCAGAAAGGTCCGCCGTTTCGAAGCATGGCGGGCCTCATAGCGGAGACGACGTCCGGACAATTTCTGAACCAGCATTGGCTTAGAACGCTTGATCCCAGCACGCCCTGTGCTCGCCAGGCCCGAAACTTTGAGAGAATATTCCTGGCTTCGCATTTCGCGGGAAATACGGTGCTTTGATCCGACGGTCAGCATTCCCGATGATGCCGGTAAGGCTTGGCACTCCGCCTGGCCGCAACGACTTCAGAACCGACGGGATAGATCATGTCTGGGAACACCAACACTTTGCTCTCATTTCTCTCCGCAAGTATAAACCGGCGCGCCGGTCTGGCTGTACTTTTCGCGTCGGCGGTTGCGATTGTCGGCCTTGCTGCGCCGTCGTTCGCCGAAGACAAGACGGCGGTCAAGGTCGGCATCATGAGCGGCGAGGACGAGGATGTGTGGCGCGTCGTCACCGCCCAGGCGGCGGAGAGGGGGCTGACGATCGAGACCGTGGTGTTCAACGACTACACCCAGCCGAATGAAGCACTCGAGCGTGGCGAAATCGACGCCAACGCCTTCCAGCACAAGCCCTATCTCGACAACCAGATCAAGACGCAGGGCTATCACATCGTCCCGGTCGGCTATACCGGGGTCTGGCCGATCGGCCTCTATTCCAAGAAGTACACGAAGATTGCCGACCTGCCCGAAGGCGCGGTCATTGGCGTGCCGAACGACCCGTCCAATGAGGGCCGCGCACTGCGCGTTCTGCAGAGCGAAGGTCTGATCAAGCTCAGGGAAGGCACCGGCATTCTGGCTACGACGACCGACATTGCCGAAAACCCGAAGAAATTGGTCGTCAAGGAGCTTGACGCCGGGATTGTCGGGCGCTCGGTGGAAGACCTCGACGGGGCGATAGTCAACACGGATTGGGCACTGAAAAGCGGCCTCACACCGGAGAACCGCATCGCCCAGGAGGCGGTGGCCGACAATCCCTACCGCAACTTCATCGCGGTCAAGGCCGGCAATGAAAACCAGCCCTGGGTAAAGACATTGGTCGCCTCCTACCAGAACGAAAAGGTGAAGGCCGAATTCGACCGGGTCTACAAGGGAACCGGCATCAGCGCCTATTGATTTGCCGAACCGGTCCGGGTGCTGAAGCCCGGTCCATGAGGAAAGCGGTCCGTGTTGCAACGCGGACCGCGATCGCGTTTGTGGATCGCGAGACAGGAATTTTCATGAACCAGCATTTCGCCTCGGCCACCGAAATCATGCATCCCATCGGCAGCCGTTCCACCGGACCGGACGATGTCGTGCGCCTCGTCGAGCTGAAGCGCCGCTTCGGCGCTACGGCGGCGCTGGACGGCGTATCGCTCAGCGTGCGCCAGGGCGAGATCCTCGGCATCATCGGCCGCAGCGGCGCCGGCAAGTCGACGCTGATACGCTGTCTGAACGGCCTGGAGCGGCCGGATACAGGACAGGTCTTCATCGAAGGCCGCGACATCAGCCGGCTCGGCGAGCGCGAATTGCAGCCGCTGCGCCGGCGCATCGGCATGATCTTCCAGCATTTCAATCTGCTGTCCGCCAAGACGGTCGAAGACAATGTAGCGCTGCCGCTCAAGATCGAAGGCCGGCCCAGAGCCGAACGCCTGGCGCGCGCTGCCGAGTTGCTCGAGCTCGTCGGCCTGTCGGAGAAGGCGAAAGCCTATCCGGCGTCGCTTTCGGGCGGGCAGAAGCAGCGCGTCGGCATTGCCCGGGCGCTTGGGGCGCGCCCGGCGCTGCTGCTGTCGGACGAAGCGACCTCGGCGTTGGACCCGGAGACGACGCGCTCCATCCTTGCCTTGCTCAGAGACATCAACCGGCAGCTCGGCCTGACCATCCTGCTCATCACCCATGAGATGGAGGTGATCCGTTCGATCGCCGACCGGGTCGCGGTGATCGATGCCGGACGAATCGTCGAGCAAGGGCCGGTGTGGTCGGTGTTTGCCGATCCGAAGTCGGCGATCACACAAAGCCTGCTCGGCGGCATCAGGCCGCAATTGCCGGCGGAGATCGCAAGCCGGCTAACGCAGAACGCCGGCGTGGAGGCGATCCTCAGGATCGACGTGGCGGGTGAGGCCGCGCGAAGCCCGCTTTTGTCCGATCTTGCCTCGGCAGTTCCCGGCTCGTTCCGCCTGGTGCATGGCGGCATCGATCACGTCCAGCAGCAGCCTGTCGGGACACTGTTCGTGGCGGTCGCGGGCAGCAATGAAGGTCACCTGGCAGAGGTGATCGCGTTCTTGAAAGCTCGCCAAGCGCGGGTGGAGGTGCTTGGCCATGTCGCCGGTTCTGTTTGAGCTTCTCGTCCGTTCGATCTGGGAAACGATCCTGATGACAGCCGCCTCCGGCCTCATCTCGCTGGTTTTCGGGCTGCCGCTCGGCCTGGCGCTGGTCGCCACCGACCGCGGCGGCATCGCCGAAAACCTGTGGGTGAACCGCGCGCTCGGCGCGGTCATCAACGGTTTCCGCTCGGTGCCTTTCATCATCCTGCTGGTTGCGCTGATCCCGGTGACGCGGCTGATCGTCGGCACCTCGATCGGCACCTGGGCAGCGATTGTGCCGCTGTCGATCGCGGCGACGCCCTACTACGCCCGGATCGCCGAAGTGTCGCTGCGCGAGGTCGACCACGGGCTGATCGAAGCGGCGCGCGCCATGGGCGGCAACCGCTGGACGATCATTCGCGAGGTGCTGGTGCCGGAAGCGTTGCCCGGCATCGTCGCCGGCTTCACGGTGACGCTGGTGACGCTTATCGGCGCCTCGGCCATGGCCGGCGCCATCGGCGCCGGCGGGCTGGGCGACCTCGCCATCCGCTACGGCTACCAGCGCTTCGAAACGTCCGTCATGATCGCCGTGGTCATCGTCCTGATCGTCCTGGTCTGCGGCATCCAGTGGGCCGGCGACCGGCTGGTCGCGAGGCTGGATCACAGGGCATAGCTGTGCGCAGCGGTCTGGGCGATATGCCAGCACCCGGTGAGACCCTCACTGCCGGTCCGGCTTCTCCACCGCGCTCAGCGCCGCCAAGCCTTGTAGAGGCTGCTCTCCGGTTTGCAAAAATAGCTGGATCGGTTGCTCATCCTCTGCGCCTTTATAGGCTAACGGAATACCTCTGATTTGAGCGGGCATGTCCCAATCGAGCGGCCGATCCTCCGACGCGAACCACTTGCATCGCCGAATCTCCACCCAATGCCGGCGAATTGACAAACAATTGCCGAGGCCGTCGTCTTCGTAGCCGAACTCCACTCCACAGCACGAACATATGATGTAGCTGGGTTCTTTGCCGTTCTCGCCCCATGGCAGATCGGGAGATTGATCGAGGCCGCAGACACGGCATTTGAATTTGTCTTGTGGATTCATTTGATCCCGAACAGGTCTCTGGCTTGCTCTGCCGTATAGTAGCCGAGCTTGACATCCCGAGCGACCAGTTCCGAATCGCGCTGCAAGGGATCGCCATAGCCGCCACCGCCCGGCGTGCCGACGCGCACGCGGTCGCCGGCCTTCAACGCGATGTCCTGCTCCTTGGAGAGGTGCGGCGGCACATGCGCCTCGCCGTCGCGGAACACGGTCACCGTGTTGACCGCGCCGTCCTTGCCGCCGAGCGCGCCTTGCGGGCCGAACCGGCCGTGATCCATGACGAAGGAGGCGCGGGCGTCGCCGCGCAGGATCTCGACCTCATAGGCAAGCCCAAAACCGCCGCGGTGCTTGCCGGCGCCGCCCGAGCCTTCGCGCAGGGCGTAGTGGCGGTAGAGCACCGGGAAGGCCTGCTCCATGATTTCGACCGGCGGCGACTTGGAGATGCCTATGGTCGAGCAGCCATTGGTCAAACCGTCGTGACCGGCATTGCCGCCATAGCCGCCGCCGGAGATCTGGTACATGACATAATCGCGGCCGCGGGCCGGATCGTTGCCGCCGAGCGCGAAATTGCCGCTGGAGCCGGCCGGAGCCGCCGTCACCTTGTCCGGCAGCGCCTGCACCATCGCCGCGAACACCGCCTCGGCGATGCGCTGCGAGACTTCGGCCGCGCAGCCCGACACAGGGCGCGGATATTTGGCGTCGAGGAAGGTGCCCTCCGGCCGCTTGACGATCAGCGGCTCGAAGGCGCCGGCGCTGATCGGCACGTCGGGGAAAATATGGCGCATGGCGAGATAGACCGAGGACAAGGTCGTCGCTAGAACGCTGTTCATCGGCCCAGCGCAGGGCTTTGACGAGCCCGAGAAGTCGAAGCTGAGTGTGTCGCCTTTTTTCTCGACGGCCAGCGCGATGATCAGGGGCTCGTTGACCACGCCGTCGGAATCAACAAAAGCCTGCGACCGGTAAGTGCCGTCGGGAATGGCCGATATGTTGGCGCGCATCTGTTCAGCGGCGCGGCGCCGCAATTCGGCGATCGCATCGACAACCGTTTCATCTCCGTAACGATCCAGAATGCCGTTGAGCCGGTCCTGGCCGATCAGCAGTGCCGCCGCCTGCGCCCGGATGTCGCCGATGCGCTGGTCGGCAACCCTGATGTTCGAGCAGATGATGGCGTAGATCTCGCGATCGAGCACGCCCTTCTTGAATAATTTCACCGGCGGCAGTCGCAAGCCTTCCTGCTCGACCGCTGTTGCCGAGGCGGAGAAGCCGCCCGGCACCGAACCGCCGATGTCGGGCCAGTGGCCGGTGTTCGACAGCCAGCAGAATATTTTGCCGCCGCGATAGACCGGCATGGCGAAGCGCACATCCATGAGATGGGTGCCGCCGAGATAGGGATCGTTGACGATGTAGATATCGCCTGGCTCGGGCGGCAGGCAGCGACCGTCGGCGATCATCTCGATCACCGTTTTGGTCGAATACTGCATGACGCCGACGAACACCGGCAGGCCCTGGCTGCCTTGCGCGATGAGCGAACCATCGACTGCCGAATAGATGCCATCCGAACGGTCATTGGCCTCGGCGATGACAGGCGAGAACGCGGCGCGCGAAAACGTCAGGTCCATTTCGTCGCAGACCTGCTGTAGCGCCGCCTGGATGACCGAAAGGGTGATGGCGTCGAGCTTTTCCATCTCAGGCCTCCCCGACATCGATAATGATGTTGCCGTCGGCATCCGATCGCGCCCGGTCGCCGGGCTCCAGCACCGTGGTGGCGTCCATCTGTTCGAGGATCGCCGGCCCCACGATGACGGCGTCGAGCGGCAACTTTTCCCTACTGTAGACCGGCGTGTCGTACCAGCGCCCGCCATACCAGACAGGCCGGATCTCGCGTCGCGCCTCTTCGAGCGTTTTGGCGCGGCCAGCCGGGTCGATCAGCCGGGACAGATCGATCGCCGGCCGCACGCCGGTGACCGAGGTGTTGAGGTTGACCAGATTGGCGCGGATTTCCGGCAGCTCGACCTTGAAGCGGGCGAAATAGGCCTTCTCGAACAGTTGCTGCAGTACCTCGCGCGTCACCGCAGACGACGGCAGCGGCACGTTGATGATATGCGTCTGGCCGACGAACTGCATATCAGCGGAATGCGTCACGCGGATCATCTCCGGCTTCACCGCTTCCTTGCCGATCAGCTCCTCGCCTTCGTTTCGGTGCCGTTCTAATACTTGGTGAAGCTGAGTTTCGTCGAGCCCCGCCACCGGCTGGTTGACCGTGTTGACGAAGTCGTGCCTGAGATCGGCGACGACGCAGCCGAGCGCATTGGTGATGCCTGGCCGCGCCGGCACCAACACCTTGGGCAAGCCGAGCTCGCGCGCCAGTGCCGTCGCATGCAGCGGCCCGGCGCCGCCGAAGGCGAACAGCGCGAAATCGCGCGGGTCGTGGCCGCGCGACACCGAGACCATGCGGATGGCGCCGGCCATCTTCATGTTGCCGAGCCGCAGCACCGCACCCGCTGCCTCGACGCCGGACAGGCCGGTAGGTCGGCCGATCTTGTCCTCGAATATGCCGGTGACGCGTTCGACGGTGACCGGGTTTTCCACCGCAAGCAGCTTTTTCGGCGCTAGCCGACCGAGCACCAGATTGGCGTCGGTGATGGTCGGCTCCAAGCCGCCGCGTCCGTAGCAGATCGGCCCGGGATTGGCGCCGGCGCTTTCCGGGCCGATCTGGATCAGGCCGGCCGCATCGACACGGGCGATCGAGCCGCCGCCGGCGCCGACCGTATGCACCGCCACCATCGGCACATGGATCGGCATGGCATATTCGATCTCGATCTCGTTCGACACCGCCGGCTCGGCGTTGCGGATCAGCGCCACATCGGTCGAGGTGCCGCCCATGTCGTAGGTGACCAGGTTTTCGAAGCCGGCGCGCTTGCCGGTATAGGCGGCGGCAATGACGCCGGAGGCGGGTCCCGACATGACGGTCTTGGCCGACTCACGTGTGACAAAGCGGGCCGAGATCATGCCGCCATTGCCGTTCATGATCAGGAAGTCGCGGGCGTAGCCTTTTGACGCCAGTTCCTTGCGCAGCCGTTCGACATAGCGTTCGAGGATCGGCTGCACCGAGGCGTTGACCGAAGCGGTCACGCCGCGCTCGAATTCGCGCGCTTCCGAAAGCAGCGCATGGCCTGTCGTGATGTAGCCGTTCGGCCAAAGCTCGGCGGCGATCTCGGCCGCGCGCCGCTCATGCGCCGGGTTGGCGTAGGAATGCAGGAAATGGATGACGAGGGATTCGCAGCCGGCTTCGATCAGTTCTGAAATCGCTGCCCGCATCTCGGCCTCGTCGAGCGGTATGCGCACCGCGCCCGAGGCCTCGACCCGCTCCGACACTTCGAGCCGCAGATCGCGCGGAATGATCGGCACGAAAGTGCCTGTCATGCCGTAGGGTTGCGGCCGTGTCCGCCGGCCTAGCTCGATCACGTCGCGAAAGCCGCGCGTGGTGATCATGCCGGTTTTGGCCAGCCGGCGCTCCAGCACCGCGTTGGTTGTGGTGGTCGTGCCGTGCACGATAAGGTCGATGCCGTCGATCGGAAAGCCGGTGGCACCAAGCGCTGCAACGACGCCGAAGGCCTGGTTGTCGACCGTGGTCGGGGTCTTGGCGATATGCACCCGGCCACCGTCGCGGCCGTCGATCAGAAGCAGGTCGGTAAAGGTGCCGCCGACATCGATACCGGCCACGACGCTGCCCGTCGAATCCAGAGCTTGCGCCGAAAAATTCTGTTCCATTGTCGAAATCCGAAATGCCCGAACTGCTTACATGCCTCAGTTTGGAAAGCTGTTTTACGGCGGCGTCTTGACGCAAATATCGTTTGTATACTAATAAATTCCGGACACAAGAGCTTACCGCTTCGGAGTGTGCAAACGGCACGTCGGAACCTGACCGGTTCGGGCGCGCAGGTGAAGATTTGGCGCCGGCGTTGAGCCGGCCCAGAAGGTTAGGTTTGATGAACACCACATCCGCGTTCAACACCGCCGGTGCCCGGCCGCTGCAGTTTCCGATACCGGCCAATGTCTATGCCGAAACCGTGGTCTCGGTGAAGCATTATACCGACCGGCTGTTTTCGTTCCGCATCACCCGGCCGCAATCACTGCGCTTCCGTTCCGGCGAGTTCGTCATGATCGGCCTGCCCAATGCCGAGAAGCCGGTGTTCCGCGCCTATTCGATCGCCAGCCCTGCCTGGGACGACGAACTCGAATTCTTCTCGATCAAAGTGCCGGACGGCCCGCTCACTTCGGAGCTGCAGAAGATCCAGATCGGCGACACCGTCATCATGCGGCAGAAGTCGACCGGCACGCTGGTGGTCGACGCGCTGACGCCAGCCAAGCGCCTGTTCATGATCTCGACCGGCACCGGTATTGCGCCCTTCGCCAGCCTGCTGCGCGATCCCGACACTTATGAGAAGTTCGAGCAGGTGGTCCTGACCCATACCTGCCGCGACAATGCTGAACTCACCTACGGCCAGGAGTTGGTGGCGGCGCTGGAGAACGATCCACTGATCGGCGAGCTGACTGGTGGCCGCGTCACGCTCTACAATTCAACGACGCGTGAGACCTCCGAGCGCATGGGCCGCATCACCGCGCTGATCGGCTCGGGCAAATTCTACACCGATCTCGGCATCGACAAGCTCAATCCCGAGACCGACCGCATCATGATCTGCGGCTCGATGCATATGCTGAAGGACGTCAAGGAGCTGGCTGAAAGCCACGGCTTCCAGGAAGGCTCGCTGCATCATCCGGCAAGCTTCGTCGTCGAGCGCGCCTTCGTCGGCTAAGGCCCAATGCTTCAATGCCCGATTTCCTAGATTGTGATTTTGACCATATGGTCAAAACCAGCTGTCTTTGCAGCCTTTTTCAGCTATGACCGCATGAGGGACTCGTGAAGCGCTGCTTCACGGTCTATCTTCGGCACAAGTCGCTGAACAAGGGGCAGGAGATGAGCAGCACAATCCGCGAAACCGATCTCGGCACGTCCAAGATCACGCCGCTGCCGGCGCGGCCCGCCGCCAATGCGCCGATGCCGCAGGCCCATGGCATTGCTCGCAATCCCGGCATGAGGCTCGATCTTGGCTTCATGGAATCGATGCGCAGCGTCAACCGCTCGGCGCTGGAACGCCGCGTCGCCAGCCTGACCAAAAGACGCTCGATCAAGGCAGATAACCAGGCCGCCTGGCTGCTGCGCGCTGTCGCCTGCATGGACCTGACGACGCTGAACTCGAACGACACGGAAGAGCGAGTGCGCCGGCTCTGTGCCAAGGCGGTCAACCCGTTCCGTCGCGACATTGCCGAGGGGCTCGGCATTACTGGTGAAAAGATCCGCCCGGCGGCGGTCTGCGTCTATCATCCCTTCGTCGCCACTGCCGTCGAAGCGCTGCGCGGCAGCGGCGTCCATGTCGCCGCCGTTTCGACGGCTTTCCCGCATGGCCTTGCCCCGCTTTCGACACGTCTGCAGGAGATCGAAGCATCGGTCCGCGACGGCGCCGACGAGATCGACGTCGTCATTCCGCGCGGCCTGGTATTCGGGGCGAAATGGCAGGAGCTCTATAACGAGATCGTCTCGATGCGTGCCGCTTGCGGCGAGGCGCATCTGAAGGTGATCCTCGGCACCGGCGACCTCGCCACGCTGCGCAACGTCATGCTCGCCTCGATGGTGGCGATGATGGCGGGTGCGGACTTCATCAAGACCTCGACCGGCAAGGAAAGCGTCAACGCGACGCTGCCGGTCGGCCTTGCGATGGTGCGCGCCATCCGCGCCTATTTCGAGGAAACCGGCTATCTCATCGGCTTCAAGCCGGCCGGCGGCATTTCCACGGCAAAAGCCTCGCTCGATTGGCTGGTGCTGATGAAAGAAGAACTGGGCCGGCCGTGGCTGGAGCCGGAGCTGTTCCGCTTCGGAGCATCGAGCCTTTTGACCGACATCGAGCGCCAGCTCGAGCATCATCTGACCGGCCACTACTCGGCCAATCATCGCCACGCGATGGCGTGATTCGGAGCGCTTCATGAACATTCTCGAACGCTATCACGCCATGGATTACGGCCCGGCGCCGGAAGCCCGCAACGAGGCCGATGCCTGGCTTGCCACGCGGGACTTCGGCAAAGCGCTGTTCATCGGCGGCGACTGGAAAGCCGCCACAAGCGGCAAGACCTTCGACACCAGCGATCCGTCCTCAGGAAAGCTGCTAGCCAAGGTGTCAGACGCTGGTGCCGCCGATATCGACGCGGCCGTTTCGGCCGCCACAAAAGCGCTGCCGAAATGGAGCGCCAGCACCGGTTATCAACGCGCCAAAGTGCTCTATGCCATCGGCCGCGCCATGCAACGTCACCAACGGCTGTTCGCGGTGCTGGAATCGATCGACAATGGCAAGCCGATCCGCGAAAGCCGCGACATCGACGTGCCGCTGGCGATCCGTCATTTCATCCATCACGCCGGCTGGGCGCAGGCGCTGGACAGGGACTTTCCAGGCCATAAGGGCGTCGGCGTCGTCGGCCAGATCATCCCGTGGAACTTCCCGCTCTTGATGCTGGCCTGGAAGATCGCGCCGGCGCTCGCCGCGGGCTGCACCGTGGTGCTCAAACCCGCGGAATTCACGCCGCTCACCGCCATCCTGTTTGCCGAGATCTGTGAACGCGCCGGCGTGCCGAAGGGCGTCGTCAACATCGTCCAGGGCGGGCCGGAGGCGGGCGCGGCTATCGTCAACCATCCCGGCGTCCAGAAGATTGCCTTCACCGGTTCGTCCGAGGTCGGCAAGACCATCCGCAAGGCCACTGCCGGCTCGGGCAAGAAACTGTCGCTGGAGCTTGGCGGCAAGTCGGCCTACGTCGTTTTCGAGGATGCCGATCTCGACAGCGCCGTCGAGGGTCTGGTCGACGGCATCTGGTTCAACCAGGGCCAGGTGTGCTGTGCCGGCTCGCGCCTTCTGGTGCAGGAAGGCATCGCCGACGCCTTCATCGCCAAGGTCAAGACGCGGATGAGCCGGCTGCGCGTCGGCAGCCCGCTCGACAAGAACACCGATATCGGCCCGCTGGTCGATTTGACCCAGCTCGATCGCGTCAAGGGCCTGATCGCCGAAGGCGCCAAGCAGGGCGCAATCTGCTGGCAGCCGGACTCGGCGTTGCCGTCCTCGGGCTATTACCATCTGCCAACGCTGGCGACAGGTGTTTCGCCGGCTAACATTCTGGCACAGGAAGAGGTGTTCGGGCCGGTGCTCGCCACCATGACCTTCCGCAACACCGAGGAAGCGATCGACCTCGCCAACAACACACGCTATGGCTTGGCCGCTTCGGTGTGGAGCGAGAACATCAATCTTGCCCTGCACGTCGCACCGCAATTGAAGGCCGGCGTCGTCTGGGTCAACGGCACCAATATGTTCGACGCCGCCTGCGGTTTCGGCGGCTATCGCGAGAGCGGCTTCGGCCGCGAAGGCGGGCGCGAGGGCATGTTCGAATATCTCTCGGCAAAACTGCCGCTTGGCCCGGTCATCAAACCGGCAACGTCTTCGGCTCAACCTATCGAGCGCCCGGAGGGCGATGCCATCGACCGCACGGCAAAGCTGTTCATCGGCGGCAAGCAGGTCCGGCCGGACGGCAATTATTCCATTGCCGTCGCCAGCGCCAAGGGCAAGCTCGCCGGCGAGGTCGGGCTCGGCAACCGCAAGGATATCCGTGACGCCGTCGCGGCCGCGCGCGCCTGCAAGGCCTGGCCGGAGGCGACCGCCTACAACCGCAGCCAGGTGCTCTACTACCTGGCCGAAAACCTTTCCGGCCGCGCCGACGAGTTTGCCGCCCGTTTGACCCAGCTCACCGGCGCGACCGCCAAGGCGGCGCGCGAAGAGGTCGAACTGTCGATCGAGCGCCTGTTCCTCTATGCCGGCTTGGCCGACAAGTTCGAGGGCCGCGTCCACCAGCCGCCGGCCCGCGCCGTCACACTGGCGCTGCACGAACCGGTCGGCGTCGTCGGTATCGTCGCGTCGGACAACGCACCTTTGCTTGGCCTGATCTCGCTGGTGGCGCCTGTGCTCGCCATGGGCAACACCGTGGTCGCGGTACCATCCGAAAGATACCCGCTGCTTGCCACCGACCTCTACCAGGTCATCGAATATTCCGACATTCCAGCGGGCGCCATCAATATCGTCACAGGCCGCAGCGCCGAACTCGCCGGCGTCCTGGCCAAGCATGACGATGTCGACGGGCTCTGGGTGTTCGCCGATTCCGAGACCTGCGCCAAGGCCGAGGCCGAGTCCATCGGCAATCTCAAGCGCGTCTGGACCGGCAATGGCCACAGCCTCGACTGGGCGTCGGGCGAAGCAGCCGGCAATGCCGTGCTGCGTCGGGCGATCGAGGTCAAGAACGTCTGGGTGCCCTACGGCGACTGAGTGTCCCGGAGGGACGTCCGGGCTTGACGGGTCAAAAGATGTTCTTTACCGAGAAAAAACATTTGGCTGGCAGGCGGATATCGAAACAGGCGGGATGGTAGTGCCCGCCTGGCACATTGCGCCCCGGCCTTGTGCCGGTAAAAAGCCGAACGATCACAGACGGGCGAGGAGAAAAGCATGGCGGATCTGACAGGCAAAATCGTTGTCGTCACGGCGGCGGCGCAAGGCATCGGCCGGGCGAGCGCGCTGGCTTTCGCCAAGGCAGGCGCCGTCGTCCATGCCACCGACATTAACGAGGTTGTGCTCGCCGACCTCGGCAAGACCCCCAGCATCAACACCCGCAAGCTGGATGTGCTGAACGACGAGGCGGTGAACGCCGCTTTTGCCGAGATCGGCGCCGTCGACGTGCTGTTCAATTGCGCCGGCTTCGTCCATTCCGGCTCGATCCTCGAGATGAAGGACGGCGATCTCGACTTTGCCTATGACCTCAATGTCCGCTCGATGATCCGCACCATCCGCGCCGTGCTGCCCGGCATGCTGGAGCGCGGCGACGGCTCGATCATCAACATGGCGTCGCTGGCCAGTTCGACCAAGGGCGTGCCTAACCGCTTCGTTTACGGGCTGACCAAGGCAGCCGTCATCGGCCTGACCAAATCGGTCGCCGCCGACTATGTCGGCAAGGGCATACGCTGCAATGCGATCTGTCCGGGCACGGTCGAAAGCCCGTCGCTGCAGGACCGCATGCATGCGCAGGGCGACTACGACGCAGCCCGCGCCGCTTTCATCGCCCGCCAGCCGATGGGCCGCCTCGGCACGCCCGAGGAAATCGCCGACCTCGCCGTCTATCTCGCCGGTGCCACCTATACGTCGGGGCAGGCTTATAATATCGACGGTGGCTGGTCGATCTAAGAGGCCATTTGAAAACCCTACTCCGCCGGGCGCCTGACGCGGCTTTCTGCGCTTCCGGTGCTCACGTACTTTAAGTACGCTCCGCTCCGGTTCTCGAAACCCACGCCATTCGCCGCAGCGGAGCGAGTTTGCAAACGGCCTCTGGTCGCAACTGGGAGAAAACTGTATGAAACTGCTGCGCTATGGCGAGGCGGGGAGCGAACGCCCCGGCCTGCTCGATGCCGATGGAACGATCCGCGACCTCTCCGCCCATGTCACCGACATTGCCGGCAAGGCGCTTGACCCGGCATCGCTTGAGACATTGTCGAAGCTCGACGTGAAATCGCTGCCGGTGGTTTCCGGCAAGCCGCGCATCGGCGCCTGCGTCGCCGGCACCGGCAAATTCATCTGCATCGGCCTCAACTATTCCGATCACGCTGCCGAAACCGGCGCCACCGTGCCGCCGGAGCCGATCATCTTCATGAAGGCAAGCTCGGCCATTGTCGGGCCGAACGACGACGTGCTGATCCCGCGCGGCTCGGTCAAGACCGACTGGGAAGTTGAGCTCGGCGTGGTCATCGGCAGAAAAGCGAAATATGTCACCGAGGCCGAGGCGCTGGACTATGTCGCCGGCTACTGCGTCGCGCATGACGTCTCCGAGCGCGCCTTCCAGGCCGAGCGGCAGGGCCAGTGGACCAAGGGCAAGAGCTGCGACACGTTCGGGCCGATCGGTCCGTGGCTGGTGACCAAGGACGAGGTCAAGGACCCGCAGAACATCCCGATGTGGCTGACGGTCAACGGCAAGACCATGCAGAACGGCTCGACCAAGACCATGGTCTTCGGCGTCGCTTATCTCGTCTCCTATCTCAGCCAGTTCATGTCGCTGCATCCCGGCGACATCATCTCGACCGGCACGCCGCCCGGCGTCGGCCTCGGCATGAAGCCGCCGGTGTTCCTGAAGCCAGGCGACGTCGTCGAGCTCGGTATTGAAGGGCTTGGTATACAGAAGCAGACGTTCAAGGCGGATTTGTAGGCGTTTCACTTTGGCAAGTTTGCGCCGCCCCTCATCTGCCTGCCGGCATCTTCTCCCCGTATAGTGACGGGGAGAAGGACGAAGCTCCAGCGCTGACGCCCCCCTCTCCCCGTCTCTATACGGGGAGAGGGTAAGGGTGAGGGGCAGCGCCAACCTTTGCCGCGAAGCTACTTCAGCACCTTCCCATCGGCTCCAAACCGGTATGTCTTCGCCGGATCCGGCGTCGCATAGAGCGTGGCACCAGGCTCAGCGTTATAGACGCCAAAAATGCGCACGGTGATCAGGCCGGCCATCTCGCAGTCGAGATAGAGGTTGGTGTCGGCGCCGAGATGCTCGGCATGGACGACCGTGCCTTTCCAGGCGCCGGATTTGGGATCGACCGTCAAATGTTCGGGACGGACGCCGATGGTCTTTGCCGTTTCGCCAAGCCTGGCACCGTCGACGAAATTCATCTTCGGTGAGCCGATGAACCCGGCGACGAATTCATTTGCCGGCGAATTGTAAAGCTCCATCGGTCCGCCGATCTGCTCGATCTTGCCTGCGTTGAGCACGACGATCTTGTCGGCCAGCGTCATCGCCTCGACCTGGTCGTGGGTGACATAGATCATCGTTGCCTTCAGCCGGCGATGCAATTGCGCAATCTCCAGCCTGGTGTTGACGCGCAGCGCGGCATCGAGGTTCGACAGCGGCTCGTCGAACAGAAAAAGCTTTGGTTCGCGCACGACGGCACGGCCGATGGCGACGCGCTGGCGCTGGCCGCCGGACAATTCGGCCGGCCGCCTCTCGAGATAGGGCTCCAGCGACAGCATCGACGAAGCGATGCCGATGCGGCGGTCGATCTCGGCCGCCGGCGTGCCTGCCTGCTTGAGGCCGAGGCCCATATTGTTCTTCACCGTCAGATGCGGGTAGAGCGCGTAGGTCTGGAACACCATGGCGATGCCGCGCTTGGCCGGCGGCGTTGCGGAGACGTCCGCGCCGTCAATGACCACGCGGCCCGAGGTCGAGTCCTCCAGTCCGGCAATGACCCTCAGCAGCGTCGACTTCCCACAGCCGGATGGACCGACGAAGACGACGAACTCGCCGTCGGTCACCTCGAGGTTGATGCCCTTCAGCACCTCGACCGGCCCGAAGGCCTTTTTCACGTTCTCGATGTTCAGCGAGCCCACGGCTTAGTCCCTGTTCTAGAGTTTCACGGCGAGGCCGCTGCGCACGCTCTCGTCTGCGGCCAGGCAGACGGCGAGCGACTTCACCGCGTCGTCCATGTGGCGGGTCAAGTCCAGATCCTCGCGGATCGCCTTCAGCACAAACGCCTGTTCCAGGTCGCAGAGGTCCTGATGGCCGGGCTCGCCTTGCATCGACAGCATCTCGTCCGGTTTGGCGAACTTGCCGTCGGCGCCGGTCGCCGCACTGTGCAGGCGGATGGTCGAGGTCTTGGTGTGGGTGTCGATGTCGTCGGACCTGGCGCCCTCTTTCATGACGATCGACACGCAGCCATTGGGCGAGATCACGTCTTTCACGAAGAAAGCCGTCTCCGAAATCATCGGCCCCCAGCCGGCCTCGTACCAGCCGACCGAGCCGTCGTCGAACAGCACCTGCAGGTGCCCGTAATTGTACATCGACGGTGCAATCTCGTCGCTCAGCCGCAGCCCCATACCGCGCACCTCGACCGGCCTGGCGTCGGTGATCTGCAGCATCACGTCGAGATAATGCACGCCGCAATCGACGATCGGCGACGTCGTCTGCATCAGCTGCTTGTGCGTCTCCCAGGTATGTCCGGAGGATTGCTGGTTGAGATTCATGCGGAACACGTAAGGGCCGCCGAGCTTCCGCGCCTCGGCGATCAGCCTGATCCAGGACGGGTGATGGCGCAGGATATAGCCGATCACCAGTTTTCTGCCGCTGGCTTTGGCCGCCGCGACGACGCGCTCTGCATCCGCGACCGTCGTTGCCAGCGGCTTTTCGAGGAAGACGTGGCAGCCGGCCTCGAATGCCTTGACCGCATAATCGGCATGGCTGTCGGAATAGGTGGCGATGCAGGCGACGTCGGGCCGTTCGTCACGCAGCGCCTCGTCGAAGGAACGCCGGATGCCGTAGGTTGAAAGCCCTTCCGGCAGCGGCACATCGGAGCGGTTGACCAGCGCGGCGATCTGGAATCCCGGATTGGTGTGATAGGCCAGCGCATGGCTGCGCCCCATATTGCCGAGCCCGGCGACGACAACGCGGAGAGGTGTTTGCGAACTCACTTGACCGCTCCCGAAGTAATGCCGCGGATCAGCTGCCGCGAGAAAATGACGTAGAGGATCAGCACCGGCATGATCGCCAGCGACAGTGCGGCCAGAATGGCGTTCCAGTTGGTGACGAACTGGCCGAGGAACAATTGCGCGCCGAGCGTCACCGTCTTGGTCTCCTCCGACGGCGCCAGGATCAGCGGGAACCATAGATCGTTCCAGATCGGGATCATGGTGAAGACCGCGACCGTCGCCATCGATGGCCGCACCAGCGGCAGCACCAGCCGGAAAAAGATGGTGTATTCAGACAGGCCATCGATCCTGCCCGCATTCTTCAGATCGTCGGAGACCTGCTTCATGAATTCCGACAGGATGAAGACGGCAAGCGGCAGGCCTTGCGCCGTGTAGACCAGGATCAGCGCCGTCAGCGTGTTGACCAGTCCGCTGGCCACCATCAACTGCAGGATGGCGACGGTGCCGAGGCGGATCGGGATCATGATGCCGAGCGCCAGATAAAGCCCCGTCAGCGAATTACCCCGGAAGCGGTATTCGGACAGCGCGAACGCAGCCATGGCGCCGAACAAAAGCACGAAGAACAGCGAGGCGACGGTGACGACAAGGCTGTTCTGGAAATAGTGGATGAAGTCGCCCTGACCGATCACCGTGGTGTAGCCGATCAGATCGAAGGTCCCTGGCGTCGGCGGGGTCAGCGGCGCGCCGAAGATACCGGCACGTGATTTGAACGAATTCATGATGACGAGGATGACCGGAAACAGCGCGATCGCCGTGTAGGTCAAAAGGATCGCATGCGCGCCGATGGTGCGGGGCAGCGAACGGGTTGCGGTGCTCATGGTCGCGCTCCCCTAAAACTGATAGCGACGCAAGCGCGTCTGCACGAGGAACAGATAGACGCAGACGCCGCCGAGGATGATCAGGAACATCATCGTGGCGATCGCAGCTCCCATATTGGGGTCGCCAACCTGCAACTGGAAGCCGAAGAAGGCGCGGTAGAGGAAGGTGCCGAGAATATCCGTTGAATAGTTCGGCCCGGCCAACGCGCCTTGCGCGGTGTAGATCAGGTCGAAAGCGTTGAAATTGCCGACGAAGGTCAGGATCGAGATGATGCCGATCGACGGCAGGATCAGCGGCAGCTTGATCTTCCAGAACTGCGCCATCCCGGTGATCCCATCGCATTCGGCGGCCTCGATCACCTCTTCGGGGATGGACAGCAGTGCCGCGTAGATCAGCATCATCGGGATGCCGACGAACTGCCACACCGAGATCAGGCTGAGCGCGGTCAGCGCATATTGCGCCTTGCCGAGCCAGGGCGTGAACAGGCTTTTCAGGCCGACAAGGTCCATCATATGCGGTGCCACGCCCCATAGCGGCGACAGGATCAGCTTCCAGGCAAAGCCGACGATGACGAAAGACAGAATCGTCGGCACGAAGATCGCCGTGCGGTAGAAGGCGGAAAACCGCAGCCTGGGGCTGGACAGAAGTGCCGCCAAAAGGACGCCGATCGGGTTCTGCACCAGCATGTGGATGATGAAGAACCAGACATTGTTCCGCAGCGCGTTCCAGAAATTGACCGACCAGTTGGGATCGCCGAACAGCATGCGGAAATTTTCCAGTCCGACGAACACCTGCGACTGATTGATGTTGCGGAACAGCGACAGCTGCAGCGTTCCGGCCAGCGGCAGGATCATGATCGCCGTATAGACCAGCAACGCCGGCGCCAGGAAAACGCCGATATGCCAGCGGAACGGTCTTTTCGGTACTGCGGCCATGCGTTCGGTCCCCGCCGATCAGGTCTTGCTATTGCCGTCAAAGGGCACGGCGCCTCCCTCCCCCTCGAGGGGAGGGTGCTTCGCGAAGCGAGGCGGGTGGGGTCGGCAGAGGCAGCGCGCCATCGTCGTTCGACCGCGCTTTCCAACAACGATCAAGCCGCGGCCTGCCTCGACCGACCCCCTCTGTCGCCTTCAGCGACATCTCCCCCTCGAGGGGGGAGACAACGCTTCGCCGCGCCTTACTTCGCCGGCTTGTACCAGCTGTCGAGGCCGTCCTGCAGCTTCTTGGCGGCAGCCTCCGGCGTGTCGGTGCCGTTGATGACGTTGGCCGATTCAACCCACGTTTCGTTTTCGAGGTTCGGCGTGCCGCGCGACAGGATCTGGTAGGTCGAGCGGATCGTCGACTTGCACTTGCCGCGCCAGGAGACGAATTCCTGGGCCAGCGGGTCTTCCATCTTCACGGGGGTGTTGTTCAGGCTGAAGAAGCCCGGCAGCGCGTTGGCGTAGATGGTGGCGAAGTCCGGCGAGGCCACCCAGGACAGGAAGGTCTTGGCCGCATCCGCGTTCTTCGAGGCCGCATTGAGGCCCATGCCGATGTCGGTGTGGTCGGAGATGTAGCAGGTGTCGCCGGCCTTCTGTACCGGCGGCGGGAACGCGCCCATCTTGAACTGTGCCTGCGTGTTGAACAGGCCGATTTCCCACGAACCGGCCGGGTAGATGGCGGCGCGGCCGAGCGTGAACAGGTTCTGGCTGTCCGGATAGGTCTGCGCCTCGAAGCCGTCGCCGAGATAGTCCTTCCACTTGGCCAGTTCCTTGTAGGGCTCGACCCACTGCGGATCGGTCAGCTTCTGCTCGCCCTTGATCAGTGCCAGGCGGCCTTCCTCGCCCTTCCAGTAGTTCGGGCCGATGTTCTGGTAGCCCATGGTCGCCGCTTCCCAGAGATCCTTGGTGCCCATCGCCATCGGGATGTAGGTGCCGTCGGCCTTGATCTTGTCGAGCGCGGCGTAGAACTCCTCATTGGTCGTCGGCACCTTGATGCCGAGCTTGTCAAAGGCGTCCTTGTTGTAGATGAAGCCATGGATGACCGAGGCCATCGGCACGCAGAAGCTCGACTTGCCGTCGTCGGTCTGCCAGGCCGCCTTGGCAACATCGGAGAAGTTCTCCATGCCGGGCAGGGTCGAGATATCGGCGAGGTTGCCCTTCTTGAAGAGTTCCAGCGACTTGTCGAACGGGCGGCAGGTGATCAGGTCGCCGGCCGAGCCGGCGGCGAGCTTGGCGCCGAGGGCGGCGTCATACTCGGTTGGCGCCGACGGCGCGAACACCACCTTGATGCCCGGGTTCTTGGCTTCGAAGGCCGGGATCAGCTTGTCCTTCCAGATGGCAAGGTCGTCGCCGCGCCAGCTTTCGATGTTGAGCGTTACGTCGTCGGCATAAGCCACCCCGGCGGAGCCGAGAATGCTGGTGCCGAGAAGAAGTGCCGTCAGTAGCTTCGTTGTCATGCTCAGTCTCCCTGTTGACCTTTTTCAGGTTCGGTTTTGATGAGAACAGAGGCATTGCGCCCCTTGCTCCCCTCGATCGCGGAAAGGGCTGGCCGCAGCTTGTGGCCGGTCCCTTCCAATATCTTCTCGGCCGCATCGGCGCTGGCGGCGCCGGCGGCGAGCAGAATGGCGGTCTTGACGACGCCGCCGCTCCTTTCGAGCAGGCGCGCCGCCTCGTTCTTGTCGCGCCCGCTGATGGCGGCGACGATGCGAGCGGCGCGGTCGCGCAGCTTGATGTTGTCGGCCATGAGGTTGACCATGTAGCCGTCATGGACATGGCCGAGATGGATCGCGGCCAGCGTCGACAGCATGTTGAGCGCGATCTTCTGGGCGGTGCCGGCGCCCATGCGCGTCGAGCCGGCAATCAGCTCCGGCGGCGTTTCGAGCAGGATTGCGATGTCGGCCAGCCGCAGCAGCGGCGCATCCCGGTTGTTGGCGATGGCAATGGTCGCCGCGCCGCGGCGCCTGGCGTCCTCGATCGCCCTGACAGCATAAGGTGTCGAGCCACTGGCCGAGACGGCGATCAGGCAGTCGCCCTTGCCGATGCGGGCGGCAGCAACCGCTGCCGAAGCTTCCTCGGTGTCGTCCTCCGGCCCGCCGGCCAGTGTCTTGAAGGCCTCGTCGCCGCCGGCGATCAGGATGGCGATGCGGTCGCGCTGGATGCCGAACGTGCCCGGCAACTCCAGCGCATCGGCCAGTGCCATCAGGCCCGAACTGCCGGCAGCCGCATAGGCGAGCTTGCCGCCGCTTTTGAGTCTGCTTGCGATGATTTCGGCTGCCGCGGCAATGGCAGGAATGGCGCCGTGCACAGCCTTGGCGGCCTCGATCTGTGCGTTGGCCAAACAGGAAAGGACGGCTTCCGGGGCCTGGATATCCAGTCCCTCGGCGTTGTGGTGAAGCGCTTCGGTGCGCGTTTCGGCCATCCGCTTTCCTCCAATCGAGAAAACCATACCAAAAAAATACCACTTGTCCACATGCATTAATGAAATCATTGCGCTGGGGCAGACCTGCGGACCAAATCGGCTTATTTTCCAAGAAGGTAGGCGTTAACCTTGTTGAAATGGAAATTAATCCTTGGCTATTGGTATTTTATTGGTATTATCCGCCCGGAGGAGAAATCGCGTGAAATTCGTGCTCGGCATCGATGGCGGCGGCACCAGCTGCAGGGCGGCCCTTGCAACGGCCGAGGGCATCGTCCTCGGCCGCGCCAAAAGCGGCGCCGCCAACATCCGAACCGATCTCACCGGCGCCAGGACAAACATCGTCGACGCAGCGCAGCAGGCCTTTGTCGCCGCGGGCAGAGATCCCGCACTGATCCCGCAAACTCCGGCCGTTCTCGGCCTTGCCGGCGCCAATGTCGGCACCTACAGGCAGCAGCTCGAAGCGATCCTGCCGTTCCGCATCAGCCGCGTCGAGACCGACGCGGAGATCGCGCTGGAAGGCGCGGTCGGCTCCGGCGACGGCGCCATGGCCATCCTCGGCACCGGCACCGCCTATATGGCACGCAAACAAGGCAAGTCGCGCGCCATCGGCGGCTGGGGTTTCCAGGTCGGCGACCAGGGCAGCGGCGCCCGCATCGGCCGCGACCTGCTCGAGCAAACGCTGCTCGCCTATGACGGCATCCGCCAGGGATCACCGTTGACGCAAGCCATGCTCGCCATCTTCCGCAACAATCCCGAGGATGTGGTCGAATTCACCACCAATGCCAAGCCCGGAGACTTCGGCGGCTTCGCGCCCAAGGTGTTCGAACATGCCGAAAAAGGCGACGTTGTCGCTATTTGGATCCTCGACAAGGCGGTCGCCGATGTCGAGGCAGCACTTGGCGTGCTCGACCTCGGTGACGACGATCCGCTCTGCCTGCTCGGCGGCCTGGCGCCGCTTTATGCGCCGCGCCTGTCGGCCCGCTACCGGGCGCTGCTGAACCCGCCGCTCGACGACGCGCTGGGCGGCGCGGTTCAGATGGCGGTTCGGATTTTCGCAAACACGGCGGAGGCAGCGCGATGAGCGAGGCGGCCGACCAGATATTCGCGGCGCTGAGACAATCGTCGCAGAGTGGCGCGCCACTCTATCTGCAGCTCAGGAAGAGCATCGAGGACGCCGTCAAACGCGGACTGATCGGACCGGGCGATGCGCTGCCTTCCGAGCGCGACATCGCCAGCAAGGCCGACATTTCGCGCGTCACCGTGCGCAAGGCGGTGCAGGACCTGGTCAAGGGCGGCATCCTCGTCCAGCGCCATGGTTCCGGTACCTTCGTTGCGCCGCGCATGGAGCGCGTCGAGCAGTCGCTGTCGATGCTGACCTCGTTTACCGAAGACATGGCGCGGCGCGGCATGGCGGTGCGTTCGGCCTGGCTCGACCGCGGCCTCTATCCGCCGTCGCCCGACGAGATGATGGTGCTCGGCCTGGCGTCGAACGAATTGGTTGCGCGCGTGGCGCGCCTTCGCATCGCCAACGACACGCCGCTGGCGATCGAGCGCGCCTCGCTATCGACAAGCGTGCTGCCCGATCCGGCGGCGATCGGTTCGTCGCTCTACGCGGCGCTGGAAAAGACCGGCAACAGGCCGGTGCGGGCGGTGCAGCGCATTTCCGCCACCAATCTCGGCGATGGCGACGCACATCTGCTGGAAGTGCCGCCGGGCATTGCCGGCCTGCATATCGAGCGTATCTCCTATCTGGCGAGCGGCAAGGTGATCGAGTTCACCCGCTCCATCTACAGAGGCGACGCCTATGATTTTGTCGCCGAACTCCGGCTGAGCGGGCCGGGCGAAGAGGGCCGGCCATGACCGCAACAACGACCCATATGCGGCGCGAGATCGAGGAGATCCCGGAGGCCACCGCCCGCCTGCTCGACGGCTCGGCCGCGGTGCTGACGGAAGCCGGACGCGGCATTCGCGAGCGCGATCCGAATTTCATCGTCACAGTGGCGCGCGGCTCGTCCGATCATGCCGCGACCTTCATGAAATATGCCGTGGAGCTGACCGCCGGGCTGGCGGTCGCATCGGTCGGCCCGTCGATCGCCTCGATCTATGGCGCCAAGCTGAAGCTGGGCGGCTCGGCCTGCCTGGCTATCTCGCAATCCGGCAAGAGCCCGGACATAGTTGCCATGGCGCAAGCGGCGCGGGCCGGCGGTTCGCTTACCGTCGCCATCACCAACACCGCCGATTCGCCGCTGGCGCGCGCCTGCGACTACGCGATCGACATCCTGGCCGGACCGGAGCGCAGCGTTGCGGCGACGAAGACTTTCGTCAATTCGGCCGTCGCCGGGCTCGCCTTGATGGCGCATTGCACCGGCGACGACAAACTCCTGGCAGCACTCGCCCGCTTGCCGGAGCATTTTCGCAAGGCGATCGCTTGCGACTGGATGGCGCTGGCTGGGGCACTTGAGACGCCGAAATCGCTGTTCATCCTTGGCCGGGGCCCGTCGGCGGCGATCGCCAACGAGGCGGCGCTGAAATTCAAGGAAACCTGCGCCATGCATGCCGAGGCCTATAGCGCCGCCGAAGTCATGCACGGCCCGCTGGCGCTGGTCGGTCCCGGCTTCCCGGTGCTGGCACTTGCCGCCCGCGATGCATCCGAGCCGTCGGTGGCCGGTGCCGCCGATAGCCTGGCCGGCAAGGGCGCCGCCGTCTTTGTGACGTCGAACAAGGCAAAGAGCGCGCAGCCGCTGCCGCATGTCGCCACCGGTCATCCGCTGACCGACCCGCTGACACTGATCGTGTCGTTCTATGGTTTCGTCGAGGCTTTTGCACGCCATCGCGGCCTCGACCCCGACACGCCGCCCAATTTGCGCAAGGTGACGGAAACGCTATGAGCGACCGTTTTGCCCTGACTGGCGCCCGGATTTTCGATGGCGACGACTGGCACGACAATGCGGCGCTTGTCGTGCGCGACGGCCTAGTCGAGGCCATCGTTGCCGCCGGCGCCATTCCACCCAATGTTGCGCGTATCGAGACCGGCGGCATGCTGGCGCCTGGCTTCGTCGATCTGCAGGTCAATGGCGGCGGCGGCGTCATGCTCAACGACCATCCCGACGTCGCCTCGATCGAGACCATCTGCCGGGCGCACGCGCCCTTCGGCACGGCGGCGCTGTTGCCGACGCTGATCACCGACACGTCCGAGATCACCGCCGCGGCGGTTGCGGCCGGAGCCGAGGCGGCACGGAGGAAGGTGCCGGGATTCCTGGGCCTGCATCTCGAAGGGCCGCATCTTTCGATCGCCCGCAAGGGCGCGCATGACCCGGCTTTGATCCGGCCGATGCTAGACCCCGACCAGGCGATGCTGATCGCCGCACGGAAAAACCTGCCCGTGCTGCTGACGACGGTGGCGCCCGAATCCGTCGAGCCCGGCCAGGTGTCGGCGCTCAGCAAGGCCGGCATTGTCGTCAGCATCGGCCATTCCGATACCGGCTATGCCGCGGCTCGCGCCTTTGCCGAGGCCGGCGCAACGGTGGTCACCCATCTGTTCAATGCGATGAGCCAGATCGGCAATCGCGAGGCGGGGCTGGCGGGCGCGGCAATCGATACCGGCACATTCTATGCCGGCATCATCGCCGACGGCATCCACGTCGATCCGGCCACCATGGCCATCGCCTTGCGCGCCAAGCAGGGGCCCGGCAAGATCCTGCTCGTCACCGACGCCATGGCGACGATCGGCACCGACATGACCTCGTTCACGCTGAACGGCCGCACCATCCACCGCAAGGATGGCAGGCTGACACTTGCCGATGGCACGCTGGCGGGCGCGGATCTCGATATGATTTCCGCCGTGCGCTTCGTGCACCGCGTCGTCGGCCTTGGCCTTGACGAAGCCTTGCGCATGGCCTCGCTCTATCCGGCGCAGGCGATCGGCCAGTCGCACCGGCTCGGGCGCTTCGCCAAGGGCACCGCCGCCAACATCGTTTCGCTGTCGGACGATCTGGCCATGAAAAGCGTCTGGATCGATGGCGCCAAGGTTTTTGCAGCCAGCCCTGCTCGTTAGGGTTAGCCGGCTTTGGACGTATAGAGGTCCTTGTAGGCTTCGCGCAGCAGGTTCTTCTGCACCTTGCCCATCGTGTTGCGCGGCAGTTCGTCGACGAAGACCACCCGTTTCGGATGCTTGTACCTGGCGAGGCGCCCGGCGATGGCCTCGATGATCCCTGCGGCGCTGATGGTCGAGCCCGGCGCCCGCACCACGACAGCGGTAACGCCTTCGCCGAAATCCGGATGGACAACGCCGATGACAGCGCTTTCGGCGACACCAGGCAGCGCGTCGATCTCGCTCTCGACTTTCTTTGGATAGATATTGTAGCCGCCGGAAATGATCAGGTCCTTGCCGCGGCCGACGATGTGGACATAGCCGTCGGCATCGATCAGCCCGAGATCGCCGGTGACGAAGAAACCGTCGTCACGGAATTCGGCCCTGGTCTTTTCCGGCATGCGCCAGTAGCCGCAAAAGACGTTCTGGCCCTTGACCTCGATCATGCCGACCTCGCCCCGGGCAAGTGTTTCGCCGCCATCGGGATCGGCGATGCGCAGGGAGACGCCGGGCAGGGGAAACCCGACCGTGCCGGCTCGCCGCTCGCCCTCATACGGGTTCGACGTGTTCATGTTGGTCTCGGTCATGCCATAGCGCTCGAGGATGGCGTGGCCGGTGCGCTCTCGCCAGGCTCTGTGCGTCTCGGCCAGAAGCGGCGCCGAGCCGGAAATGAACAGGCGGATGTTCTTCGCCGCTTGCCGGTTCAAACCGTCCTGCTGCAGCAGGCGGACGTAGAATGTCGGCACGCCCATCAGGACGGTGGCGCGCGGCAGCAGCGAGACGATGCGGGCCGGGTCGAATTTGGTTTCGAACAGCATCGAGGCGCCGGCCATCAGGACGACATTGGTGGCGACGAAAAGGCCATGCGTGTGGAAAACCGGCAACGCGTGAATCAGCACGTCTGCGGCAGTGAAGCGCCAGAGGTCGACCAGCACCCGCGCATTGGAGGCGAGGTTTTCGTGACTGAGCATGGCGCCTTTCGAACGGCCGGTGGTGCCGGACGTGTAGAGGATCGCAGCAAGGTCGTCTGGTCCGCGCGCCACATCGTGGAAGTCCACGGCCTCCTCAGAGGCGCGATCGGTCAACGAACCCTCGCCCTTGCTGCCGAGTGTCGCGACCGCAGCGCCGGGTCGCAGACGACCAGTCGAGGCTCGGCATCGCTGAACAAATAGTCGAGCTCGGTCAGCGTATAGGCGGTGTTGAGCGGCAGGAAGATCGCGCCGGCACGCAGGCAGGCGAGATAAAGGAAAATGGCCTCCGGGCTCTTCTCGACCTGAACGGCGACGCGGTCGCCGGCTTCGACGCCCAGCTGCGACAGCGCATGTGCCAGTTGAGCGGAGCGCGCCAGCATTTCGCCATAGCTGATCGAGCGCCCGTCCTCTGCCTCCATCAAAAGGCGTTCGGGCGCGGGCATCCGGGCACGGAAAGCATCGAACAGATGGTTGCTCATGTTTCCCCCGAGCCGCGGTTTCCGGGCCAGGCGGCAGCGGTCAGCCGGCCGCCTTATCCGCCGCTGCCCTGATTGCCTCGATGTTTGCCCGGTAGGCCTCGACGCTGCCGCCCTTGAAAATGGCCGCACCGGCGACCAGCACGCTGGCGCCGGCTGCGGTGACCAGGGGTGCAGTTTCAGGCGAAATGCCGCCGTCGATCTCGATCCGGATCGGCCTGTCACCGATCAGCGCCTTCACCCGCTTCACCTTATCGACGATCGCCGGAATGAAGGCCTGGCCGCCGAAGCCCGGATTGACCGTCATGATCAGGACCAGATCAAGCCGGTCGAGCACGTATTCGATCATCGTCTCCGGTGTCGCCGGGTTGAGCGACACGCCGGCCTTCTTGCCAAGGTTTTTGATCGTCTGCAGCGAACGGTCGAGATGCGGCCCGGCTTCGGCGTGCACCGTGATGCCGTCGCAGCCGGCCTCGGCGAAGGCGGCCAGATAGGGATCGGCCGGGGCGATCATCAGATGGCAGTCGAAGAAAGCCTTGGTGCGGTTGCGGATCGCCTTGATCACTGGCGGCCCGAAGGTGATGTTGGGGACGAAATGCCCGTCCATGACGTCAAGGTGAATCCAGTCGGCGCCCGCGGCCGCCACGGCATCGACCTCGTCGCCGAGCTTCGAGAAATCGGACGCCAGCACCGATGGCGCGATCAGGGTTTTTTTGCTCATGATGCGGCCTTCTCGAACGCCCCGGTTTATGCCCTATGTCTGCATCGACTGCCTAGACCATGAGTCCGGAAAGTGGAAGCTGGTTTGTCCTTCCGCCGACGCAGCGGCTTCAGGTTTGCGCTGCCTTCTCATCTGCCGCCGAAGAAAACCCCGCCGGATCGCTCCGGCGGGTTTTGGGTGACGCGAACCATCACCGTTTGAAGTTCCGCGCGCGATCCTATTGCTCGAGCTGCGGCTTGCGCCTTGGCACGACCTGCTGAAGAACCTTTGGATTCAGCAGCAGGGTCGGTTTGCGGATCGGCTGGCACTGGCCATTGATCGGCCGCGCGCCCGGTGCGCATTCCAGCCGTGGTTTGCGGCAGGCGCCGTCGCGCAGCTCTGTCCCACGCGGGCAGACGCAGACGCCGCGCTTGTTGTGGATCTGGCCTGGTATCGGGCACTCCACCACAACAGGCTTCTTGCGCCTGCAGGCATTGCCTTGCACTTCCGTGCCCCTCGGGCAGACGCAATCGCCTTCGGCGTCGTGGATCTGGCCACGGATGGTGCACTGCTCGGGCTTTGGCCGGATTGGCCGGCAGGCATTGCCTCTGACTTCCGTACCCCGCGGGCAGACGCAATCGCCAGTGGCGTCGTGGATCTGGCCACGGATGGTGCACTGCTCGGGCCTTGGCTGGATTGGCCGGCAGGCATTGCCTCTGACTTCGGTGCCCCGCGGGCAGACACAATCACCAACAGCGTCGTGGATCTGGCCACGAATGGTGCACTGCTCGGGTTCCGGCTGGATCGGCCTGCAGGCATTGCCTCTGACTTCGGTGCCCCGCGGGCAGACGCAATCGCCGGCAGCGTCGTGGATCTGGCCACGGATCGTGCACTGCTCGGGCTTCGGCTCTTTCCCCACGCAAGCGCCGTTCTCCAGCTCGGTTCCGCGCGGACAGACGCAACGTCCGTCTTCGGTGCGGATCTGGCCTTTGAGCAGAACGCAAGGTCTTGGCTTCGGCACGATGACCGTGCCGCCGCCGGACGAGCATTGGCCGTTACGGAAGGTCGTGCCTGGCGGGCAGACGCAGTTGCCGGCGTCGTTCATGACGAAGCCTTGCGAGCATTCCTTCTTCACCTCATTCCTGATGGTGAAGGGATGGCAGGCATAGGCTTTGCCGCGATCACCCTGCACGTTGGCCGCACCGCGGGACAACACGTCGCCACCGCCTTGCACCGGCGTGTTCGGAGACAGCACGCCGACGCAGTTCTGGCCGTTGACGGTGCCCTGCAGATTGGCCAGACGGCCATCGTCGGGAATGATCACGGTCACATTGTGCACGTGGCTTTCCCCGGCGCCGATCGTCAAATTGGCGACGCAGGACAGAGGCAAGGTTGCCGGCTCCGGCGAGCAGCCGAAGGGCGGATCGATCGAGGTGATCGCAACGCCTTCCAGCCGGCCGAGGCCTTCGACGCCGATGGCATCGCCGATGCGAACCGGACCGGAGAAGGCGCTCGTCCCATCGTTCGTGATGGTGATCTCGAACGAGCAGGGCTGGCCGGGCTTGCACTCGGCGTCGCCGGTCTTCTCGACGCGGATGGTCGAGGCGACGCCCTTGGCGCAGGCCTGGCCGATCGGATAGACGATGTCGTCTCCCGGAGCCGGGCCGTAGGAGCCGCGTGCGCAGTTCTCGAATTCGCCATTCGCGGCAACCGTCACGTCGAAATGGCGACTGGTTCCGGGCGTCATAACGGCGCCGGGAATCTGGCAGGACAGTGTGTTGGCCGGAACCGGTCCGCAAGCCCATTCCGCGCCGTCTGGGGTGACGGTCTGGATCTGGACCGGCGCTCCGCCGGTTATCAGCGTCGCGGCATCGTTGACCCGCACCGGACCGGTCGGGGCAGCGGCGCCGAGGCTGATGACGGTGATGCGGCAGGAAACGATCGCAGCACCGGCCAGCGAGCCATTGCACACCTTGGTGATGCGCAGGGCCGGCTCGCCGCCATTGGGATGACGGATGCGTTCCTTGGCGCAGGCTCTGTTGTTGGTGATGTCGTTCTCACCGGGAATAGCCTTCACCTCGGCGCAGTTCTCGACGGTATCGGGCCGGTAGTTGGCCGGCATCACCGCCCTGACGAAGATCGGCGTCGAGGCGCCAGGCAACAGCACGATGCCGGCATTGTCGCAACGGAACTTGCCGGGACCGTTCGGCCCGCAGATCCATGGCGGCGTCGGGCCGAAGGTCGAGGATGCCGGCGCGCCGCCCGGATAGGTGTCGACGACCGTCAGCGGCCCGTTATAGGGGACGCTGCCATTGTTGATGATGTCGATCACGAAGGTGCAGACGCCATCGGCCGAACAGAATTCGGTTCGGGCGCGCTTCTTCAGGATCAGATCGAACTTCTTCTCCACCGGCGGCCGGCAGTCACGGTCACGATCGCCACGCCGGCAGATTGGGATCGAAGCACAGCCGCGATCGTTTTGCTGGCTGCCGAAAAGCAGCTTGCCGCTGCCGCCATAATTGTAGGTGGCGCAGTTGCGCAAGACGCTGCCTCGCCAGCCTGCGGCCGGCTTGAAGCCGAGCTTGAGGTCGACAGAGGCACCCGGACTGAGCGTGGTCACCGGATGGGTGCATGTCATCGGGGTGATTCCAGGCGCGCAGATCCAAGGCGGGTTCGGCCCTGAATCGAGGGTGGAGCTGGCCGGCAGGGTGACTTCGTCGAGCACGATCTTGCCGTGGTAGGGTGCATCGCCGACATTGGTGACCCTGATGGTGAAGTCGCAGCCGCCGCCCATCGTGCAACGTTGCACGTCGGCGCGCTTTTCGACTTTCAGATCCGGTTCCTTGTCCTTCGGCGGGCAGCGCTGATCACGCGGGATGACGATGTCGATGGTCTGCGTGCAGCACAGGCCCCAGCCCTCCTTCGGGCCGGCATAGGTTTCGATACCGGTGACGATGAGGTGGATGACTTCGCCAGGTGAAGCGCCGACGATCTTCCAATTGAGCACACCGCCGCCCGCCGGCACCAATTGCGTGTCGGGAATGATGGTGATGCCGGGTGTCGTCGTCGAAAGCTGCACCCATTTGCCAGCCATCTCTGGACCGACCGGCATGTGGTAGATGAAGGCGCCGCCGCCAGGCACGCAATCGACCGTGCCGCGCTCCACCTTGAAGCATTCCTTGCCGGGAGGTGGCGGTGGCGGATTACACTTGATGACGTCGATCCTGATTGAGGTCTTTTCGCCGGTCAGGAAATTACCGTCGTCCGGCTTGCCCGGATCCTGCGACGGGATTTCGACGCCAGCACCGCGTTCGCGGCTCACCTTGACTACGCCCTGGTTGTGAACGATCGTCGGTGACGGAAACGCCGAATGGTCGATCTTGGCGATGATCTGGAACGTAATGACGCGCTCGTTCCCAGCGCCGATGCCGTCGAGATCGCTGGCGGAAAGCCGGAAATCGGACACCGTCGCGGTATCGTCCGGGCCAGCCGAACTGCTGATCGTAGCGCCGGGCAGCGGTCCGCCGGACGCATCGGTGCCGTCGCCGGTCACATGCACGCCCACAATGCGCAGGCCGTGCGGGAGCTGGTCCCTGAAATCGAGCCGGACCTTTTTCAGCATGGCCGCGAGGCCGGGGCTGGCAAAACCCTGCGGATTGCCGCGCAAGCCAAAGCTCAGCGAATATACGACATAGTCGCAGCCTCTCTGGGTGCCTTTCTTGGTGAAGAAGGGCACGATCCGGCCCGGCTCCGGATTGACGATGCGAGGATTGTCGAAATCGAGCTTGGTATCTGGAATGACAGTGCCCGTATCGGCAGGCTTGGTCTTGGCCGGAGCAAGGTCTTCAGCGAAGCCTTGCAGCGGACTCAGCATGGCGACCGCGATACCGGCCGCCATCAGCCAGCGCGCGCCGCGCCTAGCGAGTGACAGGGGTTTCATGATGGTCTCCATGACAAATGATTGTTTGCCGGTTGATTGGCTGCTCGCCGCAGGCGGGAAAAGTGCAAGATTGCTCATCTTCCCCTCCTCACGGTTCGCAGCTGACGGCTGGGGTTCTGAGCGGCAAGGTCATCTTGCAGCAAGGGTAGTAGCCACCCTTGTCGCGGTCGGACTGCCGGTAGAAGCAGAGCCCGACATCGACCCTATCGCCAGGATAATGGCCGGTGATGCCGATCGTGAATGGCGCGCCGGGCGCATGCGACAGGGGTGAAGTCACCCCGACGCCAGGCGTCCTGGACAGAGCCTTGATCGAATCGCCGCCAAAGCCGGCATGGTCGCGGAGATAGAGATCGGCCTCGAGGCCGGAGGGCGTGCAGAAATACCTGACATCGTCGACATCGAGGCAAGGAGGCAGATTGCCGGGAGGCGGGAAGTCCGGCGGATAGAACGGTGGCAGATAGCCGCCCGGCACTTGTTCGTAATAGCCGGCGCGGCCTTCGCAGGGGCGCCAGACCTCGACGTCGCCGACATGGCCCTCGACTTCCGGGTCTTCGAAATAGGTGTCGAAGTCGACGAACCACGAGCCGAAAGGCGGCACGTTGGCCGGCTTGACCAGCGCCGTCGGCGTGATCTGCACGCCGTGCACGGCAAGCGGCCCGCCGGCTGCGAGTTGTTCAGCAAGCTCCGGGTTGTCGCGCAACTTGTCACCGGTATCGACCAGCGTGTCGGTGCAGACGCCGGTATCGAGATTGCCTTCGGCATCGTAGCCATATTGCAGGTCGAGGCCGCCGGCCGACTGCCGGTTGTCTTGCGGGAAGCCGACCGCATATGCCTGCGGCACTTCCACCCAGGCCGATTCCGTCGCCGGATCGTCCGGATTTTCGCGCCAGTAGCGGATGACCTCACCCTTGCCGGAATCGGCGAACTGGCTGTAGTCGTAGCGGTTCTCCACCGGGCCGCGCTGGGCCAGGTACATGAAGCCCTTGTTATCGAAGGCGATGTCGGTGACGGCGTAATCCTTGTCGGCCTTGACCGTCAGTTCCCAGCGCGGGTCGCCGGCGAAACTGCCGTCGCCGGCAATGCCCACCGACCAGATCTCCGCCTCATCACCGACCGAATAATAGAGCCGGCCGCCACGATAGGCGACCGACCAGACGCGGCGCTCGTCCTGCGTGTAGCCCCAGCTGTCGGGTTCCTCGCTGTCGAAGGCAGCACCCTGGATGTCCATCACCGAGCCGTCGTCTGCAAGGGCGGCAAGCCCGTGCGCCGGGCGGCCGGCTATGCCGTGGTCGAACGTGTCGAGCAGCGCGCCATTGGCGTCGATGCGGTGGATGAGGCCGGTGTCGAGATCGCTGGCGAAGAACTGGCGGTGGATATTGTCGAAAGTGACGTCGCCGATGCCGGGACCACTATTGGCGTCGATATCGGCGAATTTCGAGACGGCGCCGGTGATGCCGTCGATCTTCCAGATCGTTCCGGGGCCGCCGCCGTTTTCGGTGCCGAACTGGCCATCCATGAAGACCGCGTCAGCCGTGCCGCGGCGCTGCCGCTCCGGCCGGCCGTCGGCGTCGCCGTCTGGTGTGACGATACGGATGCCGTGCAGCGACGTGGCGCCGGCATAGAGGTTTGGAATGGCCGAGGGAACACCGTCGCGCACGCCGTCGTCATAGGCGATGCCGAACACCTGGCCGATTTGCCCGGCCGTGACCTCGAACGGTGGCGGGGTGAAGACCAATTGGCCAGACGCCGGCCCGCCCAGCCTTGAGACGTCGAAGATGCGTAAGGTCGCGCGCGCCGTGTCGATGAAGGTTTCGTCGACGGGATCGACGCCCGGCGGCAGGCCTTCCTCGAAATTGGGGATGATGGTGCCGGAGAATCCGGTCACTGCCATCGAGCCGGGATAGATGATCTGGGTTTCCTGAGCCTGGGCCGAGCCACCGAGCCAGAGCCCAGCGGCGAGCGCCAAGATCGACAATCCGCTGGCAGCCTGGATGGCGCGGCGCAAACGGCCGGCACGAGAGCGCACCAACGCGCCGTGGTCGCAAGACATGGATCTCCCCCCACAGGTCATGGGAGAAACATCCGGTCCCGGCGCGCAAATCAGGGCAAGGCGCGGCGTTCCGGCACGTTCATCCCTGATCGAATTGTCTGCTTTCCTCGACGTCACGATACGCCTGCGTCCGCGCAGGGTCAACGGAACCAGCGAAAAGCCCAGCGCATCGACCCGGTCCCGAAGGCGATGGTCGCGCTGAGCTCCTGCTGTTCCCGGAGACCATGGAGCCTCTGGATCTGTGGTCATGGGGCTTTCCTTTCCGGGGCCGCACCACGCGGCACCTGAGCGTCAGTCGCGGGGTGAGGCGGAAAGGTTCATGGGCCGGCCGGGCCGGCTGGGTCATCGCCGGAAAATACGGGCCTGCCGGTCCCGAATCGGATCAACCGCGATGAATGGTGAACGCCTTGCGCAGAATGCTTGCGCGCCACGCAGCGTGTTCTTATATACGCGCCAAGCCGTCCAGCGCCGAATGCCGGTTGCCGGAGCGGAATTTCTTGTGAACAGGGGCTTTCGTCGGAACGCCTGTACGGGTCCTGAGAGCCTGCTTAGCGGAGAGATTAGAACAATGGCAAAAGTAATCGGTATCGATCTAGGAACAACCAACTCCTGTGTCGCCATCATGGATGGCAAGGAATCCAAGGTCATTGAGAATGCGGAAGGCGCGCGCACGACCCCTTCCATCGTCGCCATCAACAGCGACGGCGAGCGCCTCGTCGGCCAGCCGGCCAAGCGCCAGGCGGTTACCAATCCTGAAAACACCATTTTCGCGGTCAAGCGCCTGATCGGCCGCCGCTACGACGATCCGGTGACGGAGAAGGACAAGAAGCTTGTCCCCTACAAGATCGTCAAGGGCGACAATGGCGACGCCTGGGTCGAGGCCGGCGGCAAGAAGCAGTCGCCCAGCCAGATCTCGGCGATGATCCTGCAGAAGATGAAGGAAACGGCGGAGGCCTATCTCGGCGAGAAGGTCGAGAAGGCGGTCATCACCGTTCCCGCCTATTTCAACGACGCCCAGCGCCAGGCGACCAAGGATGCCGGCAAGATCGCCGGCCTCGAAGTGCTGCGCATCATCAACGAGCCGACGGCGGCCGCACTTGCCTATGGACTGGACAAGAAGGAAGGCAAGACGATTGCCGTCTATGACCTTGGCGGCGGCACGTTCGACATTTCAGTACTCGAAATCGGCGACGGCGTGTTCGAAGTGAAGTCGACCAATGGCGACACCTTCCTCGGCGGCGAGGATTTCGACATGCGTCTGGTCGAATATCTGGCGGCCGAGTTCAAGAAGGAACAGGGGATCGACCTGCGGAACGACAAGCTCGCCCTGCAGCGCCTCAAGGAAGCGGCTGAAAAGGCCAAGATCGAGCTGTCGTCCACCACGCAGACCGAAATCAACCTGCCCTTCATCACCGCCGATGCCACCGGCCCCAAGCACCTGACGCTGAAGCTGACGCGGGCGAAGTTCGAGAGCCTGGTCGAGGATCTCGTCCAGCGCACGATCGATCCCTGCAAGGCGGCGCTCAAGGATGCCGGCCTGAAGGCCGGCGAAATCGACGAGGTCGTCCTTGTCGGCGGTATGACCCGTATGCCCAAGATCCAGGAGATCGTGAAACAGTTCTTCGGCAAGGAGCCGCACAAGGGCGTCAACCCGGATGAGGTCGTCGCATTGGGCGCCGCCATCCAGGCCGGCGTGCTGCAGGGCGACGTCAAGGACGTGCTGCTGCTCGACGTGACGCCGCTGTCGCTCGGCATCGAGACGCTGGGCGGCGTGTTCACGCGGCTGATCGAACGCAACACGACGATTCCGACGAAGAAGAGCCAGGTGTTCTCCACGGCCGAGGATTCGCAGTCGGCGGTGACCATCCGCGTCTTCCAGGGCGAGCGTGAAATGGCCGCCGACAACAAGGCGCTCGGCCAGTTCGATCTGGTCGGCATCCCGCCTGCGCCGCGCGGCGTGCCGCAGATCGAGGTCACCTTCGACATCGACGCCAACGGCATTGTCAACGTCTCGGCCAAGGACAAGGGCACCGGCAAGGAGCACCAGATCCGCATCCAGGCGTCCGGCGGCCTTTCGGACACCGACATCGAGAAGATGGTCAAGGACGCCGAGGCCAATGCGGAAGCCGACAAGAAGCGGCGCGCGCTGGTCGAGGCCCGCAACCAGGCCGAGGCGCTGGTGCATTCCTCGGAGAAGTCGCTGAAGGAATATGGCGAGAAGGTTTCCGAGGCCGACCGCACGGCGATTGCCGATGCGATCGCGGCGCTGAAGACCGCTGCCGAAGGCGACGACGTGACCGAGATCGAGGCCAAGACGCAGACGCTCGCCGAAGTCTCGATGAAGCTCGGCCAGGCCATGTACGAGGCTTCGCAGAAGGAAGCCGCCGAGGCCGACGCCAAGGCTGATGCTGCCAAGGACAGCGACGTCGTCGATGCCGATTTCGAGGAAATCGACGAAGACGACGAGAAGAAGAAGTCGGCCTGAACCGCCTGACGGTACAGGTAAGGGAAAAAGCCCGGCGCACAGCCGGGCTTTTTTGCAACCCTTTGCCGGAAAAACGCTGAGCTGCCCGAAAAAATGCGGACAAAGCCTCGTAGACACTGGCATCGCAGCTCCATCACACCTAAATCGGAACAGCGTGCCGGCAAACGACGCAACGATGCTTCAAGACGTTGAATATCCGGACTGCGGGAGAACATGAAAGCTGATTTTTACGAAACGCTGGGCGTGCAAAAGGGCGCCGACGAGAAGGAGCTCAAGAGCGCTTTTCGCAAGCTCGCCATGCAGTTCCATCCCGACCGCAACCCAGGCGACCATGCCTGCGAGCACAAGTTCAAGGAAATCAACGAAGCCTACGAGACACTGAAGGACCCGCAGAAGCGCGCCGCCTATGATCGCTTCGGCCACGCCGCCTTCGAGCACGGCGGTATGAATGGCGGGGGGCAAGGCTTTGGCGCTGGAGGCTTCGCCGACATTTTCGAAGACATTTTCGGCGACATGATGGGCGGGCGCCAGCGCCGCTCGTCCGGCGGCCGCGAGCGCGGCGCCGACCTGCGCTACAATATGGAAATTACGCTGGAAGAGGCATTTTCCGGCAAGACCGCGCAAATTCGCGTGCCGGCCTCGATCTCCTGTTCGGAATGCTCGGGCAGCGGCGCCAAGCCCGGCACCCAGCCCGTCACCTGCTCGATGTGCAACGGCCACGGCAAGGTGCGCGCCACGCAAGGCTTCTTCTCCATCGAGCGCACCTGCCCGCAATGCCAGGGGCGCGGCCAGACCATCAAGGATCCGTGCCCGAAATGCGCCGGCCAGGGCCGTGTCACCGAGGAGCGCTCGCTGTCGGTAAACATCCCTGCCGGCATCGAGGATGGCACCCGCATCCGGCTGGCCAATGAGGGCGAGGCCGGCCTGCGCGGCGGCCCGTCGGGCGATCTCTACATCTTCCTCGCGGTCAAGCCGCACGAATTCTTCCAGCGCGACGGCGCCGATCTTTATTGCAAGGTGCCGATCTCGATGACGACGGCAGCGCTTGGCGGCTCGTTCGAGGTGACGACACTGGACGGTACCCAGACGAAGGTGAAGGTGCCGGAAGGCACCCAGAACGGTCGCCAGTTCCGCCTCAAGGGCAAGGGCATGCCGGTGCTGCGCCAGCCTAATATCGGCGACCTCTACATCCAGACCGTGGTTGAGACGCCGCAGAACCTTTCGCGCCGCCAGCGCGAATTGCTGGAGGAATTCGAGCAGCTTTCCTCAAAGGACAATTCGCCCCAATCGAGCGGATTTTTCGCGCGCATGAAGGATTTTTTCGAAACGTTCGGCGAGCACTGAAGCTGATCCCTGGAAAACGCTTCCCGAGCGTCATCAACACCTTATCCGGGGATTCACCTTGTCTTGCACCTCGTAACTGCTAAGTAGCGTGCGAGGGAGCGTTGAGGAGGACTTTTCGATGACGCGTAGTCCAGGACTGCGAAAGACGCTGGCGGAAAAGTTCGACGACGAGTTGAAGTTCTTCAAGGGCTGGATCGACAAGCCGAAGGCGGTCGGTTCGATCGTCCCGACCAGTTCCATCACCGCAGGCAAGATGGCCTCGATCGTCGATCCGACATCCGGCCTGCCGGTGCTCGAGGTCGGGCCCGGTACAGGCGTCATCACGCGCGCCATCCTCGCCCAGGGCATAAAGCCTGAGAATCTCTACGCGGTCGAATATTCCTCTGATTTCGTGCGCCATCTGCGCCAGCTTTATCCAGGCGTCAACGTCATCGAGGGCGACGCCTTCAATCTCGACGCGACGCTTGGCGACAAGCGCGACCTGATCTTCGATTCTGTGATATCGGGCGTGCCGCTGCTCAATTTCCCTGTCGCCCAGCGCATCGCCTATGTCGAGAGCCTGCTCGACCGTATCCCGGCGGGCCGGCCGATCGTGCAGCTGACTTACGGGCCGCTGTCGCCGATCCCGCCGGGCCGCGGCGACTATACGGTCGAGCATTTCCATTTCGTTATCCGCAACATTCCGCCGACGCAGCTTTGGATCTATCGGCGCGGGGCCGCATGAATTGAAGCGTTGGGTTTGAATAGCACTTGTCTTAATACCCAAGGCAGACCCATGGCTGTGATCCCGAAAATTCTTGTCTTCGCCGGTTCGGTGCGCAGCGGCGCCTATAGCGGCAGGACCGCCGACGTGGCACAGAAGGAACTTGCCATGCAGGGCGCCGAGGTGACCCGCATCTCGCTCGCCGACTATCCGTTGTCGATCCTCGACCAGGATTTGGAAAAGAACGAAGGCATTCCCGAAAACGCCGTCAAGCTCGGCCGGATGATCGCCGCCCATGACGGGCTGCTGATCGCGACGCCCGAATATAACGGCTCCATTCCGCCGCTGCTCAAGAACACCATCGACTGGGTGAGCCAGCTGCGCAAGGATGGCGGCCGGACGTTCAGGCCGCTTGCCGGCAAGGTCGCCGGCCTCTGCTCGTCTTCCAACGGACCCTTCGGCGGGATACGCTGCATCAACCATCTGCGCGCCGTGCTGGTGCGCTGCCGGATGGAAGTGGTGACACCGGAATGCTCGGTGCCGGAGGGCGGCAACGCCTTCGACGACGAGGGCAACTTCAGGGACGAGAGACTACACCAATCGATGGAGCACCTATGCCGCACGCTGATCGAGACCTCGCGCATGCTGTCGACGCGGATCGAGGCATGATCCCGGACGCCACGCATGCCGACACAATGCAGGAAAGGCTGATCGTCGGCCTCGACCTGCCGACGCTGAAGGAGGCCGAGAAGGCGGTGCGCGAGCTCGACGGACTCGTCTCCTTCTACAAGATCGGCTACCAGCTCGCCTTTGCCGGTGGGCTCGACTTCGCCCGCGAGCTGGCCAGCGGCGGCACCAGGATCTTCCTCGACATGAAGCTGCTCGACATCGACAACGCGGTAGCCAAGGGGGTCGACAACATCGTCAAAATGGGCGTGAGCATGCTGACCATCCATGCCTATCCGAAGACGATGAAGGCGGCGGTCGAGGCTGCGAAGGGCAGCGACCTTTGCCTGCTGGGGGTCACTGTGCTGACCTCGATGGACGAGCAGGACGTGATCGACGCCGGCTATGAGTATGATCCGCATACGCTGGTGCTGAGGCGCTCCGAGCAGGCGCTGCATGCCGGCATGGGCGGCATCGTCTGCTCGGCCGAGGAAGCGGAGGCAGTGCGCCGCATCGTCGGCCCCGACCTGGCCGTCGTGACGCCGGGAATCCGGCCGAAGGGCAGCGACCATGGCGACCAGAAACGCGTGGTGACGCCGGCGCAGGCGATCCGCAACGGCTCCAGCCACCTCGTGGTCGGCCGGCCGATCGTCGGCGCGGCCGACAGGCGGGCGGCAGCGGAAGCGATCCTCGATGAAATGCGCTCGGCCTGACGCCAGGAATTAACCCGGAGAAAAGCCATGCCCAAGGGATACTGGATCGCCCGCGTCGATGTACGCGATGCGGAAGGCTACAAGGACTATGTCGCAGCTGCCAAGCTGGCCTTCGACCGCTTCGGCGCCAAGTTCCTGGCGCGCGGCGGCGCGCATGAGAAGGCAGAGGGACCAGGCCGCGACCGCAATGTGATCATCGAATTTCCGTCGCTTGCGGCGGCGCATGACTGCTACCACTCGCCCGAATACCAGCGCGCCGTCGCGATCCGCCAGAAGGTGGCTGACGGCGAAATCGTGCTGGTCGAGGGGATTTAGGCGAGAAATCGGTTCATCGCGGTTTCAGCCATCGCATCGGCGAGGCTCAGGCCCCATTGTCGGCGACAGTAATCGCGGAAATCGAAGCAGGGCAGGCCGGGGCAGACCTCGAACTCGATGAGGTGCACGCTGTCGTCGGCTTCGACCCGGAAGTCGATGGAAAAGACGTCCCGCAGGCCAAGCCCGACCATCAGGTTTCCGGCTATTCGGCGAATAGTTGCATCCGCTCGAGGCTGGCTGTCGGCGACCGGCAGCAGCGCCGGCTCTGTGTATGTTCCCGACGCTTTCGCCACTGCGCCGGTATCGCCGTAAAGCGCCAGGCTGTCCTGCATGGTCTGGAAATCGCCGCCTGAATCGACAAAGGCGATGCCCAGCGCCTCGACGCCGGTATCCGGCCTCAACCCGAGAAAACTGGCCCGCGCGTTGCGCCCGGCGACATAGGGCTGGACGACGACATCGTCGCGATAGGCGGCGAAGACCCGCCGGCTAAGCTCCAGCGCATGGCCTAGATCATGGCAGCGCGAATCCGGCCAGATGCCGATCTTAGCGCCGAGCCGGTTCGGCTTGACGAACCAGCCGGCGGGCGAGGCCGGTGGCGCGACCAGCCAGGCGCCGTCACGGGCAAGGCCCGCCTGCGGCACCGGCAGGCCAAGCGCGCCGAGCACGGCGCCGGACCGGAACTTGTCCTGACAGAGCGCGAACAACGCATCGTCGGCGCCGATCGCCTTCAGGCCATTCAGCCGTGCCAGAGCTGGTGCCGCGCCGCCACGGAAATAGGCAATGCCGTCGGTCAGCGTCCAGACAAGCGTGGTCTTCGGGTCCTCGCCGACGAGAACGCTTGCGGCATCGTCGAGCGCCAGTGGGGCGAACGACAGGCCGCGCGTCTGGCAAGCGGCTGCAAGTGCGTCGAATTCAGCAGTGATGTCGGTCGATTGCGCCAGATAGGAGGCGATTTCGGCGGCACGCTCGGGCAAGTAGCCCTCGGCGAGCAGCCGGTCGAAGCAGGCCTTTTCCGGCTCATAAACCAGGATCAGTTTCGGCTTGCGGGTTGACATGGGTGGAACGGCTCCTGGCAGCACGATTGCCTACCATCGCACGGGGAACGCATTCGGCTTGCGCGGAACCGACGTTGATCGGACGCCTGCACGACAGCAAGCGCACCATCTTCTTGTTTGACCATGATCTTTTCCGAACCAAAGGTTCGGGACCATGGTCTAGCCAATCAGCACGCGTGGCTCGAAGCGACCATTGACTGGAATGTCGAGCATAAATGTCATGCCGGCTTGCGGGTCGAGCAGGCGCTGCTTCTCGCTCTTGCCCGACCAGGCGGAAGTGACCGCCAGCCGGTCGGCGTTCCTGCCGACGAAAGCTGGACAGGACGGTTGCGTCGCCGGCATCGCCACCGAACGGACAAGCTTGCCGTCGGGCCCATAGGCTTCGACGACGCTGCCGCCCCAGCAAGCGTTCCACAATATGCCGTCGCGGTCGAGCACCGAACCATCGATATAGCCCTTGGCGGAACGGTGGTCGACGAAGACCTTCGGTTCGCCAACCGGCAGGCCGGTCGCCGGATCGCAGCCGACGCGCATCAACAGGCCGGTGCTGGTGTCGGTGTAATAGGCAATGGTCCCATCCTCGGAAAAGCAGATAGAATTGGGCACGGTAATGTCGGCATAAAGCCGGCGCAGCTCGCCCTTGAAGAACCAGTAGATCGAACCGGCGCCCTTCTCCTCGCCCTTGCCCATGGTGCCGACCCAGAGCGCGCCGCAAGGGTGAACGCGTGAATCGTTCGAGCGGGTGACCGCATTGTCGGCCTCGATCGGCGTGTGCAACGTCAGCTTGCCGGTCGCGACGTCGCGGACATGCAGGCCGGTCTCGGTGGCGATCAACTGGCGCCGATCGTCGACGATGGCGACGGCGCTGGCCATCTGACCGAGCTCGTGGATCTTGACGGCACCGCCCGACAGGCGCTGTTCCAGGAGCTGGCCGTTGACGATGTCGAACCAGTAGAGCGTGTCGGTGGCAGGGTCATAGCTTGGTCCCTCCCCGAGTTGGCAGACATGGTCGGAAAAAACCGAAACAATGGTCTCGCTCATCATGCCACTCCAAACGCCGCGTCCCAGGCCTGAACTGCGGCTTTCGCTCGCGCTGCCACTTCGTCGACGCTCATGTCCGGCTTGAAGAGGCTGGAGCCAAGACCGAAGACGCTGACGCCGGCTGCCTTGTAGCCGGCAAAATCCTTGTCCGAAACGCCGCCGACCGCACCCACCAGCACACTGGCTGGCAGCACCGCGCGCATCGCCGAAATGCCCGCCGCGCCAAGCACGCTCGCCGGGAAGAATTTCAGTGCCGAGGCGCCGAGCCGGATTGCCTGGAATGCCTCGGTCGGCGTGAACACGCCGGGCATCGTCACTATGCCGTACTGCATGGCACGGCCCATGACCTCGACATCGATATTGGGGCTGACCAGCAGCCGCCCGCCGGCCTTGTGCAGACCGTCGACATCGGCGGCGGTGAGCACCGTGCCGGCGCCGACCAGCGCCGTCGGAGGAAGCGCTTCGACAATGCTGGCGATGGAGGCAAAGGGCTCGGGCGAGTTGAGCGGCACCTCGATTGCTTCGATGCCGGCGCCGAAGATCGCCTGGCCGATCGCCACCGCCTCGCTTGGCTTGAGGCCACGCAGGATCGCGACCAGACCCCGCTCGAGCTTTGGAAAAGGTGCGGTCTCTGTCATGCGGCAACTCCATTTTTGGCGATCATGCCATTTTCGCGCGCGGCTTCGGCAAGGCCGGCACGCACCGCCTCGTCGGCGTCGACCGCCCTGAAAGCGAGCCCGGCAAGGCCGAGCGCCTCGGCATAGAGCGTGCCGAGTGCGCCCGACGCGATCAGCACGACGGGCACAGCGCTTGCTCCATAACGGCGATTTGCCGAAGCGATCTCGCCGCCGATCAGCAGGCCGGACAGGCAGGCGGCGGCATCCTCGGGCTTCAGATCCTGCAACAGGCTGGCGGCGCGGATCGAGAACAGTCTTGAAACAATGTCACCGCCCTCGGCCAACGCCTTCAGGCACCAGTCCCGGAAAAACGGACTTTCGGCGGCAACCGGCTTCGGCGGCTCGCCCAGCGAATGGCGCAGGATCGAGTGCGCGGCCAGCACCGAAAACAGCTCGCCGGTCGGCCAGGTGCCGAAGCCGGCAACGGAGCCGTCCTCGACCAGCACCCATTTCGAATGGGTGCCGGGCATGCAGACGAGGTGGCGTCCCTTTGCCGGCAAACCGGCGCCGGCAAGCTGGGTTTCCTCGCCGCGCATGACGTCAGGTGCATCGGCGAGGCGTTGGGCGAGGCCAGGCACGATGCGGATATCACGGCGCTGGCCGGGGATGCGGGCAGCGCCGGCGAGGATAGCGCCGATCGGCGCCGGCACGCTGACATAGGGCGCCTCCAGCCAGCCCTGGCGCGAACCGGCCATGCCGCAAATGATGACCGGCAGCGCCTCTGGAGCGCCCATGGCGGCCAGATGCCCTTCGAGAACGGACGAAAATCCTTTGGCCTGGGCGGTGATCAGTCCGTCATCGCCGCGCCGCTCGGCGAGAACCTTGCCGGTGCCATCGAGCAGCCAGACCCTCATACGGGTGGTACCCCAGTCGACGGCCGCGACAGACGCTGCCTTGCTCGGTGAGATCACAGGAACCCCCCGTCGACGATCAGCATCTGCGCGGTCAGCATGCGTGAAGCATCCGACGCCAGGAACAGCACGGTGCCGACAATGTCTTCAGGTTGCATCACCTCTTTGATGCACTGCTTGGCGACGTGGGCGGCGAGCGCCTGTTCGGTGACCCAGAGCTTTCTCTGCCGCTCGGTGATCACCCAGCCGGGCGCGATCGCGTTGACACGGATGCCGTCGACGCCGAGCTTGCCGGCGAGACCCTTGGTGAGGCCGACGATGCCGGCCTTGGCGGCGGTGTAGGCCGGCATATCGGGATGGTTGATGAGAAACGAGGTCGAGGTGAAGTTGATGATCGAGCCGCCGCCGGCCCGCTTCATGCCCGGCGCCACCGCCTGTGCGCTAAAGAAATGCGGACGCAGGTTGATGGCATGGTTGTTGTCCCAGAACTCGACCGTGACGTCTTCGACGGCATGACGGTCATCCTGCGCGGCATTGTTGACCAGCACGGTGACGTCACCATGGGCCGCGGCGGCCTTGGCGACTGATAGCCGCAAGGCCTCGATGTCGCGTATGTCGGTCTTGAGATAGAGCGGCCGAAAGCCGAGCTCCTTGTCTAACCGATCGGCCAGCGCCAGGCTCGGACGGTCGGCGATATCGATGAAGGCGACCTTTGCCCCCTGGCGGACAAAACCTTCGGTCAAGGCAGCGCCAATGCCGGAGCCGCCGCCGGTGATCAGCACCGAAGCGCCTTCGAGGTCGGCAAAGCGTGCCGATGGCATCATGAATTCTCTCCCGGTCCAATGATCTCGGTCGGCCGGCGCGCATCCTATCCAGCCGTGTCGGGCGGGCAAGGGCGAAAGAGTGGATTGTCAGGACTTATGTCCGACAAAAGGCCGCACGGCCCGCCGATCGATCAACTGCCCAGCCGGACGCGGTACAATTCGACGGCGGCTCCGCTGGTCCCGGCAACCGGCTCAAGCCATTCCGGCACGCTTCCGCCCATCAACCCGGCAAGAAAGCCTGCCGGCGCCTTGGTTGCGAGGAGCTTGCTTTCGGCGCTGCCGGGGCAGAGCGCGACGAGGCCGACGTGATGATCGGTCAGGATCGTCCTGGCATCGGCATCGGACCCAAGGAAGGCATCGAGCGCCAGCAGGTTGCCGGCTACGTTGCGATGATAAGGCCCGGCGAAGACGCGATGTCCGGAATAGGCCAGGATCGGCGATCCGAGATTGGAAATTGCCAGCACCGTGGTGCCGGGCAGGCGGCCGAGTGCCGCAAAGGAGGCCATGCGCTGGCAAGCGACATCGGTGCCGTCGCCGTTATCGGCCGTCGTGTTGCTGTCGTCGAAGGCTACCGAGGTCGCCGCGGCAGCCCCAGTCCAGACCGCATTCACCGAAACCAGCCAGACGGCAGCCATACGCAGCGCCACACCACGCGACGGGCTGGCCTCAGCCCGTTGACGCCATTTGGCAATCCAGGCGGCAAGCGGGATGACGGCGAAGGCGATCGAGAATGTCGAACCGCGCACCTGCCAGGCGCTGACGATGAAGGCCACGACAAGCAGCGCGCCGACAAGGCTGTCCTGCCGTCGCCAGCCGTGGCCAAGGCGAAGCGCCATCAGCACGAGCGCAATGAGCGGCGTGGCATAGCGCGCCACCACCTCGGCCGGATCCTCGGCGAGCAGTTTGAACAGCGACTGCGCCTCGTCGATGTGATCAAGCCATAGCTCCTTGAGGCGCGGATCGAGGTTGGCATAGGGGGCTGCCAGGCATTGTGGGAACACCAAGACGACGAAAGCGCCCAATAGCAGGGCAAGCAGGCCAAGTGAGGCGATGCGCCGTTGGCGCGTGCGGCCTGCGGGCTCGATCGACGCTATGGCCGCAAGGCCGGTTCCGGCAATCGCTGCGACGACGAACTGCACGGTCGAAAAGGCGTCGCATTGCGCCTGACCCCAAGCGGATGGCGCAATGGTGGCGACAAAGACGAGGGCGGAGACGCCGGCAAAGCCGAGGCCGAAATCCCTGGCGATCGACCTCTCGCCATTGGCGTCGAGGGCAAACAGCATGGCGACAGAGGCGCCGATGGTGGCGACGTAAGGCGCGGTTTCCATGCCGACAGCCAGCATCAGCCCGGCGCATAGGCCGGAGAGCAATGCTGCCGGCTTGCGCAATGGCGCTTCAAGCAACAGGCTCAGGCTGGCCATGCTCAGCATCAGCTGGACATTGTGGTGATCGAGCGCGCCAGGCGAAAAAATGCCGAGGAAATGCAGTGCGGCGGCGCCGACGACGACAGCCGGCAGGACGGCGCCGTAGCCGGCAAAGCTACGCGCGGCGCGGGCGGTGAAAAATACGGTCAGGCAGAAAAGCAGCGCCGGCCACAGCACTTGAGCCACATTCTCGGCAAGGGCCGCGCTGCCGGTCAGGGCCGATACGGCGATGATGATGGCGGCGATCGGCGCATCGACCAGCCGCGACCAGTGCATGACGAAACCGCCTTCCAGGCCCATCCTGTACTGGTGCAGATCGAACCAGCCTTGGCCGGCCAGCATGTCGCGAACTTCGACAAGGCGCAGCAGATTGTCGTTGTCGCCTCCGGCATTGGTCAGTTCCGGGAAGCCGGCAAAGGCATTGACGGCCAGCGCCAGCAATGTGGCAAGCAGCGCCAGCGCGATATCGGACCTCCAACTGGAGGCGCCATCGTCGGCTGTGCTCATATCAGGGCCTTTGGAAGGAATACGGGGTGGTTTAAACCTAGCCTTAACAGCTTCAATAAATAGTAAAGCCGCCCGAGCGAGGCCGGCGTTTGCGGTCAGGGGCCTCACAGGGCATCCGGAGACGAAAAATGCCACAAGAAGTGCGCCATGAGCCGAGCATCGCCGTGCTGCTGCCTTGCTACAATGAGGAGCTGACGATCGGCGAAGTGGTGCGGCGCTTTCGCGAAACGCTGCCTTCCGCCGCGATCTATGTCTACGACAACAATTCGCGCGACCTGACAGCGCTCCGAGCCCGCGCCGCCGGCGCTATCGTGGTGCGCGAGCCGCGCCAGGGCAAAGGCAATGTCGTGCGCCGCATGTTCGCCGACATCGAGGCCGACATCTACCTGATGGCCGACGGCGACGGCACATATGCGCCGGAGGACGCGCCGCAACTGATCAACACGCTGCTGACCGAGCGCTCCGACATGGTGGTGGGCACGAGGCGCGGGGTCGCCGACGATGCCGGCAGGACAGGCCACGCCTTCGGCAACCGCATCTTCAACAGCCTCTACAAGCGGCTGTTCGGCTCGGACTTTACCGATATCTTCTCGGGTTACCGCGCCTTCACCAGGCGCTTCGTCAAGAGTTTTCCTGCCGTTTCCGGCGGCTTCGAGATCGAGACCGAAATGTCGGTGCACGCCTCGCAGCTCAAATTGCCGGTCAGCGAGATCGGACTCGACTATGGCCGCCGGCCGGAAGGCTCCTCGTCGAAGCTGTCGACCTTTCGCGACGGCGCGAAGATCCTGTGGATGTTCGCCATGCTGATGAAGGAGACGCAGCCGCTGCGTTTCTTCGGCGCTTTTTCGGTGTTCTTCCTGGCATCAAGCCTGTTTCTGATGGCGCCGGTGCTGATCGAGTTCGCCGAAACCGGACTTGTGCCGCGCATGCCGACCTGGGTGCTGTCCGTCGGGCTGCTGCTGCTGTCGATGCTGGCGGCGGTGACCGGGGTAATCCTCGATTCGGTGTCGCGCGGCCGGGCCGAGCAGAAGCGCATCTTCTATGTGTCGATGCCTTCCGGCCGCGTCGAACGCGAACGCGCAAGTGCGCTCGCGACTTTGAAGGCCGGACCGCGCAAGACCCCGCGGGCGGCTTAGAGCCCTAAATGGGACGCCTCGCCCGCTTCATTGTCGCCGGCGGCATCGGCTTCGTCGCCGACGCGGCGGCGCTTTGGCTGGTGTTGGCGATAGCGCCGCTTGGCCCCTTCGCGGCTCGCATCATTTCGATCGGTTTTGCCCTGTCCGTCACCTGGCTGATCAATCGCCACCTGACCTTCTCGCCTTCCAGCCGCGGCGTCGCGCAAGAGGGCGCACGCTACGGCGGCGTCGGCATTGCCACCAGCGTCGTCAATTATCTCGTCTATTGCGCCATGTTGTTCGCGCTGCCGATGGTGTCGCCGCTCATAGCCCTTGCGGTCGCCTCGCTGGTTGCCATGGCGCTGTCCTTCGTCGGCTATTCCAAGCTGGTCTTCGACCGCTGAAGGCCCATCGCGTTGCGATCTGCGCCAAGCGAAGCGTAGCCTCATCATGACCTTGGCCGATTGGCAGAAGCCGCCGATTTCCTTATATCGCTGTCGTCGATGCATCGGCGCGAAAATCGGAATCGACTTTCGGAAAGCACGATGCATGGATTCAAAGTGTTGGAGCGTACTTTGTGCATCCAAGTGGATCGCTCCAACTGCGCCGGAGAGCTGCCATGCCCCTGAAAGTCGCCGTCCAGATGGACCACATCTCCACCGTGTCGATTGCCGGCGACACGTCGTTTGCGCTGTCGCTGGAAGCGCAGCGGCGCGGCCACCAGTTGTTCCACTACACGCCCGACCGGCTGTCGCTGCGCGACGGCAAGGTGTTTGCCCGTATCGAGGCGATGCAGGTCCGCGACGAGAAGGGCAACCATTATTCGCTGGGCGAAGAAGTCCGCACCGACCTTTCGGAAATGGACGTCATCCTTTTGCGGCAGGATCCGCCGTTCGACATGAACTACATCACCACCACGCATATCCTCGAGTGCATCCATCCGAAGACGCTGGTGGTCAACGATCCGGCCTGGGTGCGCAACAGCCCGGAAAAGATCTTCGTCACCGAATTTCCCGACCTGATGCCGGACACGCTGATCACCAAGGACCCGCTCGAGGTCGCAGCCTTCCGCAAGGAGTTCGGCGATATCATCGTCAAGCCGCTCTACGGCAATGGCGGCGCCGGCATCTTCCATCTGCATGAGGCCGACCGCAACCTCGCCTCGCTGCTCGAAATGTTCGGTCAGATGTTCCGCGAGCCCTACATCGTGCAGCGCTACCTCAAGGAGGTGCGGGCTGGCGACAAGCGCATCATCCTGATCGACGGCGAGCCGGTCGGCGCCATCAACCGCGTGCCGGCCGAGCATGATTCGCGCTCCAACATGCATGTCGGCGGCCGCGCCGAAAAGACGGAGCTGACGGAACGCGAACGCGAGATCTGCGCCCGCATCGGCCCCTCGCTGAAGGAGCGCGGCTTCATCCTGGTCGGCATCGACGTCATCGGCGACTATATGACCGAGATCAACGTGACGTCGCCGACCGGCATACGCGAAGTGCAGCGTTTTGGGGGCGCCGACATCGCCAGCCTGTTCTGGGATGCGGTGGAGGAGAAGCGGAGAAAATAGATCCCGTTGCCTACGCTGGTTTGGCGTACTGCTCGGCGCTCATGACTTCGATGCATACAAAGCGTTCATTGCCTTCCACCCAGGCGTCGTGGCCGGGCGGAATTGTGTAGGACGTGCCTTGCTCGAAAGTTTTCTGCGTCCCGTCATTCATTCTGACGGTGATGGCTCCGGATACGACGTAGCCGACATGCGACACCTGACAGCTGTCCGTCTTGACGACCGGCTTCACACACTCGGACCATTTCCATCCCGGTTCCATATTGAGCCGCCCGAGAGTAAACCCGGGGAGCCGCACCACTTCGACGCGCGTCTTATCGGGCGCTCGAACTTCATCCGGTGTGTTGTGAGACTTGGAAGCAAACTTCGTGACGTTCATTGCACTATCAGCCATGTCAACCTCCCTGTATTCGACGCGGAGCCTGACGTTGCGATCGCCGGAACCGCTATCGGGTTTATACCTCATTTGGCGCTCGATTATAAGCGATTGCTAAAATACATGCGCCCGCTCCTTTCGTGCGGAGCTGCTTGTTCGGCGCGCACCGTGAGCGACGAGCCCTGCCTCGCTGCGGTCGCCTGCATTGTCAGGCCGAGTTCATTGCTTTCACGAACGCCCGTTCCCCAAATGTTCTTGCCTTAGCCGGAAATCTGTGGTTGTCTCCGGTGACGCCGTTCGCGGCATGATCGCAAAGGCTTGGGGCAAGGCCTGCACCCGGGGTGAAGACATGGTGGCGCGGATTCGCACGGTTGCTTTCCAGGGCATCGAGGCCGTGCCGGTCGACGTGCAGGTGATGATCGCGCCGGGCAAGGTCAACATGCACATCGTCGGCCTTGCCGACAAGGCGGTAGCCGAAAGCCGCGAGCGGGTACAGGCAGCACTTCATGCATCCGGCCTGTCGATGCCGTCGAAGAAGGTCACCGTCAATCTGGCGCCGGCCGACCTGCCCAAGGAAGGCAGCCATTACGATCTGCCGATCGCGCTCGGCCTGATGGCGGCGCTCGGCGCCATTCCGGGCGACATGCTGGCCGGCTATGTCGTGCTTGGTGAATTATCGCTCGACGGCACCATTGCCGCGGTGGCCGGCGCGTTGCCGGCGGCGATCGGCGCCAATGCCGAAGGCAAGGGCCTGATCTGCCCGTTCGCCTGCGGGCCGGAAGCGGCCTGGGCCGGCAAGGATTTCGACATATTGGCGCCGCGCAGCCTGATCGCAATCGCCAATCATTTTCGCGGCACGCAGGTTCTGTCGCGGCCGGAAGCCGGCATCCACGCCTCGGCGCGCGACCTGCCCGATCTTGCCGACATCAAGGGTCAGGAGACCGCCAAGCGGGCGCTCGAGGTGGCGGCCGCCGGCGGCCACAATCTTTTGATGGTCGGGCCGCCGGGGTCGGGAAAATCGATGCTAGCGCAGCGGCTGCCATCGATCCTGCCGCCGCTGGCGCCGAGGGAATTGCTCGAAGTCTCGATGATCGCGTCTGTGGCCGGCGAGCTCGGCGAAGGCAAGCTCACCGACCGACGGCCGTTTCGGGCGCCGCATCATTCAGCCTCGATGGCGGCGATGGTCGGCGGCGGCCTGCGCGTGCGGCCGGGCGAGGCCTCGCTCGCCCATCACGGCGTGCTGTTCCTCGACGAGTTTCCCGAATTCTCGCCGCAGGCGCTCGATGCGCTGCGCCAGCCGCTGGAGACCGGCGACTGCATGATCGCGCGGGCGAATCATCGCGTCACTTATCCGGCGCGCATCCAGCTGGTTGCGGCGATGAACCCGTGCCGCTGCGGCATGGCCGGCGAGCCGGGCTATCGCTGCCTGCGCGGCGACCGCTGCCGCACCGACTACCAGGCGCGCATTTCCGGCCCGCTGCTCGATCGCATCGATCTCAGGATCGAGGTGCCGGCGGTTTCGGCCAGCGATCTGATCCGGCCGGACCGGGCGGAGAAGAGTGCAGCCGTGGCACTTCGCGTAGCACGGGCGCGGACGATCCAGCGCGAGCGCTTCGAGCGGCTCGGCGCGACCTCCTCCACCACCAACGCGCATTGCTCGCCGTCAGTCATCGAGGAGATTGCCATGCCCGATGCCGCCGGCCTGTCGCTGCTCAGGGATGCCAGCGAAAAGCTTGGCTTTTCCGCGCGGGCCTATCACCGCGTCTTGAAGGTGGCGCGGACACTGGCCGATCTCGAGGCCAGCGAGACGGTCGGCCGCATCCATCTGGCCGAAGCGATTTCCTACCGCATGAGCTCGGAACGGATGGCACAAGCGGCGTAGGTTTCCCTCCCCCTCGAGGGGAGGGTGGCCGCGAAGCGGCCGGGTGGGGTCGCCGGTGACGTGCTCTGGCTTTAACGTCTACGCCACATGCGGCGTCTGCGCATATGCGGCCGATCAAGATGGCACCGAGTATCGGTCGCTAAGACAATCCTCGTTCCCGTTCTTGTCGCCGGAATGGGAGTCGGCGCACTTCTTGCAGGACCCCTCCCGGCCCTTCGGGCCCCCCTCCCCCTCAAGGGGGAGGGGGACGCCGGCTCCCGCGGCTTCGCTTCAGGTGCCCTGCCTTGCCTTCAATTCCAGCCGCCGCGCGTGCAGCACCGGCTCGGTGTAGCCGTTGGGCTGGACGCGGCCCTTGAAGACGAGGTCACAGGCGGCGAGGAAGGCGATGGAATTGTCGAAATCCGGCGCCATCGGCCGGTAGAGCGGATCGCCTTCGTTCTGGTGGTCGACGATCGCCGCCATGCGCTTCATCGTTTCCATCACCTGCTCGGGCGTGCAGACGCCGTGATGCAGCCAGTTGGCGATGTGCTGCGAGGAGATGCGCAGCGTGGCGCGATCCTCCATCAGGCCAACGTCATTTATATCTGGCACTTTCGAGCAGCCGACGCCCTGGTCGATCCAGCGCACGACATAGCCCAGAATGCCTTGCGCGTTGTTGTCGAGTTCCTTCTGGATGTCTTCAGGCGACCAGTTTGGCCGCACCGCGACCGGCATCGACAATATGTCGTCCAGCTTCGCCTTGGGCCGGCTTTTCAGCGCCTTCTGCACGGCCTGGACATCGACCTTGTGGTAGTGCGTGGCGTGCAGGGTTGCCGCCGTCGGCGAGGGCACCCAGGCGGTGTTGGCGCCGGCCTTGGGGTGCGCGATTTTCTCGGCCAGCATCGCCGCCATCAGGTCGGGCATCGCCCACATGCCCTTGCCGATCTGGGCGTGGCCGGCCAATCCGCATTCCAGCCCGATGTCGACGTTCCAGGCTTCGTAGGCGGCAATCCAGGCGGCCTGCTTCATGTCGCCCTTGCGGATCATCGGGCCGGCTTCCATCGAGGTGTGGATTTCGTCACCGGTGCGGTCGAGGAAGCCGGTGTTGATGAAGACGATGCGGTCCCTGGCGGCGCGGATCGCCTCCTTGAGGTTGACGGTGGTGCGCCGCTCCTCGTCCATGATGCCCATCTTGATGGTGTTTTTGGCCGTGCCGAGCAGCGCTTCGACGCGGTCGAAAATCTCGACGGCGAAGGCGACTTCGTCGGGCCCGTGCATCTTGGGCTTTACGATGTACATAGAGCCCGCGCGTGAGTTGGCGCGGCGCCCCTTCGGGCCGATGTCATGCAGCGCGATCAGCGCCGTCAGCGCCGCATCCATGATGCCTTCCGGCACCTCGTTGCCCTCGCGGTCGAGGATCGCCGGATTGGTCATGAGGTGGCCGACATTCCTGACCAGCATCAGCGAGCGGCCGGGCAAGGTCAGCGAGCCGCCATCCGGCGCAGTGTAAGTACGGTCGGGATTGAGCCTTCGGACAAAACTCTTGCCGGCCTTGGTGATCTCTTCCGCCAAGTCGCCCTTCATCAGGCCGAGCCAGTTGCGGTAGACAAGCACCTTGTCCTGGGCATCTACTGCAGCGACCGAATCCTCGCAGTCCTGGATGGTGGTCAGCGCCGATTCCAGCACGACATCGGCAATGCCGGCCGGATCGGTGCGGCCGATCTGGTTGTTGTGGTCGACAACGATTTCGATGTGCAGGCCGTTCTTGACCAAAAGGACGGCTTCGGGGTTGGCGGCATCGCCGCGATAGCCGGCAAACTGCTTGAGGTCGGCAAGCGTGGTGGCGCCGGCACCCTCGCCCAGCCGCAACAGGCCGTTGGCGACCGAAAGCCCGTTCACCCCCGCCCATTTGCCTGTCGTGAGCGGCACCGCCTCGTCGAAGAAGCTTTTCACCCAGGTGACGACCTTGGCACCGCGCACCGGATTGAATTTGTTGCCTCGCTCGGCGCCGTCCGTTTCCGGGATGGCATCGGTGCCGTAGAGCGCATCGTACAGCGAACCCCAGCGCGCATTGGCTGCATTCAGCGCATAACGCGCGTTCATCACCGGCACCACCAGCTGCGGCCCTGCGACCGAAGCGATTTCCGGGTCGACATTTTCAGTGGTCACGCTGAAGGCCGGCCCCTCGGGCAGGAGATAGCCGATCTCGCGGAGGAACGTCTTGTAGGCCTCCATGTCGACGGGCGCGCCATTGTCGCGATACCAGCGGTCGAGCTTGTCCTGCATGGCATCGCGCTTTTCGAGCAGCGCCCGGTTTTTTGGCGAGAGTTCATGGACGATCGCCGAAAAGCCGCCCCAGAATGCCTCCGCCTCGATGCCGGTGCCCGGCAGCGCCTGGTTCGCGACGAAATCATGAAGCTCGCGGGCAATCCGCAATCCGGCGATCTCGACGCGATCGGTCATCAGGGCTTCTCCAGACGAAGGCTAGGCCGGGCCTTTGGCATGTCACGGTGGCAGGGTCAATTCGGCTTAGGGTGAAGGTAGGGCGTTTTCGCTGCCGATCTCCCCCCTCGAGGGGGAGATGGCCGGCAGGCCAGAGGGGGGCGCCTCGCGTGGAGTGCGACGCCATGTGGTGCAAAGAAGGGGTCGCGCTTCATGCGCGGCGCCCCCCACTGTCGCCATCGGCGACATCTCCCCCTCGAGGGGGGAGATTACGCGCTCACACCGCAATCCTTGGCCGTCCTGACGCGACCGCCACGACATGCGCCTCGATGAACATGCGCTGGCCCTCTACGGTGGAGACGCGGAACTCGCTGGCGACTTCGATCTCGGCGCTGTCGGTGCCGGCGTCCTTCGCCCGCCCGGCGGCAATCGCCCGCACATCTTTCTCCGCTGCGGCGATCGCCGCCGCCTCGTCGTTGAAATCGCGTACACTTTCGCCGGAGGCAACGCGGAACAGCCCTTCCTTGGGCTGGCTGACCCGCGCCTCGGCCGAGACCCGGACCTGGCCGACGACCGCGCCGAGCGCGTTGGCGACGTCGGTATCCTCCGGCACCACGCATCGATTGCCGACAAGCTCGGCCAGCCCGGCATAATGCAGTGGCGCCGAGGCGCCGAGGCCGATCACCGGACGGTCGAGCGCGACGCTGAGGCGGGCGATGCCGGGATGCGCGTCGACGGCGCGCTGGACCAGGGCATGGGCGACGGTCGCCGCGCCATCCAGCCCGTCCTCGGCAAAGGCGGTTTCGAGGATGACTTCCGCCGACAGGCGGGTCAGCGCGGTCAGCACCCGTTCCGAGATCGCCTCCGGCGAGGCGGCGATGAACTGGCCGCGGCCGTCACGCCTGCGCGCGAACAGCTCGGCACCCAGACGCGCCGCCGCCGGATCCCAATTGGCCTGCCTGCCCAGCACATGCGCGGCGTCCGACGGTGTGAAGCCGGCGACATGCACCAGCCCGCGCGACACCAGCCGGTTCAAGGTGGCGTTCTGGGCATTCGAGGTCAGCAATCTGTCGAGAGCCTGCGGCACGGCACCGATCAGCTCGTAAAGCTTGGCTTCGGCGCCGGTCAGTCCAGCCGCCAGACGCTCCGGCACGCCGGTGCGCACCGCCAGCCGGCCATCCATGCGGCCGGGGTTGGGCGCGCGCAGCTGGCGTTCGAGCTCCGCCGTGACGGCCTCGCCATGCATCAAGCCGGCCAGCGCCAGCGGCACCAGGCGGCGCGGCCCGAGCAGGATCTTCGGGCTGAGCGCGCCGTCCTCCAGCGCCACTTCGGAATCGCCGCCCAGCCCAAAGGTGCGCATGGCGACGGCCTCGACCATGGTGCGGAAGCCGCCGACGGTGGCGCCTTCCGGATCGAGCCGCGGCCGGCCCTTGTCGAGCACGGCGACGTCGGTGGTGGTGCCGCCGATGTCGGAGACCACGGCATCGTCGAGGCCGGTCATGTGGCGGGCGCCGACCAGGCTGGCGGCCGGGCCGGACAGGATGGTCTCGATCGGCCGCTGGCGGGCGAAGGCGGCCGAGACCAAAGCGCCGTCGCCGCGCACCACCATCAGCGGGGCGGCAATGTTGCGCGCGGCCAAAAACCCTTCGGTCGCCGCGACCAGCCGGTCGATCATCGAGATAAGCCTGGCGTTGAGCAAGGTCGTCAGCGCCCGGCGCGGGCCGCCGAGCTTGGCCGACAGCTCGTGGCTGGCGGTGACCGGCAGGCCGGTCCTGTCGCGGATCAGATCGCGCGCGGCAAGCTCGTGCGCCGGATTGCGGGTGGCGAAATAGGCGCAGACGGCAAAGCCGGACACCGATTTTTCCAGTTCCGGCAGCGCCGCCTCCAGCCCGGAAAGATCGAGCTTTGCCGCATTGCCATGCACGTCGTGGCCGCCGGCGCAGAACACCACGGGATCGGTGCCGAGCGCCGCCTTCAGCCCGTCGCGGGCAAGGTCGCCCTCGGCAAAGCCGATCATCACAAGTGCCACGCGCCCGCCCTGGCCCTCAACCAGCGCATTGGTGGCAAGCGTCGTCGACATCGACACCAGTTTTATCGCAGTCGGGTCGGTGCCGGCTTTTTGCAGCACCGCATCGACCGCGCCCGATATGCCGACCGCCAGGTCGTGACGGGTGGTCAGCGCCTTGGCCTTGGCCAGCACTTTTCCGCCGGGGCCGCCGGCTTCCGACCAAAGCACGGCGTCGGTATAGGTGCCGCCGGTGTCTATGCCGAGGAACAGGGATGAGGGTTTGGTCTTGGCGGTCATTGGCGGGCCCGGAGAATTCTCTTGCCCCGCCCCTTAGCGGATATGAACGGGCCGATAAAGCCGCGATGGCTGGGCCAAGGCAGTGTAATCTCCCCCCTCGAGGGGGAGATGTCGCCGAAGGTGACAGAGGGGGTCGGTACGTCCGGGCGCGACGTCCTCTCAGCCAAGGAAAGAAGAAGCCGGCGCTCCACGCGAGACGACCCCTCTGGCCTGCCGGCCATCTCCCCCTCGAGGGGGGAGATTCGCAGCTTGGCCGCCTACCCCACAAGAAAGGCTTGTTGGCCGAATAGGGCTACGCCCGGCTGCCCGGCGAGCCTTCTAGCGGCCTGCCGACAGAAGCGGTGGGCCGTTCGCGGCAGAAATACAAGATCGTCAGCATCACCGCGACAAGCAGGATGGCGTAGTAGATCGACACTCGGGCATAGACCTCCGCCTTTTCCACCGGGAACGAGCGGCCCTGGCTGGCGGCGCGCGCCACCATCGAGGCAATCAGCGCGTCGCGGGAGAAGATCAGGTTATCGCGGTCAATGGCAGGACCGAGGCGAACAGCAGGGCATTGCAGAGCTTCGCCTTGGGCTCGAACCGCAACAGCATCACGCCACACCAACTGTATAGGGCGCTGTAAAGCGCAACGGCCGCGGTCTTCAGCGGCGTGTCCTCCACCATGAAAAGGAACGGCGTGCCGTCGTCTGGTCCGGTGAGGCGCAGCAGGTACCAAATCCCGGACAGGACACCAAGCGTGCCAAGCAACAGATTGGCCCATTGTCGCTGGCCGGCCGGCTGCTCCATCTGCGCATAGGACAGCAGCCATTCCCCCACCGATATGTTTGCCACCCGTACAAGGCTGAACAGGATCAGCGAAAGGACCTGCCGAGCCGCCCATGACGCCGGCTGGCCAAGAACGGTCTCGGCAATGCCGGGAAACAGCCGGTCGGCCAGGACGACGGCCGCATTTACCCAGATGTAATCGATACAAAGGCTGAGAAACAGCAAGACATATTTGCGCAATTTGAAATCCCCCAAGCCCGACGAACCGCCACTCCGGCACATGCACGCACCGGTAGCAAAAATCTAACATCAACCGGGCGCAATTGTCGAAGGCCGAGATTGGCGGCGAGCGCTGGGCCGCCTACCCGGCAAATCCCACGCGCTTGTGGCTGCCATCGCAAAACGGCTTGTTGGCGGAGTGGCCGCAGCGGCAGAGGAAGGCGCGCTGCGTACGGTCTACAGTGTGGCCGGTGCCGGTGACGATTTCGAGATTGCCTTCGAGCTTGAGCGGGCCGTTGGTCGTCGGCGTCACGGCCAGCGGGCCATCCCGTACTTCCAGCGCCGGCGTATCCTTCAGCGCCGGTTCGCCGGTGGCGGTGAAGCCCGCTTTGGCGTGGCTGCCGTCGCAGAACGGCTTGTTTTCCGAAGCGCCGCAGCGGCACAGCGTGGCGCGGAAAAACGTTTCGCCGCCCAGCACTATCTCGGCATGGACGGCCAGCGGGCCGTTCTCCCTTATGCGCACGGTGTTGACCACCGGCGGCTGTTCCTGCGGCCCGCCATCCTTGCGGACGTAGGTGATGGCGCCGGACGGGCAGGCTTCGGCGAGCGTCACGACCTTCTCGACGCTGGCCGCCTCGGGGTGGATCCACTGGCCGGGCGCGTTGGGCACGAAAACATGCGGATCGCCAAGCACGCAATTGCGCGAATGGATGCAACGCTTTCCCGAAAAGCCGATATCGATCTTCTCGCTTTCGACCATGCCGGCCATTAGCTGTACTCCTCGCTGAAGGCATCACGCTATGGCGGCGGCCCTGACGCCGTCAAGCTGGCCGAGAGGCTGGGCGCTCTATCTCCCCCCTCGAGGGGGAGATGGCCGCATAGCGGCCAGAGGGGGTCGGCCCGACGGGGCTCGGCCTGCTGCTGCAGAACAGGTTGGCGCTCTACGCGCGGCCCTGTCGCCTTTGGCGACATCTCCCCCTCAAGGGGGGAGATTTGCCACGTCACGGAACCAGATCGATTTCCTCGGTCTCGCCGCCACTGCAGGTGTAGCAGCAATCGTCGCATTTTTCCGTGTTGGCGGGGCCGACGCCCCAATAGGTATTCTCGTCACCATCGACCCAGGCGCCGTAGCAGATCGATTCGCCGTCATTGCAGGACAGCGGGATCGACTTGGTCTCGCCGTCGTTGAGATAATAATCCTGATTGTTGCCCGGCCAGACGTAGTCGCGGTCCTGGCTGTAGAGCTCGACGCGCATGGCGTTGGGATGGCTGTTCTTGATCTCGAAGGTGACATCGCCGGCATGCGCGACGGGCGCAAACAACGCGACGATAAAGAGCGCCGCGGCAACGCGGCGCGCGAAAGCGTAAGACAACATGATGATTCCCCCCGGAATGAAACGGCCTGCCCGGCCGCGAGGGGGAGCATGGCATGGCGGGTTGAAGGGTGGAAGAGGTGATTGCGGCATTTGCGTCGCGAGAGGCGCGAGGCTGCCAAGCAAGACCCCTCTCCGGTTTGCTTCGCAAACCACCTCTCCCCACGTTGTGGGGCGAGGAAATGCCAATCGCCGAAGCCTCGCAAAGCTTGGGTTCCTCGCCTCCTCGAAGTGGGGGAGAGGTGGCCGCGAAGCGACCGGAGAGGGGGCGGTCCGGCCGGGCTCAACGAGCAGGCTTCAGCAGCGTCCAGATCCAGCCGATGAATGTGAGCACCAGGAAGGGATATCCGGCAGCGGGCAGCGGCGCCGAGGTCGGCAGCAAAGGCGCGCCCCACAGGATCAGGCCCACTGAGACGACAAACAGCACAGCCGCCACGACAGCGGTGAGCCGCACCCACAGCGCGAAGGTTTTCGGCGCGCTGATCATGACCAGCGCCGCCGCCCAAAGCGAGATACCGCCGACATAGGAGGCCACGCTGGCCTCAAGCCCCGCCGCATTGCCGGCGAGCAGCAGGCTTTCGCCGGCGAGAAAGGTCAAAAATCCGGCCGCCACGCAGTCATTGCGCTGCCGCTGATATTTCATCGTCAACAGCGCGGTCGCCACCACGAGCGCCACGCCGTCGATCGTCCAGAGTGTTTCGCGGAGTGGCGCGCTCTCGACGAAGGTGCCGGCGAGGCCCAGAGCGCCGCCGATGGCGAGTCCGATCGCGGCGATGATGTCCAGCGTGGAGCGCATCGAGATCTCCCCAAGCTGGGAGAGAATAGGCCAAGGTAGCAGGTTCTTGGAAGCTCGTGATGGTAGGAAAGTGCACGTCGACTGTCCACTCCATGCAGCTCTCGCAATGCTGATAAGAACCGCGCCTTCTTAATCACCGCGAAGGCCGCCACCTCTCATTATGACGACACGTCAGTGGGATACCTCTCCACTGGAGATTGTGTAAGAGAGTCTCTGGAAGAATTCCGGCACATCGGAGCCGGACGCGCCGTAAACTAATTCGTCGATGTTCGTAGTAAACTCGATCCCTAGCAGCGGATTCAATATCGTTATGGCTTTGTACGCTTGCTTCCCCTCGTAATATCGCAGTGCTGAGTAGGTGATCACCTGGCGCAAATCGTGGCTACGAAATTGCCTATCGACGTACTTCATCTCTACCAGCGTGTCAGAAAACTCGAAGTCACCGTTGCAACTTTGGATAATTCCGTGCCCTTTGTAAAATGGAATACTTATTTTCTCTAGCGGGACACCCAGTCCACTAAAGTAGTGACGGAGCCACCGAGCCAATCTATCTACTTCGTCAGCTTCAGGCGCGCTCAATTCGTCCCTTTCTGTCGTAAACTCCAGGATGTTGCCCTTAAGAAAATCCAATGCGCTTGCGACTGCTCTTGACCGCAATACCTCTGCCGATTCCTCCGGCTGGCGAACGGACTCAAAGAAAAGAAAATAGCCTGCTTCACTGATTAGGTCCCGCCGCGAAGGACTGCTCGTAGAGCTAGCTGGCCCACTTATACGGTTGTAGGCCAGATTCACAGAACGCGTGACAGCTTCCAAGTTCGGAAGTGCGCTACGCCAGAAGTTTGAGAACTGTGATGCAAACAACCTCTCGCTTATCATATCGCTAACGGCACGTTCGGCTTCTCTGATCTCCAATCTCGAACAATCAACTCAAAGGCGTCAAACCTACTTTTCATATGGTCACGCCAGTGCGACCCTTCGTCAACCATCGAATACGAAGCCAATATGAGAGCCCTGCGTTGCCAACCTGACACCGCTCCAAAATTTGCCTTGAACATCGACAGCCACGAGAAATTACCCCAATTCGAGAAAATCATGATTATGTCACGCCGTATCAATTCAGATGTCTCTGTCTCGAAGCACCTGTGAAGGTAATTTCTGGTCTTTATAGAGTTGTATTTGCCAACAATTCGGTTAGCGTACGCAACATGCATGTCTAAAGCCATAACCTCGTGGCCACTTTCGTACAGCTCTATTATTCTATCACAAATTCCCGCCTTTTCCCGCTCACCCAATTCGTCGAATACCTGATATACCGTTTGAAATACCGTTGGCGCGATGGGATAAAGAGCATCCATATTGTCGAGCATCGACAGCATCGCCCCATACTTTGCGTTGGTGCCTACTAATTTCAGCGCTTCGACAATTTTTCGCGTGGTGGGAATGTGCACTCGGGTCTGCGACAGCTGCTCATTCAAGAGCGCAACGACATCTATCTCTTCGAGCTCATCTTTGAGCTCGTCGTACTGCTCGGCCGCGTTGGGTGCGTATGGATCAAACCTTAGCGTTAGAGACATAAGGCGCTGTATCGGTGAGCGGGTGTCCCTATCATCACCCCCACGTATCTGCGCCAAAACGTGCTTGAATTCAGACGCAGTTAGTATCCGCGTTTTTGACTTTTGAAGTGATAGCCCCTCATTATCGAGCGCCTTGTATATTTTAACAATGATCTCATGGGCCTCCTTCTTGCTGCCGCAGAAAACATGATAATCATCGGCGTAGCGAATGAAGTGAACGCCAGAACTGAAAAGATATTGATCAGAGTTTGCGAGGGCCAGTTCTGCTAGAATTCGTGCGGCCGGGCCGCCAATTGGCAGGCCAGCCGACCTTGTTCCTGTAAGATGCTTCATGTATTCAAGGACCGCCTTTCGAACGTCCGGCTGCACACCGAGCATCCGAAGTGCGTTATCAAGCTTGTGGTGGCTTATCCTTGAATAACAATCAGCTATATCACGTGTTATCACGTAGCTGTTATTTTCGCATTCGGCAATCGACTTGTTGATGAAGTCTTTCCAAGAGATGTCCCGCCGAAAAAGCTCCCCGGACAGATAGCTATCTTTGTTCAATCGATAGGAGAATATCCGCTCCGGCCCAAGCCTGGCCGCTTCTATGGTCTCGGCGATTGAAAGCACATTTCCAAGTAGAAAGACGTTCCATAGCGGGTCTAATTGCGATGCCCATCTAAACCCAGAATGATGCACAGCCACTAGTGAACGGATGTCGTTCGGCGGCTCTTGTACAAACAATTTATCAAAATCGGAATATCTTTTTAATAGTAAATCGGCGATCTCGTTTCTCTTGTCATTTATTATTCTGTTCTCGATCGGAAACGGAAATATGTCAGTGTCGCCATGCTTATAGATATTGTCTATGGCCGCGTAGAAAAATTTCTTCATAGAAACTGCCAGCCCCCTGTCCCGCTGAGGCTGCAGACTATCTATGAATATCGCATGATCAAGCTGGCTGAAGCGGTATTTTCAATCGCCCATTTTCAGCGCCTGGATAAACGCCTCCTGCGGGATATCCACCTTGCCGAACTGGCGCATCCGCTTCTTGCCCTCTTTCTGCTTGTCGAGCAGCTTGCGCTTGCGCGAGACGTCGCCGCCGTAGCATTTGGCGGTGACGTCCTTGCGCAGCGCCGAGATCGTTTCGCGGGCGATGACTTTGCCGCCGATCGCCGCCTGGATCGGGATCTTGAACAGATGGTGCGGGATCAGCTCCTTCAGCTTCTCGCACATCTGGCGGCCGCGCTTTTCCGCCGCCGTGCGGTGGACCAGCATCGACAGCGCGTCGACCGGCTCCTCATTGACCAGGATCGACATCTTGACCAGGTCGCCTTCGCGATAGTCGGTGAGGTGATAGTCGAAGGAGGCATAGCCCTTGGAGATCGACTTCAGCCGGTCGTAGAAGTCGAAGACGACCTCGTTGAGCGGCAAATCGTAGGTCAGCATGGCACGCTTGCCGACATAGGAGAGGTCGGCCTGGATGCCGCGCCGGTCCTGGCAGAGTTTCAGGATGCTGCCGAGATAGTCGTCGGGGGTGAGGATGGTGGCGCGGATCCACGGCTCCTCGATGGCCGAGATCTTGACCACGTCGGGCATGTCGGCCGGGTTGTGCAGTTCCTTCATCGAGCCGTCGGTCAGCAGGAGCCGGTAGACGACGCTGGGAGCGGTGGCTATGAGGTCGAGGTTGAATTCGCGCTCCAGCCGCTCCTGGATGATTTCCAGATGCAGCAAGCCTAGGAAGCCGCAGCGATAGCCGAAGCCGAGGGCGGCACTGGTTTCCATCTCGAAAGAAAAGCTGGCGTCGTTGAGGCGGAGCTTGCCGACCGCGGCGCGCAGATCCTCGAAATCGGCGGCGTCGACCGGGAACAGGCCGCAGAACACCACCGGCTGCGCCGGCTTGAAGCCGGGCAGGGCTTGTGCCGTCTGGCGCTTGTCCTCGGTGATGGTGTCGCCGACGCGGGTGTCGGCCACTTCCTTGATCGAGCCGGTGAAGAAGCCGAACTCGCCGGGGCCGAGCTCGTCGACATTGATGCGGGCCGGGGTGAAGACGCCGGTGCGCTCGACCAGGTGCTTGGCGCCGGTGCCCATCATGCGGATGGTCTGGCCCTTCTTCAGCACGCCGTCGATGATGCGGACCAGCACGATGACGCCGAGATAAGCGTCGTACCAGCTGTCGACCAGCATCGCCTTCAGCGGAGCCGTGATGTCGCCCTCGCGCGGCGGCGGCAGATCGTTGACGATCGCTTCCAGAACGTCGGGAATGCCGAGCCCGGTCTTGGCCGAGATCAGCACCGCGTTGGAGGCGTCGATGCCGATCACCTCCTCGACCTGCTCGCGGATGCGCTCGGGCTCGGCGGCGGGCAGGTCGACCTTGTTCAGCACCACGACGATCTCGTGGTTGTTGTCGATCGCCTGGTAGACATTGGCCAGCGTCTGCGCTTCGACGCCTTGCGAGGCATCGACGACCAGCAGCGAACCTTCGCAGGCGGCGAGCGAGCGCGACACTTCATAGGCGAAGTCGACATGGCCGGGCGTGTCGATCAGGTTGAGGATATAGTCCTGCCCGTTGTTGGCGTGGTACTTCAGCCGCACCGTCTGCGCCTTGATGGTGATGCCGCGCTCGCGCTCGATGTCCATCGAGTCCAGCACCTGCTCCTTCATGTCGCGCAGCTCCAGCCCGCCTGTCGACTGGATCAGCCGGTCGGCAAGCGTGGATTTGCCATGGTCGATATGGGCAACGATGGAGAAATTGCGGATGTTCTTGATCGGCGTGGTCATGCGGCGCGCTTTAGCAGGGGCACGGTATATCGGCAAGCGGCGGGGCGCGTGTGCGGCGGCGGCGGCGGCGGCGAGGCAAAGTCATTAAACTTTGATCCATGAGATTAGAGCATAGTTTGCGCCCGGCGTGGTAGCCCACCGGTCTATCGCCGTTTCGGGGGGTCGGAATGCCGCTGTCAGCACGCAAATTTCTCAGATCGGTGAGCGGCTCGTTCGCGCCATTGCTCGCCATTTTGCTTATCCCAATGGTTGCCGCATTGGGTTTTTCCATAGACTATACCTCGGCGGTTTCGACCAGGGCCTCGATGCAGAACGCGCTCGATGCAGCGTCGCTGTCGATCACGACACTGGCGACGACCACGTCATTGGCGGACCGCCAAGTAAGCCTGCAGGACTTCTACCTGGCCAATGGCGGGCAAGGCACGGCCAAGCTCGACAGCTTCGTCGTCGCCACCGACGGCGCCGCCAGCATCAAGGCTTCGGCCGGCTTTGCCATGCCGACGGCTTTCATGCAGATCGCCAGGATCAACACGGTGCAGGTCGGCGTCGCGTCGGCGGTGACAAAGCGGCCGGCACTGACGGAGGCCACGTTCAAGATCGACAAGGTCTCGGGCTGGTGGGACAAGACGATGACGCTCTACGGCACCAAATTCGGTGAGACGAATGCCAATAAGCTGATGAAGATCGTCTACGTACATAACAGGTTTGGCGACCCGAAAGGCTACGGAACGTCCTCTGTGTACACGATCGACGGGACGACGGAGACGCTGGTCCAGAAACAGGTATGCACGACCACCACGGTGATCAGCTTCTACGGCTTGCCCACCGGCACCATCACCCAGATCAGCGGCATCAGGAAATACGCAACCACTTGCGTCAATACCGGCGTCGGCGCGGTGGTCAACGTGACAGACATGGATAACCTCTCTCTGGAGATGAAGATTCCGAATCCCAATCCTGGTCTTGGCGGCGGCTATCTGCCTAGCGGGACGAAAGAAACCCTGCGATCCGATGATCCGGCCACTTCCGACCGATTGTTCATCGACAAGGTCAAGACGCCTGCCAATACGACTGTGGACATCTTTACAGCCGTGCCGTGCGGCATCACCGGCAGTCAAGCGTGGGAAGATGGCGGATCACTTACCAACAACACCATAGATGACGCCGATTTCTCCTATTTTGTGACCGGCAAGTGCGCCTTCAACAAGCGAGCTTCGGAGACCGTGCTTACACAATAGCCGGGCGGCGGCTGAGTGCCCCAGAACGGTCGTCTATCGCAACGCCCGCCGGTCACCGCCGGCGGCGTTTTTTTGTTGTGGGCGACCGTCTTCCCTTCTCCCCCTGTGGGAGAAGGTGGCCGAGCGAAGCTCGGTCGGATGAGGGGTGTTCCAGGGAACGCCAACGCCTCACTCCGTGCAACACCCCTCAACCGTCTCGGCGCTTCGCGCCGATCCACCTTCTCCCACAAGGGGAGAAGGGAGAGCTGCGAACGATCACGAAGCGGTGATGCTGTAACGAACCGTGTGTCGGCGGCGAAGTGTGGACATGGAACCGCACAGGAGAACAGCGATGACCGGATCGAAACGCGGCACGGCCCTTATCGGGCTTGCCCTGGCCCTATTTTCGGCGACTTTGTTTTCGGCAATCGGGTTTTCGGCAACCAGCGCGGCTGCCGGCCAGACGTTGACCGTCGTCGAGCTGTTCACCAGCCAGGGCTGCTCGTCCTGCCCGCCGGCCAACGCCAATCTGATCAAGGTCAAGGACCGCCCCGGCGTGCTGGCGCTGTCCTTCAACGTCACCTACTGGGACTATCTCGGTTGGAAGGACACATTCGGCAAAGAAGAATTCACTCAGCGCCAGGTCCGCTATGAACCGTCGCTCGGCCGTTCCGGCCCGTTTACGCCGCAAGTGGTGGTGAACGGCAAGGCCGATGCCGTCGGCGCCAGGCCGGGCGAGATAGAGCAGCTGATTTCGAGCGGCGGCCACGCCGACGGACCTTCGCTGTCGCTCGCCGGCGGCAAGGTCAGCATCGGCGCCGGCCCGGTGCCCGGCGGCAAGGCCGACGTCTGGCTGGTGCGTTACGGCAAGGGCGTCATCGAGGTGCCGGTGGCGCGCGGCGAAAACACCGGCCGCACGCTGCCGCACGCCAATGTCGTGCAGTCGCTGACCAGGCTGGGCAGTTGGACCGGCGACGCCACCGCGCTGCCGCTGCCGGCGACGACGGGCGGCCTCAGCACCGCGGTGCTGGTGCAGGTGCCGGGCGGCGGGCCGATCCTTGCTGCCGCCACGAACTAGAAACCCTCTCGCGAAATTTTCCCAAACACGCAGCGGCGCCGCCGCATGCCGTCAACCTCTGCCAACCCAAGGAGATCACCATGACCAATCGTTTGACCAATCGCCCGACCCTGGCGGCACTCGCCTTCGCACTTTGCTCGACGGCGCTGTTCGCAGGAGGCGCGGCGCGGGCCGAAGATGCGATGAAGCCGGCGATGGCGACAAATGCCATGAAACCGGCAACGGACGCCATGAAGCCGGCCGGCGCCATGGCGCCTGACGCGATGGCCACGACCGCGATGAAGGCGGGCGATCCGATGAAGGCCGACTGCATGAACAAGGCCGCCGCCGAGACGGACGCCATGAAGAAGGCAGAGGCGACCAAGGCTTGCGATGCCATGGCTCCGGCCAAATAGGCGATGCGCACAGCAATGTGAGAGCCCGGCGGACCTATCCGTCGTATAATCCATACCAGCATCATGGGAGATCAGACATGACCGCAGCCGTGAAACGATCGTCGATTTTCGCAAAAGCAGCACTTGCCGCGCTTATCCTCACGGCCGCCGCGGCCGTGTTCTGGCAGACGCCGGCAGTCTCGGCCGAAGACGCGGTGGTGATCCCGCCGCCGGCGATGGACGAGAAGGCCACCGCCGGCACCGAAAAGGCGGTCTTTGCCGGCGGCTGCTTCTGGGGTGTGCAAGGCGTGTTCCAGCACGTCAAGGGCGTCACCAGCGCCGTCTCCGGCTATGCCGGCGGCGACAAGGACACGGCCGTCTATGAAATGGTCGGCACCAGCCGGACGGGCCATGCCGAATCCGTCGAGATCACCTACGAGCCGTCCAAGGTGACCTACGGCCAGCTGCTGCAGGTGTATTTCTCGGTGGCGCACAATCCGACGCAACTGAACTACCAGGGCCCGGACAGCGGCACCCAGTACCGTTCGACGATCTTTGCCGAAAACGACACGCAGAAAAAGATCGCCGAAAGCTACATCGCCCAGCTCGACAAGGCCAAGGTGTTTCCTAAGCCGGTCGTGACGACGCTGGAGACAGGCAAGAGCTTCTATCCGGCCGAGGACTATCACCAGGACTTTCTGACGCTCAACCCGACCTATCCCTATATCGTCTACAACGATCTGCCCAAGGTCGAGAATTTGAAGCGGCTGTTCCCCAACCTCTACAGCGAAAAGCCGGTTCTGGTGCTGGCCGCCAACAAGAGCTGAGTTGTGGGGAGGTAATCTCCCCCCTCGAGGGGGAGATGTCGCCGAAGGCGACAGAGGGGGTCGCCGCGCGCAGAGCGCCAACATCGACCTCCTCGAAATGCAGCGTGGCGCCAGCCGAACCGACCCCCTCTGGCCTGCCGGCCATCTCCCCCTCAAGGGGGGAGATTACTACACACCCTTTTTCCAGGGCAGGCTCCAGCGCACTTTCTCCAGCGTCGCCTTTGCCTCGGCCGAGTCCGGGTCGGGCTCTGTCTCGCGATAATGCGCCGAGCCCTCAGGCGGGTAGGCAAGCGTGTTGTTGAGGGCAAATTTGTCGATCTGGCTGAAGTCGGGGAAAGGCAGGTTTTCCGCCCCGCGCCAATCGCTGACCCTTTTCTCCGCGGCGATGCGTTTTTCGTCGTCGACCGGAAGATCGGTGGCTCTGTATTCCAGTGACGAAGGGAAGGCGAACTGCGCGCCGGCATCATCCATGATGTTGATCATGGACAACAGGATGTCCTCGCGGATGGCTTGAAATTCGGCCACGTCGGCGGTTTTGACGTAAGTGAACACATCGATGTCGAGCGAATAGGCACCGAAGCCGGCAAAGCCACGCGGCACGGCTCGTCGATAACGCGCGGATGGGCGATCAGCAGCTTGCGCAGCTCGGCCAGGACGTAGCGCAGCTGATCGGGCGTCGTCTCGTAGCGCAGCTGCAGCGTCGTCGCGAACCGGGTGCGGTCGCGATGCGCGTAGTTCTCGATCTGCATGCCGGCGAAATCCGAGTTCGGCACCGAGATGATCGTGCGGTCGAGCGACCTGATGCGCGTCGAGCGCATGCCGATATGCTCGATCGTGCCGGACTGGTCGCCGAACTTGCAGAAGTCGCCGACGCTGACTGGCCGATCGGCATAGAGCGTCAGGCCGGAGAGGAAGTTCTGCAGCGTCGGCTGCGCGGCCAGCGCCACCGCCAGACCGCCGATGCCGAGACCGGCAATGACGCCTTCGTAGGGGATGGCGAGCACTTCGGCCAACAGCAGGAAGGCGACGACCAGCACGGCGACGCGCGCGACACCGGTGGACAGCGAAATCAGCGTGTCGTGGTAGCCGGGCACCTGCCACAGTCCGCGATAGTGGTCGGCGACCTTGCCGATCAGACGCCAGACCACCGGCACGGCGCCGATCACGATCAGGCTCCAGGCGATTGCCTTGACCGGGGCGGCGACCACTTGCGGCAGACCGAGCGGGCGCAGCGTCAACAGCAGGAAGAAGCCAAGCACGATCGAGCGCACCGCCCATTCGACAATGCGGAAGAAGGCCGAGCTGTCCGTCCTTGGCACAAACAAGGAAATCAGCGCATTGGCGATGTAGCCGAAGACGATGCCGGCCAGTGCGGCAAGGCCGAGCATCCACCATTGCCAGTGCTCCATCGGGCCGGTGCGGGTGAGCAGGCCGGGGCTGATCTCGCGGGCGAGGCCACGGGCGATGAAGAATGGGTCGGTGCTGGCGAAGGCGGCGAATTCCGGCGCCACCGGCACGTCTTCGACGTCGGCGTAGAGCGCGCGGATGTGGGCGAGCGTCTCGGGCGTGAACTGCCAAATCTTGCCCTTCTCGGTCTCGACCGGGCCGATGACGATGTTGCCGGTGGGATGCTCGAAATAGACGAAGGGGGTGTTGCTCTTCGGATCGTCGGGGATCTCCTGCCAATAGACATAGCCGATGCGGTCGATGACCTTTTTGAGATAGCGTTCGAGCAGGAAAGCCTCGTCGCCGCGCACCGCCGGACTGTAGTTGCGCAGGTCGAGCGCCGCCTGTGCCGGATCGCCGGCTTCGGTGAGGCCGCTCAACAGTACCTTGAACGTATCGCGCGGCGAGGCGAGCTTGCTCGGATCGTCGACCATGTCGACAGCTTCGCCACGCGCTTCCTGGAATTCGGCGAGCTTGGCCTGGAGCTGGGCAAGTGGCGGCCCGACGATGAACCAGTCGCCATTCTTGCGGCGAAAAGTGACGTCGAAGGAAACCCTGGTGCCGTATTGCGGCAGCGTCGCCCTCACCTCGTCGCCGGCAATCGTGTCATGCGGCAGGCTCCACAGACGGAACGTCGCGTTGTCGATGACGGTGAACAGAAGCTTGGTGTAATCGGGCATGTTGAGGCCGCCGCGGTCGGTCTCGGTGACGTCGACGAGACCCGCTGCCAGACCGGCAAGACCCATGCCGCCGCCGGTGGCGCGCGGCACGTTGTCGGCGCCGCTCTCGTTCATCGTTTGCAGGAACGAGCGCATGGTGCTCATCGGGCTCGACTGGTCGACACGGACGTCCTCGACGGCGCTGACGCGCACCCCCGTCCACCATTCGGCGGTGGCGGCATCGAAACGACCCATGAAGCTGCCGCCGTCGGGCGACTGGACGAAGGTGAAGGCGCCCTGGCGGTCGCCTTCGAACCAGTGGCCGACAAGCTTGTCGCCGTCGGCCTTGGCCTCGATGCGGCCGTTGTAAAGCGGGTACACGCCCTTTACGTCAGCGCCGGTCTGCTCGAACTTGATCTGGGCGCCGCCGCCGCGCCACTTCGTGTCCCACACACCGGTCCAGTTGGCCGCGTCCTGGGCATGCGCCTGCGGTATGGCCGGCAGCAGGCCGGCAAGCGCGAATGCGCCGATCAGCGCGACCGTCCGGATCAGCATAAGCAACAGCCGATCCTGCCTTGCCGCAAAAAAGGGGGTCATTCTGTTGCCCTTCTTCTGCCGGCGATTCTGCTGGGCCGGCCAGAGAAGGTTATTCCGCTTGAAGATGAATATTCTGTTTCAGGCGGCGACGGCGATGCCGGTCAGTCATAGGTCAGATCCGTCGCCTTGCCGGCGAACACCCGGTAGGCAAAGAACGAATAGAAGATGATGATCGGCAGCACGACGACCGTCCCGACCAGGATGACGGCCAGGCTTTCGGGTGCCGAAGCAGCCTGCCAGATGGTCAGCCGGTCGGGCACCACGAAAGGGTAGAACGACCAGGCGAGGCCGGCAAAGCCGAGTGTGAAGATCGCGGCCAATGTCAGGAACGGGAGCAGCGCGTGGCGGTCGCCGGGCTTCGGCAGATGGAAGGTCTGGCGCCATAGCCACAGGAACAGCACTGCCGACAGGATCGGCAACGGCGACAAATAGAGCATGGCCGGCCAGACGAACCATTTGTCGAAGATGCGCGCGCTGGCAAAGGGCGTGGCCAGCGATACCGCGACCATGCCGAGCGCGGTCAGCACCAGTGCCGTGCGCAGCCACAGCACCGCCTTCCTCTGCAGGTCGCCTTCCGTCTTGTAGATGACCCACGCCGCTCCCATCGCCGCGTAGGCGGCGGCAAGGCAGAGCGCCACCAGCGCGCCGAAGGCGATGCCGCCAGCGCCGACGTCGAGGCCGAGCACATAGACGCCGAGCATATAGCCTTGCGCCAGCGATGCGATGACCGAACCGAGAAAGAAGATGCGGTTCCAGCGGTGCTTCCTGCCGGCAGGCACCTTGGCGCGGAAATCGAAGGCGACGCCGCGCAGGATCAAGCCGACCAGCAGCACGAAGACCGGAATGTAGAGCGCCGTCAGGATGGTGCCGTGCGCCAATGGGAAGGCGACCAGCAGCAGGCCGACCGCCAGCACCAGCCAGGTCTCGTTGGCGTCCCAGAACGGGCCGATGGCGGCGATCATCGTATCCTGCTCGGTATCTTCGGCTGCGGCGAACAGGATGCCGATGCCGAGATCGAAGCCGTCGAGGATGACGTAGATCAGGATGGCGAGGCCCATCAGGCCGGCGAAGATCAGAGGCAACAGGGTCGGCCAGTCGAAGCTCATGATGTTTCTCCCGGTTGCGCAACCGGCTGCGACAGCGGCCTGTTCATGACGCCCGGCAGCGGCGAGGTGTCACCATCCTTCGCCGCCTTCAATGCCAGATGCACCAGCACGCCGAGATAGGCGATCAGCAGCAGCGCGTAGAGGATGAGATAGACCGCGAGCGACAGCGCGACATGGCTGCCGGCGACCGGGCCGACAGCATCGGCGGTACGCAGCACGCCGGTGACCAACCAGGGCTGGCGGCCGATCTCGGTGGTGTACCAGCCGGCCAGCGTCGCCAGCCAGCCGGACAGCGCCATCGGCACCATGACAAGCGCCAGCGGCTTAGGCAGGCTGTGGCGGCGCTTGAGGAAGAAGGCCGCCGACCAGGAGACAGCGAGCATCAGGAGGCCGGTGCCGACCATGATGCGAAAGCCCCAGAACACCGGAAATACCGGGGGATGGTTGCCGGTATAGTCGTTCAGCCCCGGTACGATGCCGCCGGCGCTGTGCCTGAGGATAAGGCTGGCGCCATCGGGAATGGTGAGCTCGAACCTGTTCTCCTTGGCCGCTTCATCGGGAAGCGCAAACAGCACCAGCGGCACGTTGGGACCGGTGTTCCAGTTGGCCTCCATCGCAGCGATCTTCTGCGGCTGATGTTCAAGCGTGTTGAGGCCGTGCTGGTCGCCGGCAAAGATCTGGATCGGGATCAGGATCGCGGCGGTGAAGACGCCGGTGCGCAAGGCCTTCCACATCGATTCCGAGCGATCGCCGTAGAGATAGCGCAGCGCCGACAGGCCGGCGATCAGGAAGGAGACGGTCAGCCCCGAAGCAAGCAGCATATGAACGAGCCGGTAGGGCATGGACGGATTGAAGACAACGGCCCACCAGTCGGTGGCGTGCGCCACACCATCGCGCATCTCGAAGCCGGCCGGCGTCTGCATCCACGAATTGAGCGCGATGATCCAAAAGGCGGACAAGGTGGTGCCGCCGGCCACCAGCACCGTTGCCAGCGTATGGACGCGGTTCGAGACGCGGCGGAAGCCGAACAGCATGATGCCGAGGAACGCCGCCTCGAGAAAAAAGGCGGTCAGGATCTCGTAGGCAAGCAGCGGGCCGGCGATGTTGCCGACCGTCTTCATATAGCCCGGCCAGTTGGTGCCGAACTGAAAGCTCATGGTGACGCCGGAAACCACGCCCATGGCGAAGGACAGCGCGAATACCTTAACCCAGGTGAAATAAGCGCGCATCCAGGCGGAATCGCCCGTCGCGTTGTAGCGGAGTTTGAAGAACAGCAGCACCCAGCCGAGCGCGATGGTGATCGCCGGGAACAGGATGTGGAACGAGATGTTCGCGCCGAACTGTATGCGCGACAGAATGAGCGGGTCCATGGCGGCTCCGGCTGCTGCTTGTTTGTACAAGGATAGGCTTGATGCGCCGGACGGTCAAAGCGGCGTCCCGCCGCGAGGCGGAACGCCGCAGTGCCGGTTAATCTGCTTTTGTATGGAATTTGGCTGGACGACCGGGAAGGTGTTGCCTATTCCGGCGAACCTCGATGTCCAGAACTGTCAGGAGCGCCATTGACATCCGGATTTGCGAACCGACATTCAGCGGATTAAATCAACAACTCTGTTTCAAGCAGCCGTTTTCAGCCATGCAGCCGATCATCTCGATTTCCGGGGTCACCAAGACCTACGCCACCGGCTTCCAGGCTCTGAAGGAGATCAATCTCGATATTGTGCGCGGCGAGATATTTGCGCTGCTCGGGCCGAACGGCGCCGGCAAGACGACGCTGATCTCGATCGTCTGCGGCATCGTCAACCGCTCGTCGGGTTCCGTCACCGTCGACGGCCATGACATCAACCGCGACTACCGCGCCGCGCGCAGTCTGATCGGGCTGGTGCCACAGGAACTGACCATCGACGCCTTCGAGAGCGTGTGGGCGACGGTCAATTACAGCCGCGGGCTGTTCGGCAAGCCGGCGGACAAGGCGTTCGTCGAAAAGGTGCTGCGCGACTTGTCGCTCTGGGACAAGAAGGATGCCAAGGCGATCACGCTGTCCGGCGGCATGAAGCGCCGGCTGATGATCGCCAAGGCGCTGTCGCATGAGCCGCGCATCCTGTTCCTCGACGAACCGACCGCCGGCGTCGATGTCGAGCTGCGCCAGGACATGTGGGCGATGGTGCGCCGGCTGCGCGAAGACGGCGTCACCATCATCCTGACCACGCACTACATCGAAGAAGCCGAGGCGATGGCCGACCGCGTCGGCGTCATCAACCGCGGCGAGATCGTGCTGGTCGAGGACAAGGCCGAGCTGATGCGCAAGCTGGGCCGCAAGCGGCTTGTGCTGGAACTGCGCAGCCCGCTGGCCACCGTTCCCGACGCATTTTCGCGCTACGCGCTGGAGCTTTCGCCGGATGGCGGGCAGCTGACCTATACCTATGACAACCAGAGCGAACGGCCGGGCGTCGCCTCGCTGATCCGCGAGCTCGAGGCGGCCGGCATCCAGTTCCGCGACATCGATACGGAAAACAGCTCGCTCGAGGAGATCTTCGTCAATCTGGTGAGGAAACAGGCATGAACCCGCGCGCGGTCATGAATCTTCATGCGGTATGGGCGATCTATCGGGTGGAGATGGCGCGCGCTCTTCGCACCGTGCTGCAGAGCATCGTTTCACCGGTCATTTCGACGTCACTCTATTTTGTCGTCTTCGGCTCGGCGATCGGCTCACGCATCACCGAGATCGACGGCATCAGCTACGGAGCCTTCATCGTGCCGGGGCTGATCATGCTGTCGCTGCTGACGCAATCGATCTCCAACGCGTCTTTCGCCATATACTTTCCGAAATTCGTCGGCTCGATCTACGAATTGCTGTCGGCGCCGGTGTCCTATCTGGAGATCGTCATCGCCTATGTCGGGGGTGCGGCGACAAAGTCGATCGTGCTTGGCCTGATCATCCTGGCGACGGCCTCGCTGTTCGTACCGCTGACGATCGAGCATCCGTTCTGGATGCTCGCCTTCCTGGTGCTGACGGCGGTGACCTTCAGCCTGTTCGGCTTCATCATCGGCATCTGGGCGAAGAGTTTCGAGCAGCTGCAGCTGGTGCCGCTGTTGATCATCACGCCGCTGACCTTCCTTGGCGGCAGCTTCTATTCGATCAACATGCTGCCCGGCATCTGGCGCACGGTGACGCTGTTCAACCCGGTGGTGTACCTGGTTAGCGGCTTCCGCTGGAGCTTCTACGGCAAATCCGACGTTTCGGTCGGCGTCAGCCTTGGCATGACGGTGGTCTTCCTGCTCGTCTGCATAGCAATCGTCGCCTGGATCTTCAGGACCGGCTACCGGCTGCGCAACTGATCGAACGGGCCTTGTCCAGGCGAAGCAGCCTTATCGATCGACGTTTCTTTTCCGAAGGCGATATAGGCCTGCGCCCGTGCCCGGAGCCGGCGCTTGAACGCTCAAGCTTGCTTTTTATGCATTGTTATATATCATGTTATCGATTTTCGCATGAGATGAAGTGACCTATGGAAGACGTCATACGATCGCTTGGCTTCCTGTGCCTGGGCAGCAGGCTGAAGCGTATGGGCGAGCAACTGCAAGCGGAGGCGCAGCGCCTGCTCGACCGGCTGGATGTCCCGGTTCAGGCGAGCCAGTACCCGTTGCTGGCCGCGCTCGACAGGCTGGGCCCGCTGCCAGTCGGAGAACTGGCGCAATCCCTTGGGATCGCGCAGCCAGGTGTAACGCGAAGCGTCTCGCTTCTGGCCGAATTGGGATTGCTCGAAGTCAGTCAGTCGACCGATGACCAGCGGCGCAGGATTGTCTCCCTCACTCGGGATGGCCGGCGGCTGGTCGATGTCGCAAAGCGCGAGGTCTGGCCGCGCATCGAGAACGCCGTCGCGGATCTGTGCGCGGATCTTTCGGGGCCTCTTCTTGATCAGCTGGCTGCCATCGAGGACGGCCTCGCCGCGGCTCCCCTCGACCATCGAGTAAAAAAACCGAAGGATGCGGTACAATGAGGCACCTGCTTGACCGCCCTATCTGGAGCGCGCTTCAGACGCGACATCGGGCCTTCGCGGAGGGTGACAACCTCGCCATGCGATACCGGCCGTCAATCGTCCCTTTCGCCGCCACCGGGGCGGACGACGCGGATAACTTGCAGGCGCTCGGAAAGCTTGTTCCCCAGGCGAGAGTGTCATTCTGCTTCAGTCGGACGCCATTGATCTGCCCGCGGGGCTTTCCGCGACTTCGACCGCAGCCGGGGTTCAGATGATTGCCGAGCAGCCGTTGCAAACCGTGTCTGACAAACGCGTGCAACGTCTGACGCGAGACGATGCCGCTGAGATGCTCGCCCTGGCATTGCTCACCAAGCCTGGCCCATTCACGCTCGAAGCCTTGAGCCTGGGCGATTTTTGGGGTGTGAAAATCGAGGGCAGGCTTGCGGCGATGGCCGGCGAGCGCATGAAGCAACCCGGCTATACCGAACTCAGCGGGGTATGCTCACATCCGGAATTTCGGGGCGGCGGCCTGGGCAAGCTGCTGTCCCTGTTCGTGGCAAACCGGATAGTGGCGCGCGGCGAAGTTCCCTATCTCCACGCCTATGCCAGCAACGCCACGGCCATAGGACTATACAAGTCCATTGGCTTCAGGTTGCGAAGCACAATGAATGTGGCCGTGGTTCAGCGCACCGAATAATTCGTCGGCGCATGATGGGCAGCATGGATGCGTGTATCAGGAAAGGAAGGATTTCGTATCGCCGAAATCCTTCCTTGAGACTGCAAGACCTGGCTGCGCGTCAGACCGCGATCTTGCCGCCACCTTGCCTGGTGATGGCAACGACCGCCGGGCGCACCGGGATGTCCGGCTTGAAGTCGGGCCAGCGGGTCGACAAATCCTCATAATAGGATGGACGGCCGAAAGCCTCCCAGTCCTCGCCGCCGTCGCCCGGATGCTGGACGGCAACGAAGGCGGTCTGGTCGTCCGGCGCAAACAACGGGCCGCACATTTCGGCGCCTATCGGCACACGGAAGAACAGCTTTGATGTGGCCCTTGCCGGCCCTTCCGTGTCGACCGCCCACAGACCGTCGGTGCGGCCAGTGGCCTTCGGGCCCTGGCCGTCGGTAGCAACCCAGAGGCGGCCGGCCGAATCGACCGCGCAATTGTCCGGCATGCCGAACCAGCCATTGGCCGTGGTTGCGGTCGAGAAGGTGGCGCCGACAGCGGCAACCGAGGGATCACCGCATTTCAAGAGCACCTCCCACTTGCCCTTGGTGGCAGTGAAATCGCCGCCGTCCTCGACGATCTCGATGATGTGGCCAAAGGCATTTTCGGCACGCGGGTTGGCGGCGTCGACCTGATCGGCCTTGCGCTTCGAATTGTTGGTCAGCATGACATAGACCTTGCCGTTGGCGGCATTGGGCTGGATGTCTTCCGGACGGTCCATCTTGGTGGCGCCGAGCAGGTCGGCGGCGCGGCGCGTTTCGATCAGCACGTCGGCCTGGCTGGCAAAGCCGTTCTCCGCCGTCAGCGGCCCTTGGCCGAAGACGATCGGCAACCATTCGACCGAACCGTCCTCGGCAAACTTGCCGACATGCAAGGTGCCATCGTCGAGCAAATCCTTGTTTCCAGCGCGGTCGTCCGGGTTGAATTTGCCTGTGGTGACGAACTTATAGACGTAGTCGAAGCGCTCGTCGTCGCCGAGATAGAAGACGACACGGCCATCCTTGGCGACGATCGACTCGGCGCCCTCATGCTTGAAGCGGCCCATCGCGGTGCGCTTCCTCGGCACCGAAGTCGGATCCTGAACGTCGACCTCGACGATCCAGCCGAAGCGGTTCGGCTCGTTTGGCTCCTTGCCGATGTCGAAACGGTCGTAATGCGCTGCCCATTCATAGGCACCTTCGGGAATGCCGAGGCGCTTGTAATTGGCGGCTTCCTTATGGCTCTGCGGCAGCTCGCCCGAGAAATAGCCGTGGATGTTCTCCTCGGCCATGACATAGGTGCCCCATGGCGTGACGCCGCCGGCGCAGTTGTTGACAGTGCCGATGACTTTGGTGCCGCTCGGGTCGGCGCTGGTCTTGACGCGGTCGTGGCCGGCGACGGGGCCGGAGAGCTCGATCTCGGTGTTGGAGGTGATGCGGCGGTTGAGCTTGCCGTCGCGAACGACCTGCCATTTGCCTGATATCTTGCGGACCTCGACAATGGTGCCGCCATGCGCGGTCATCTCGACGTCGACTTGTTCCTTGCTGAGAGGCGCCTGCTTGGCTTTGCCGTCGACGATGGTGACGAGGCCCGAAAACATCAGGTGCGGATTGGTGTATTCGTGGTTGACCACCAGCAGGCCGTGCTCGGCCGAGCCGTCGATCGGGATATAGCCGACATAGTCGTTGTTGTAGCCGAATTGTCTGGCCTGGGCCTCCGCCGACTGTTTTGTCGGATCGAATTCCGGCGAATCGGCGAACAGCGGATCGCCCCAGCGCAGCAGCACATCGGCGTCATAGCCGGGTGCGACGTGATGCTTGTCGTCGATGCCGGCCTCGAGCTCGTCGAAAGCGAAGGCGGAGCCTTCGGCGGCGCGGGCGTTGTCGGCGGTGATCAGCGCCAGCGGGCTGACGGTAGCGGCTATGGCCGAGACGGCAAGCGAGCCCTTGAGGAAGCCGCGGCGCGAGAACCGCGCGGCGATGATTTCACCCATGGTGCGGTTGTCGGTGGGATTGGCTCCTGGCCCGTCGTTTTCCTCGAGCAGGCTGGTGCGGAAATGGGCGTCAGGGGAGCGATGTTCGGTCATAGGGGCATGCCTCTGGCTGGATGGATTGCTGGAGCGTGTTGCCTGGCCAGTCCGGTATCGCCGGCAGGTCACAGTTTGATGACATGCCGGCTAATTACCACTGCGATTTTGTATCCAGCATCGGCCCCGCTTGACCGCGACCGGCGCTTCGGAAACAAGAGCTGCGGTGGGCGTAGGACCGCATCGGGAGGAACAAAAAGTGAGTTTCTGGGGACTTGGGCAGCTCTGCGTTTCGACGGTGATCTTCCTGCTGGCGGCGATGGCTGCCAAACAGTGGGGGCTGGCGCCGAGCCTCGGCAAGATCGTGCTGACGTTGGCGCTCTATTCGCTCGGCAATCTGATCATGCTGAGGCTGATCCGTGAATTCGGCATGTCGGTGTCGTTCAGCCTGTCAGCGGTGATCCAGCTGGTGTCGGTGAATGTGGTGGCGCTGGTCTTCTTCGGCGAGCGCGTCAATGCCTTGCAGGCGACCGGCATTGTGCTTGCCATCGCAGCTGTGGCGCTGATCACGCTCGGGCCCTATCTGCAAAGGCTGTAACTGCGATCGGGCCGATGAAGAAGACCGCAAGCAGACTGCGCAACTGGCTGGAGTTCCCGGTTCTGCTGGCCGGGCTGATCATTGCCGGCGGGCTGTGGGGGTTCGAGGAGCTGATGGAGATGGCGCGGGCCACCACGCCGCATGCCTTCGATACCGAAATCCTGCTCGCCTTCCGCAAGGCCGGCCAGCCCGACAATCCGATCGGACCGGCGTGGCTGGAAGGAGCGATGCGCGACATCACCAGCCTCGGCAGCGCCAGCGTGTTGGTCCTGATTACCGCGGCAATGATCGTCTATCTGCTCCTCATACGCAGGCCAGGCGCGGCGCTTCTCATGTTCGTCGCGGTAGCGGGTGGCCAGGTCCTGTCAAGCGTGCTCAAGTTCGATATAGACCGGCCGCGCCCCGATCTGGTCTCGCATCTCGCCGACGTGGCATCGCTTTCGTTTCCGAGCGGCCACGCCATGCTGTCGGCGGTAACATATTTGACGCTGGGCAGCATGGCGGCGCGGTTTTTGCCCGGGCGGACAACGAAGATCTATGTGCTCGGGCTGGCGGTGCTGACGACGGTGGTGGTCGGCATCAGCCGCATCTATCTCGGCGTCCACTGGCCGTCCGACGTATTGGCCGGCTGGTGCGCCGGCTTTGCCTGGGCGATGCTGTGCTGGCTTGCGGCCCGGTTCCTGCAGCGACGGCTCGGGCGGGCCGGCGGCACCTGACTCATGTCAGTCGATTTGCGGTCAAATCAGCCTGTTGATCAGGCCATGGCCGCAGCCTGCCAGCAGGAAAACCATCGACAGCAAGGCTGTCGAGGTCGCCAACGCTTTGAATATCTTCACCTGCTCATCCTTTTTGAGTCGTCGCCTGTGAAATCGGGATCGCAATGGATGTCCCGCCAAACGATGTCGTAGCATGCTAGCGCATCGGCTGGCAAAGAGTGCTGCATGTTTCACATATGCAAGATGATGCTTGAACCATCATAATGAAGGTATTATACGTGATACCGCAGATTCAGACGGGGGTTTTGGCCGATGATCACTGCCGCGCAGATGCGTGCCGCGAGGGCGCTGGCCGGCATCGATCAGAAGACGCTCGCCGAGCGCGCCGGGGTTTCGCTTCCAACCATTCAGCGCATGGAAGCGAGCGACGGCGTGGTCCGGGGCGTGGTCGATACGCTGATGAAGGTCATCCAGGCCCTTGAAGAGGCCGGGGTCGAGCTGATCGGCGAGAACCAGGCGAGCGAGCGTGGCGGCAGGGGCGTTCGCCTCAAGCCTGTCACGCCGCAGAACCCGCAGGGCTGATGGTACTGCCGCATCGCCGAAAATCAAATCCGATTTTCGGATAGTCCGATGCGCCGTTCAAAAGTGTTGGAGCGTATCTGTGCGCCCATTTGGACGCACGCCGCTCCAAGTCGCGACGGCGACCGCCGACAGTCCTGCCGACGATCCCGCCGCCTCCTTGGTTTCATGGGGAAGGCACTCGATGGATCAGACCCGGCGGGCAGCGCATCAACCGGCACGCCCGACATTTTCCGAACTGTTCACGCCGAAGCTGGTGACGGTGCTGCGCGAGGGCTATACGCTCGCGCACTTCAAGGCCGATGCCATTGCCGGGCTGACTGTCGCCATCGTAGCGCTGCCGCTGTCGATGGCAATTGCCATTGCTTCAGGCGTGACGCCGGAACGCGGGCTCTACACCTCGATCATCGGCGGCTTCCTGGTCTCGGCGCTTGGCGGCAGCCGTTTCCAGATCGGCGGCCCGGCCGGCGCCTTCATTGTGCTGGTGGCTGCGACAGTGGCGCGGGTTGGCGTCGACGGCTTGCTGCTGGCGACGATGATGGCCGGCCTGTTCCTGCTTGCCATCGGCTATCTCAGGCTTGGCACCTACATCAAGTTCATCCCCTATCCAGTGACCGTCGGCTTCACCGCCGGCATCGCCGTCATCATCTTCTCCGGCCAGATCGTCGAACTGTTCGGGCTGAAGCTCGCCGGCAAGGAACCGGGGCCGCTGGTGCCGAAGCTGATGGCCATCGGCGAGGCGGCCGGAACGATCAACCTCGCCGCAACCGCGGTGGCGGCACTGACCATCATCACCATTGCGATGTTGAAGCGGTTTCGGCCGAAGTGGCCGGCCATGCTGATTGCCATCGGACTGGCATCCCTCGTCGTGGCATTGCTCGCCATGCCGGCCGAGACGATCGGCACGCGTTTCGGCGGCATCCCGCGCAGCCTGCAATGGCCGGCCTTCCCGCCGCTTAGCCTCGACAGGATAATCGACGTGCTGCCGGACGCCATCGCCTTTGCGCTGCTCGGGGCGATCGAATCGCTGCTGTCGGCCGTCGTCGCCGACGGCATGACCGGAAGGCGGCATCGCTCCAATTGCGAGTTGGTGGCGCAAGGCTTCGCCAATGTCGCCTCCGCTCTGTTCGGCGGCATCTGCACTACCGGAACCATTGCCCGCACCGCGACCAATGTGCGGGCCGGCGCGCATGGACCGGTCTCAGGCATGATGCACTCGGCCATCCTGCTTGCGCTGATGCTGGTGGCAGCACCGCTGGCCAGCTATATCCCGCTTGCAGCACTTGCCGGCGTGCTGGCGGTGGTGTGCTGGAACATGTTCGAGAAACAGGCCTTCGCCACGTTGCTGCGCGCCTCGCGCGGCGATGCGCTGGTGCTGATGGCGACGTTCCTGATCGTCATCTTCCGCGACCTGACCGAAGGCATCGTCGTCGGTTTTGCGCTGGGTTCGATCCTGTTCATCGACCGCATGGCCAAGAGCATCGCGGTGGAGGCGGATCATCAATCCTTGGTGCAGGAAGACGTCGCCGACCGCGCCAGCGCTTATGATTCCAGCGAGGCGAGCGATGCCGACACCGTCGTCTACCGGATCTCGGGCGCCTTTTTCTTCGGCGCCGCCTCGACCGTCGGCACCGTGCTGGACCGCATCGCCGACCAGCGCAAGAACTTCATCCTCGACTGTTCGGCGGTGCCGTTCTTCGATTCGACGGCGGCCAATGTCATCGAGGGCGCGGCCCACAAGGCGAGCCGCGCCGGCGTTCGCTTCATTATATCAGGCGCTTCACCGCAGACACGCCGCATGCTGATCAACCACGGCGTCAAGCGGCCGCTGGTGACTTATGCCGCCTCGATCACGGATGCGCGGGCGCAGCTGAAGAAAGCCGCGCCCGCCGTCTGAGCTGGCAGTTGCCGGCTTAGTCGAGGCCCAACGCTGCGACTTCGCCGTCATTCATCAGCGGCACGAAGATTGTCGACCTGCCGTCGGTGCCGATGTCGGCGCTGCCCGGCTTGAACGTCGCAACCACTTGCGGCGTGCCGCCGGCTTTGTAGCGGTAGAGCGTGCCGGTCATATACGCGGTGGCGTAGATGCTGCCGCCGATGGCAACGACGCCATCGAGGTTGGCAAACTTTTCCGCGCCGGGCAGTGGCGAAACGGCCTTGGTAGCAAGATCGACCGAGAGCAGGCCGCCCGGCTCCGCGGTGCTGAAGTCGGGCTTGATGCCCTTGCCCCAGGAAGCGACGATCAGCCGACCGCCATCGGCGAAGATGCCATTCGGCGAAGCGAGCGAAGCATCCTTGACGAACAGTTCCGGCCGGTCGCCGTCGATGCGATAGATCGTATCCGCAAGCATATCGGTGACGTAGATCTTGCCGGATGCATCAGCGGTCATGTCGTTGAGGAAGACGGCGTTCGGCACGTCGATCGTCGACGCTAGCTTGCCGCTAGCGAGATCGACGACGCGCACATGGGTGAGGTCGGCGACGTAGAGTTTGCCGCCGGCAATCGACATGCCCTTGGGCGCGTCCATGCCGTCGGTCCAGTGTTGCGTGAGTAGCTTGCCGTCCATCGACAGGATCGACAGATAGCCGTTGCCGTCGGCTTCGCCGGGATTACCGACGATATTCGAGACGATAACGCGCTGGCCGGCGGCGTCGAACAGCGCCGATTCAGGTTGCTCGAGGCCGCCGGCGCGCCAGAGTTCAGCGGCCTGAACTGCCGGCGCAGTCGCGATGCCGACGATGGCGAGAAGTATCGGTGTGAAGAGGCTTTTCATGGCTAGTCTCCTGTAATGGACTGGCGGAGAGCTAGGCCTTTCGATACTTTTCGGGAAGATCTATCTGGACTAGTACCGAAGGCTGATACCAAATCGTGCAAAAGAGGTGCATCCCATGAACGGCCTGATCTTCGAAGCGCTGAAGCGGACGCTTAAGGCAAAGGGCATCACCTACCGCGTCCTTGCCGAGCGCATGGGTGTTTCCGAGCCGACGGTGAAACGCATCTTTCATGAGCGCAACTGCAAGCTCGACCGGCTGATGGAGATCTGCACTGCCGCCGGCGTGGAGTTGGAGAACGTGCTCGGCTCTATGAACAGAGGACCAGGACCCGCCAACCAGATCGCGCCGGAGATCGAGCGCAAGCTCGCCGGGCGGCCGGCACTGCTGTTCGTCTTCGTCATGCTTTCCGAGAAATTCACGCCCGAAGGCATCATGCGCTCCCAAGGACTGAGCGAGGCTTCGATATTCCTCTATCTGCGCGACCTCGAGGAACTCGGCCTGGTCGCGCTCGGTCGCGGCCTATCGGCAAGGCTGCTGGTCGAGGCACCGATCCAGTGGAATTTCGACGGGCCATTGCGGCCGCTGTTCGAAATGACCAACAAGAATTTCATCGGCTGGGCCATCACCCATCTTGAGCGCGAGGCGACATTCGTCAGCTTCTCCAGGCGGATGCGGCCGGAAACGGCGGAAATGGTCAGGCGCGAGGCGGAGGAATTGGCGGAGCGCGCCAAATTGCTTGCTCATCACGACCAGCACACGACGCCCGAAGACGGACTGGTCGGCTACAAATGGACGTTTGCGTTCGGCGCAACGCCGTTCCCGGTAATCATGCCGATCGGGCCACATCCGCGCGACGCAGGCGCGCGGACGGACGATCGAGTTGCGGCCGCCGCAAACGGACGGCGTCTGCCGGCCTAGGTCAGAATGCAGAACGACCGAGTCCGGGCTGTTGGCGGCAGCCAGTCTGACTGAGCTTCTTAACCCTGAGTATCGGCCGGAAACCGGTTCTCAGAGCGTCCCTTGCCCAAACACAAGATCGAGCGGCTATTCGGCGGTCTTGTTCGCCGCCACCTTGTCATCCCAGACCATCTGCCGGTAGTCGAAGCCGTATTCCAGCGTCGGCTTGACGATACGGAAGTAGGGCGACAGGTCGAAGTCGCGCGGCGTGTAGAGCGAGTGATGGCGGATGTGCAGGATTTCCCTGCGCGAATAGCTCGACTGGGCCGAGGCACGGCCGGGCGCCCGGGTAATCTCGGGTAGGATCGGGTAGCGGATCCGGCCGTATGCCTCGGCGATCAGCGACGAGCAGATGGCGCGCGTCGGGTCGCCGGAACCGAAAGCCAGCATGCGGCGGCGCCAGCGCACCGGCACCGGCGGCGTCGGCAAGAAGTAGCGCAGCATGTCGAATATGTTCTTGAGATCGTATCTGAGACCGAGCCTGCCGATCATGAAGGCGACGACCGTGTCGCGATCTTCGGGAGCCAGGCCGCTCGCCCGGCAGATGCGGGTGTTGTAGCTGCGGTAGCGCGACAGCGGCACGGCGATGCAGCCATCGCCGAGCGTGACCTCGATCAGGCGCCGCCGCTCCGATCCGTCCTCCGGCTCCGGCAGCGCATCCCCGACATAGAAGGCGGCATGCGACCAGGTCGACTGCGTGAGGTATTTGATTGCCGCCGAGATCTTCTGGTTGCCCTTGATGAGCAGGATGTCGCCGGGTTCGAGAGTGCGGCGCAGCGTTTCGGCGTCCGACGGCGTGTAGGGCTCGTAGCCGGACGATTCCTCCTGCAGCCGGCCGGCAAGCCAGCGGCCAATTCGGTCCAGTAGCGTGTCGCCGGGCTCGGTCATGCCAGACGGCGATTACCACAGGGCGGCAAATTAGACCATGATCAGCCCACGCCAGGCGCGCCGGCGTCTTCGTGCTGCGGTGACGCTGTGAGATCGTCGCGCGCTTTACGGGCGAGCTTCCTCGTCGAGCGTTTCGGACTGTCGCCGAAAAGCTCGGCCGCCTCGGCGAGGCAGGTTTTTTTCAGGCTCTTTTCCGAGCGCTTCAGCAGCTTGGCAAGCAACCGCGTCTCCTCAGGGGGGCCAAGCGGCTGGTCCTCGGCATCGAGAAGCGCGCGCATGACGAACACATCGTGCAGTTCGCCGAGCCGCTCGCCCAATTCGTCGACGGCCTTGCGCCGGGCTTTGATCGGCGTCGGCCACAGCCGGCCGAGCAGCGACAGGTGCATGCCATGCGTCTTGGCCGCCTTGCGCAGATCGTGAAAGTCATCGGCTTCGCCGCGCGAAGCCGCCTTGTCCAGCGCTTTCCTGGCGCGGCGCAAAGTGGTGCGCGCGCCTTCGGCGAGCACGTCGGCAGCCTGCTCCGGCTGGTCGGGCAGAGCGAGCTTGTCGATCCTTGCGACACCTTCCTCGCATGCGGCGATCGCCGCGCCTATCGCGGCATCGAGGCCTGCTCCGCCATGCAGTTCATGCTGGCGCGCGACGAGCCTGTCACGCACGGCATCGAGGCCACCGCCGGCACTTTGCTCGGGAAAGCTTGCCGCCAGCCGGTCAATTGTTTCGACCAGCGCGGTCGCCTCGCGCGGACCAGCAAGCAGGGCCGCCACCTGGCGGTAGCACTGATTCTCGGTCACGCAGAATGTTTCGTCTCCGGAACGGACAAGGCGCAGCAACGCGCGGACGTTCTTCAGCCGTTTGCGGCATTTGTGCAGCCCCTGTTCGGGCCTGTCACGCGCCGCGTTCAGATGGTCGATCGCCTTGCCGATCTCATCGGCGAGGATGCGCCTGACCTCGCCGGTCAGCGACGTGCGCGGATCGATACGAAAGCTCATGCGACGATCTCCGGAATCCCCCCAAGGGCGAGCGACGCGTTGTAATATCTCGGCTCGCCGGTGACTTCACGGCCGAGCCAATCTGGCAGCATTTCGTCCGGTACATCCTCCGGCGTCTCGAGCTCGGCGATCACCAACCCCGCAAGCGTCCCGCCGAAGACATCGACTTCGTAGAGATAGCCGCGGTGTCTAACATGGTGGCGTGTCTTCTCGATGACACGTCCGATGGCAAAGGCTTGCATCTCCTGCGCCTCCGCCAAAGGCACCGGATATTCGAATTCATCGCGCTCGCGTGCCTGGCTGCCGAACTTGAGCGTCAGCTTGGCGGCGGCATCATTGCTGATGCGCACACGCACCGTACGGCTGGGTTCGGCGACAAGATAGAATTGACGGATATGAATGTCCGCCTCGACGATTGCCCGCCATTCCTCACCTGAGACCAGGAATTTACGCTCGATTTCCTTGCCCATGGTCAGGCACTAAAGCGCGCACGGCCAGAGTTGGCAAGCCGCTTGACCGCACTTGACTTTAATCATTCGATTGATTAAATTGCCGGCCATGATCAAATCGCCCAACGCCAGCGGCCTTCCTCATGAGGCGCCCAAGACCGCCGCAGATATGACGCGGACGGCACTCGTGCGCGCGGCGCTGAAGCTGTTCGGACGCCAGGGTTTCGACGGCACGTCGACGCGCCAGATCGCGGCTGAGGCCAAGGCCAATATCGGCTCGATCGCCTATCATTTCGGCGGCAAGGAAGGGCTCCGCAACGCGGCGGCCGACTACATCGTCGACACCATCCAGACCGTTGCCGGCCAGGCGATCGGCAATCTGCAGGCGCCGCCCGCGGCATTGGCGGATACCGAGGCCGCGCGGGCACATTTAGCCGTCGCGCTGGAGCGGATGGTCGCCTTCATCGCGGCAAGGCCGGAAGCCGGCGAGATTGTGCAGTTCGTCCTGCGTGAGCTGTCGCATCCAACCGCCGCGCTCGACCGTATCTATGATGGCGTGTTCGAACCGGCGCATCACCGGCTCTGCCTGATCTGGGAACAGGCGACGGGCGAGCCGGCCGAGAGCGAGCGCACAAAACTCACCGTATTCACACTGATCGGCCAGGTCGTCTACTTCCGCATCGGTCGCGAGGCGGTTATGCGCCGGATGGGCTGGCGCGAGATCGGCGATGACGAGGCCGGCAAGATCGCGGCGACAGTAACCGACAATCTCAGCGCGATTTTAGCTCGGCGCGATTTGGTTGTACGGAAGGATCGTGGATCATGAGCCTGCTCTGTTCTTTGCCGCTTGCCGCCCAGCTTTTCAGCGCCTGCGCGCCGGCAGCACCGCTCGCCGTCGGCTACGTCGAGGGCGATTATGTGCTGCTGGCGCCGATCGAGGTGGCGCAGGTCGAGACGATTGCGGTCAAGCGCGGCGACCGCGTCGCGCCCGGCACGCCGGTGGTGACGCTGGAAAACGCCGACGCCAAGATCGCCATCGCACAAGCCGAGGCGGCCCTTGCGCAGGCCCAGGCGCAACTTGCCGACCTGCAGGTCGGCAAACGGCAGGAAGAGATCGCGGTGCTCAAGGCGCAGGTCGACATGGCCAAGGCGCAAGCCGCCGACGCCAAACGCCGATACATCCGCGCCAGCGATCTGTTCAAACGCGGCACCGGCACACAGGCCGACTACGACACGGCTTCCGCGACGCTGGAGACGGCCAACGCACAGGTCGGCCAGGCGGAGGCCAATCTCGCCGTCGGCGGCCTGCCGGCACGGCCGGAGACGATCAAGGCCGCCGACAATCAGGTCAGGCAGGCGCAATCGGCCCTGGAGCAAGCGCAATGGCGGTTGTCGAAGCGCGTGCTGACGGCTCCCTCGCCCGGCCGGGTCAACGATGTCATCCGCTATCCAGGCGACACGGCCGGTCCGACCGCGCCGGTCATCTCCATGCTGCCGGACGGGGCGGTGAAGCTCAGCGTCTATGTGCCGGAAAGCGCGTTCTCGTCGGTCGAGGTCGGCACGCTGCTCAACGTCCATTGCGACGGTTGCGGATCGGGCGTGAAGGCTCGCGTCAGCTATGTGTCGCCGGATCCGGAATTCACGCCGCCGGTGATCTACTCGCTCGAGACCCGGCAAAAGCTGGTCTATCTGGTCGAAGCGCGGCCGGAGGGCGACGCCAGCGCATTGCAGCCCGGGCAGATCGTCGACGTCGATCTGGCGGACATCGGAAAATGAACGTCATCGACGTGCACGGCCTGGTCAAACGCTTCGGCGACAAGACCGTTGTCGACCATGTGACGATGACGGTGGCCGAGGGCGAGATCGTCGGCTTCCTCGGGCCGAACGGCTCAGGCAAGACGACGACCATCCGCATCATGTGCGGCTTGCTGACGCCGGATGAGGGCGAAGGCACGGTTCTGGGCTTCGACATCCGCACCGACAGCCTGCGGATCAAGCGCGAAGTCGGCTACATGACGCAGAGATTCTCGTTCTACGAAGATCTGACGATTGGCGAGAATCTCGAATTCGTGGCACGGCTGTACCGGCTGAAGCCGCTCGACGAGCATGTGGCTAAGACACTTGAGGATCTCGGCCTGACGTCGCGCAGGAACCAGCTGGCCGGCACCTTGTCCGGCGGCTGGAAGCAGCGGCTGGCGCTGGCCGCCTGCATCATGCACAAGCCGAAACTGCTGCTGCTCGACGAACCGACGGCTGGCGTCGATCCGAAGGCCAGGCGCGAATTCTGGGACGAGATCCACCGGCTGGCGAGCGGCGGGCTGACCGTGCTGGTCTCCACCCATTACATGGACGAGGCCGAGCGCTGCCATCGCATCAGCTACATCTCCTATGGCAAGATGCTGGCTACCGGCACGGTCGAGGACGTGGTGAGGAACGCTGGCCTGACCACCTTCGTCCTGCAAGGGCCGCGCCTCGACCAGGTCGCGACCGCACTCAGTGGCCGCCCCGGCGTCGATCAAGTGGCGCCGTTCGGCGCGACGCTGCATGTCGTCGGCTCCGACAGGAAGGCGCTTCAGGCAGCGCTCGCCGATGTCGAGAAAGAGCACAAGGGCGTCACGGTATCGCCTGGCGAGACCAGCCTGGAGGATGTGTTCATCCAGTTCATGTCCGGTTCGAAGGACAACATGGGATGAAAAATGGGATAAACAGCGTCTTTTCCTTTGCCAGGCTCGGCGCGCTGCTGATCAAGGAGTTCATCCAGATGCGGCGCGACCGCATCACCTTCGCCATGATGCTGGGGGTGCCGCTGATGCAGCTGGTGCTGTTCGGCTATGCCATCAACAACGACCCGAAGAGCCTGCCGGCAGCGCTGGTGGTGATGAGCAGCGATCCTTACACGCGGGCCATGGTTTCGGCGCTGCAGACCACCGGCTATTACCGCTTCGACCATGTCGCGCAAAGTGCCGCCGAAGCCGAATTCCTGATGGCGCGCGGCGACGTCGCCTTCGTCGTCACCATTCCCGCCGATTTTGCCCGACGGGTCGAGCGCGGCGATAGTCCGCAGATCCTGATCGAGGCGGATGCGACCGACCCGGCCGTCGCCAGCGGCGCCATCTCGACGCTCGGCACAGTTGCCAACCAGGCGCTGCTCAGGGCACGCGGCATGCAGGAGACGGCGGCCGAAGCTGCCCGGGGCCAGCTCCAGGTGGTGGTGCACCGGCGCTATAATCCGGAAGCCGTCTCGCAATACAACATCGTGCCCGGCCTGCTGGGCGTCATCCTGCAAATGACGATGGTGATGATGACCTCGATCGCGCTGACGCGCGAGACCGAGCGCGGCACAATGGAGAACCTTCTGGCGATGCCGTCCAGCCCGCTCGAGATCATGCTGGGCAAGGTGCTGCCCTATCTGGCGGTCGGCGCCGTGCAGGTGCTGGTGGTGCTGGCGGCCTCGAAGCTTCTGTTTGCCATCCCCTTCACCGGGTCGATGTCGCTGCTATTGACGGCGGTCCTGATCTTCGTCTTGGCGCTGGTGCTGCTCGGCTACACGATCTCGACGATCGCCCGCACGCAAATGCAGGCCCTGCAGCTCACCTTCTTCTTCTTCCTGCCGTCGATCATGCTGTCCGGCTTCATGTTCCCCTATCGCGGCATGCCGGACTGGGCGCAGGTCTTCGGCGAGGTGCTGCCGCTGACGCATTTCCTGCGCATCATCCGCGCAGTGATGCTGAAGGGCGCCGAGCTGCCGGCGGTGGCAACGGAAATCGGCTGGCTGGTGGTGTTCGTGGCGCTGTTCGCCGGCATTGCGCTGGTGCGATTCCGCCGGACGCTGGATTAGGGTCAAATGATCGAGATTCACACGGCCTTGGCCTAGCCCGGGACCGGTGTCAATTCAGGTGCATTGAGCCCTTCGAATGGATCGCGCCAGGCGTCGATTTCTTCAAGCTGCCGATACCAGCGGCCGACAGAAGGATAATCATCGAGAGGCAATCGGGCGACGTCGTTGAAGGGCAGAAACGTCGCCATTCGAAAGTCGGCGTAGGAGACCGAATTTCCGACCAGCCATTCTCGCTGGGAAAGCTCGGCATCAAGTATTACAGCGGCGGTACTGAAGTCCCTCAGGCCCTCCTCAACCCGCGCCTGATCGATCGGGCCGAGCCCATAGCGCTGTTTGGTCCCGCGCTCGAAATGCACGACATCGCAGGCTCTTGCGAAGTTCTCTTTCCCCCAACTCAGCCATCTGATCATCTCGGGCTCGTCGTCGCCGGTGCGCCAGAAATGCGAATGCGTGTCGCGTGAAAGCCGGCAGGCTATGGCGTCGGCCTCCCAGAGGCTTTTTCCCAGGCCTACAAGGATGGGCAATGAAAGATTTGGATTGAGCGGCCGAAAGCGCTTGGCCTGCCCCGGAGCGAAGGGAGAGGCGAATTCGAACTCTACCTTGGCTTTGAGATACCGTGCCACCGCGACCGCGAGGCGAGGATTGGGATTGCGGCTGAAGAACAGTTTCATCGATCTCAGTCTTTGGAGGGTACCGGTTCGACCGGGCGCAACGGACGCTCAAGCACCTCGAACCGGCACATGACCTGGAACTGGTCGCTATCTTAGCCGGCAGCAATGATCTCGGCATAGGTGCTGAGATCGACATTGCCGCCGGAGAGCACCACGGCAATGGATTTCCCGGCAAGGTCGATCTCGGCTGACGACAGCGCGGCCAAGCCGACGCAACCGCCAGGTTCGACCACCAGCTTCAGGCAAGCCATCGCATCGCGCATCGCCTGTGCCACCGCCTTGTCGGAAACGGCGATGGCGCCGGCAAGATTCTTGCGGTTAATCTCGAAAGTGATCGCGCCCGGCTCGGCGACGAGAAGGGCATCGCAGATCGAGGTGTGGCCGGGCGCGTTCGACACCCTGGCGCCTTTGATCAGCGAGCGGCGTGTGTCGTCGAAATGCTCGGGTTCCACCGCCCAGACGGCGGTGCCCGGCGAGGCGTCCTTGACCGCGATCGAAATGCCGCTGCTCAAGCCGCCACCGCCACAGGGAACCACCACCGCATCGAGGCTGACGCCAAGCGCTTTTGCTTGGCGTATCAATTCGAGGCCGATCGTGCCCTGGCCGGCGATGATGGCTGGATCGTCGTAGGGCGGCACCAGGACCATGCCCTTTTCCACGTAAGAACGGAGGACGGCAGTGCGATCGTCGCGGACCCGGTCGAAGGTGATCACTTCCGCGCCCATCTTCCTGACATTGCCGACTTTCATCGCCGGCGCATCGGTGGGCATGGCGATGACGGCCTTGACGCCGAACATCGCCGCTGCGGCGGCAACGCCTTGCGCGTGATTACCCGAGGAGAAGGCGACGACGCCGCGGGCGCGTTCTTCCGCCGAGAGCGGGGAGAGCTTGTTGTATGCACCGCGGAACTTGAACGAGCCGGTGCGCTGCAACGTCTCCGGCTTGAACAGGATCCTGGCGCCGAAGCGCTTGTTTAACTCCGGCGATTCGATCAGCGGCGTTTCGACGATCAGTCCGGACAATCGCACTGCTGCGCTGTGAATATCGGCGATGCCGGGAGGGGTGGTCATGGCTAGGTCCTGCAAGAGATGAGACCGCCTATGGTGCACGGAAAGGGAGGCCGCGCACCAATGAAAAAATGTGACGGTTACAATTCGTCCTGGAGGCAGGAGTAGGGCGTGACTGTCACCGACCGCCTCCTCGGCCCTCCGCCATGCATTCGTCGCTTCAATCGACAAATCGTTGCCGATTGACCGGCCTGGCCGGCCGCTCCTCACCCCAACAGCGTCTTTTGCCGTTTGGAGCCGCCCATCTTGCGCCAGGTGTTGAAGCGGTGGGTGGCGGCGGCGAAGGAGATCTTCATCTGTTGGGCGACCGAATAGCGCGACTTGCCCTCGTCGAACAGCCGGTAGCAGCACTCGACGCCCTCCTCGGTCAACTTGCCGTCGGGAGCCTTGTTGTGCGGATTGGCGGGATCGAATTTTTCGACCTGCTGCTCGACCAGACCTTTCAGGCGCTGCAGATCCGCCTCAATATTAGCGATCAGGTCGAGAACCGGTTTGGGATCAAACGGCTGCTGTTTTTCCGGCATCTGCGGGTTCCTCTCTCTTGGTTGAGATTCGGTTATATAAGTGAACGTTTGCCGATAGCAAACGGCAACCTGTTCGGGATTTTGAAGCCTGTACCTTTTGAGCATGAGTGGAGCGCACACGATTGACCGGCGACGTGCAAGATCATAGTTTAGAACTATTCTAAACTAGGGTGAATTTCTCATGCTTTCCCGCGTTTTCGGCTTCGGCCGCCGTCCCTTTGAATCGCTCTCGGAACAGGAGATCCTGGCGCTCGCCATCTCCTCCGAGGAGGATGACGGGCGCATCTATCGCGCCTATGCCGACGGGCTGGCGGAGAGCTTTCCGCAATCGGCCAAGGTGTTCGAGGAGATGGCGGAGGAGGAGGACGGCCATCGCGATTCACTGATCGAGCTTTACCGCAAGCGTTTCGGCGAGCGCATACCGCTGATCCGGCGCGAACATGTGAAGGGCTATTACGAGCGCAAGCCGGACTGGCTGGTGAGGCCGCTCGGCATCGATCATGTGCGCAGCCAAGCCGAGGCCATGGAGCGGCAGGCCTACCTGTTCTATATCGAGGCGGCCAAACGCACAGGCGATGCGTCGACGCGAAAGCTGCTCGACGACCTGGCAATCGCAGAACAGGGCCACGAGACACTGGCGCAGCGGCTGGAGCAAAAGCATGTGCCTGGCGCGGTCAAGGACGAAGAGGCGGCAGCCGAGCAGCGCCAGTTCATCCTGACCTACGTGCAACCGGGGCTGGCCGGGCTGATGGATGGGTCGGTGTCGACGCTGGCGCCGATCTTTGCCGCCGCCTTTGCCACGCATGATACGTTCCAGACCTTTCTGGTCGGGCTTGCCGCTTCGATCGGCGCTGGCATCTCGATGGGTTTCACCGAGGTGGCTTCCGACGACGGCAAATTATCGGGCCGCGGCTCGCCGGCAAAACGCGGGCTGACCGTCGGCGTCATGACGACGCTGGGCGGGCTCGGCCATGCGCTGCCCTATCTCATCCCGCTTTTCTGGACGGCGACCATTGTCGCCGCCGTGGTGGTTTTCTTCGAGCTGTGGGCGATCGCCTTCGTGCAGAACCGCTATATGCAGACGCCGTTCTGGCGCGCCGCCTTCCAGGTGGTGCTGGGTGGCGCACTGGTGTTTGCGGCAGGGGTGCTGATCGGGAATGCATAGCAGTCCCTATCCGATCACTACCCGGCTATCTGCTGGCGCCTCGGCGCGTTCGGTCAGGCCGTAATCGCGCACGACATGGGCGATGCGCAAACGATAGTCCGCAAAGATACCGCCGCGCCCGGCCTTCTGCGCCTGCCGATGTTCCTGCGTGTTGCGCCAGGCCTTCACCGCGTCCTCGTCGCGCCAGAAGGACAGCGACAGGATGCGGTTCGGATCGGCAAGGCTCTGGAAGCGCTCGATCGACAGGAAACCGTCGATGCCGTCGAGCAGCGGCCGCAGGTCGGCGGCGATGCTGAGATAGGCATCGCGCATGCCCGCCGCCGGCTCAACCTCGAAGATGACGGCGATCATGGCTTCACCAAAGGAGCATGCGGCCCAGAGGCTAGCTTGAGGAAGATGCGGTCCTCCTTCAGGATGAATTTTTCCCGCCGGGCGAACTCGTAATTCGCCTTGCCGGCGGGATCGGCGGCGAGCCGGGCGCGGTAGGCTTCGTAGGCCGCAAGACTGTCGATGTTGTAGGCGGCATAAGCTGTGGTGGCCGAGCCTTCGTGCGGCGCGAAATAGCCGATCAGATCGGCGCCGCAGCGCGGGATCGCCTGCCCCCAATTGCGGGCATATTCCTCGAACGCAGCCTTGCCGAACGGATCGATCTCGTAGCGGATGAAGCAGGTGATGGTCATTTTTCGCCTCCTTGGCGGTAGATGTTTTCTTGCGGTCACAGTTCGAGCCAGGTCGAAACGTTCCGAAGATCGATATGCTAGGCAAATTCGCTGGCCGGTCAGGTTTGCCAGAAGGATTTCGCGCATTCGCGGCGGACGTCTTCGGGTGTCAGGCCAAGGTCATCCAGCAGATGATCGTCGATCTCGGCGAGGTCGAGACGCTGCAAATGGCGGTCGTACCACCGCGCCAGGAGCCGCAGCCGCAAGCGGCGCAAGACAATGAACGGGAACGGCCGGCGAGCAGGCGCGGCGCTGAGAATGGTGCTTGCAGGCATCGTTGTCTCCTTGATTTGCATCGAGATTAATGCTTATCTGACGAGGATGCTTCGATGAGGAACGAACTATGCGCGAAGGCCCCGACATAGCCCGCATTGCCAGCCTGGTGGGCGATCCGGCGCGGGCAAACATGCTGTCCGCACTGATGGGCGGCACGGCACTGACGGCGAGCGAACTGGCACTGGAAGCCGGCGTGTCGCTTCCAACAGCGAGCTCCCATCTGTCGAAGCTGATGGAAGGCGGGCTGCTGACGCTGGCGAGCCAGGGGCGGCACCGCTATTACGGCCTCGCCGGCCCGCAGGTGGCTGGAATGATCGAGGCGATCACCGGCGTCGCTGCTGCTGTCGGGCCGCAGCGGGTGCGACCCGGCCCTCGCGACGCGGCCATGCGCGTGGCGCGGGTCTGCTACGACCACCTCGCCGGCGAGCAGGCGGTGGCGATGCTGGACCGTCTTGTCGCTCGACAAGTGCTCCTGCGTGACGACAAGGAGATCCAGCTTGGGCTGTCGGCCGCCTCGCATTTCGCCGCGATCGGCATCGACATCCATACCAAAGCGCGGCGGCCGGTGTGCCGTGCCTGCCTCGACTGGAGCGTGCGGCGTTCGCACCTCGCCGGCACGCTGGGCGCCGCCATTCTCGACAAGATCCTCGCCGAGAAATGGGCACGGCGCGAGAAGGACAGCCGTGCCGTGATCTTTTCACCGATAGGCAAGCAGGCCTTCGAGAAGACGTTTCTCGCCTGACGGCGCGCTTCGATGCGCTGGAAGGGTCAGCGTTTCACGGAAACGCCGAACCACTCTATCTTTTTGTTTTGACGCAATTCCGGACGGAAAACCGTTTCACACTTTTCCTGGAATTGCTCTAAAGCGCGTCGCGTTCGACCGGCCTCATGCGACGCGCTTTAGGTTCTTGTTTTGATGCATGTCGTCATCGCAAAACCGCTGCACACTTTTGCGCGACATGCATTAGCCGCGCTTGAGCGGCTTGGCCTGCTTGAAAAAATCCGCCCAGGGATCGGCTTGCCCGAGCCGCTTCAGCGTCGTCTTGTCGCCGATCGGAAAGGCGTTCGGCGGCAATCCGGCCTCGATTTCCGCCCAGGTCACCGGCATCGAAACTGTGGCGCCTTTCTTGGCGCGCGACGAATAAGGTGCAACCGTGGTGGCGCCGCGGCCATTGCGCAGATAGTCGACGAAAATCTTGCCCGTGCGCGCCTTCTTCGACAGCGTCGCCGTGTATCGGTCGGGTGCCGCCTGTTCGAGCGCTCGGGCGAACTCATGGGCGAAGCCTTTGACTTCGTCCCAGTCCGCCGACGGCTTCAGCGGCACGAGGACATGATAGCCCTTGCCGCCCGAGGTCTTGACGAAATTCGGCAGGGACAGTTCGTCGAGCCGGCTGCGGATATCGAGCGCCGCGGCACGCACCGCCTTCACGTCGACACCCTCGTCGGGATCGAGATCGAAGATGATCTGGTCGGGTTTTTCCAGCTCGTCCGTGGTCGAGCCCCAGATGTGGATCTCGACGACGCCGAGCTGCACCAGGGCCACGACACCGTCGAAATCGCGGATGAACAATATCTCCTCGCCGTCGGTGGGATCCTTCATCACGGCGATCTTGTCGTGCATGCCGGCCGAGGCATGTTTTTGGAAGAACCGTTGGCCGCCGACCCCGTCCGGCGCCCGCACGAGGCTGAGCGGCCGGTTTATGACGAATTGCTTCATGCGCGGCCAGACCAGCGCGTAGTGATCGACCAGATGCTGCTTCGAGACGTTCTCCTCGGGCCACAGAAGCTTGTCCGGGCGGGACAGTGTAACCGCGCTTTTCGCCGCGCCTGCGGGTTTGGCGGGCTTTGGCTTCGGCTCTGCCGTGGCTGAGCGTGCTTTCGGTTTCTCCTGCACGACTTCCTCCGCCGGCTTGTCCTCGCGCAATCCCTGGAACGAGGCGTGGCGTATTATACGGTCCGACGTCCAACTGCGAAACTCCACTTCGCCGACAAGTTCGGGCTTGACCCAGACCAGCCCCTTGCCCCTTGGCACCGCCCTGTCGAAGGGCGAGGTTGTCGTCTTCAGCGCATCAAGCCTCTTCTTCAGTTCGTTGGTGCTTTTGGCCGTGAAGCCGGTGCCGACGCGGCCGGCATAGCGCAGCTTGCCGCCCTCGTGATAGCCGACCAGCAGCGAGCGCAGGCCGCGCCCGGTCTTGTCCGACGGCATGTAGCCGCCGATGACGAATTCCTGGCGTGCCGTGCATTTCGACTTCACCCACGAGGGAACACGGCCGCTGCGGTAGGGCGCATCGGCGCGCTTGGAGACGACGCCTTCGAGGCCCAGGCGGCAAGCGTGCTCCAGCATGATCTTGCCGGGCTCGGCAAAGTGGTCGCTGAAGCGCACGGCCTGATCCTCGGCCTGTCCGGCGAGCAAGGTGCGCAGCCTTTCCTTGCGCTCGACCAGCGGCTCGGAACGGATATCCTCACCGTTGAGACGCAACAGGTCGAAGACATAGTAGATGAAACGGTCCGTACGGCCCGCCGACAGATCTTGCTGCAGCAGCGAGAATGACGAGACACCGTTATCCGCCAGCACGACGATTTCGCCGTCGATGATCGCATCGGTGCATTTCAGGCCGCCAAGTGCCGCGACAATTGCGCCACCGAATTTGTCGGTCCAGTCGAGGCCGGTGCGTGTCAAAAGCCGCACCTCGGTGCCGGCAAGCTGCGCCTGCATGCGATAGCCGTCGAACTTCACCTCATGCAGCCAGTCCTTGCCGGGCGGAGCGTCCCGCTCCAGCGTTGCGAGCGCCGGTTCGATGAATTCGAGCCGCCTTGCCGCGACTGCCTTCTTGCCGGTAGCCGGCCTGTCGGACTGCCAGACCCTTGGCTTCTTGCCGTCGGCGGTCTTGCCTTCGCCGACCTCCTCGATGGTCAGGCCGGATTTCACCGATTGCGGCGCCTCCTGCAAAATGTCCTCGCCCGGACGCGCGGCGGCATCGTCGGATTTGATCAGCAACCAGTTGTCACGCTTTTCGCCCGGACGCGGCTTCAGCCGCACCAGATGCCAGGCGCCATGCAATTTGTGGCCGTGCAATTCGAAGTTGATGTGGCCTTTCTTCATTGCCTTTGCCGGGTCGCCATCGGGGACCCAAGTTCCCTCGTCCCAGACGATGACCGAGCCGCCGCCATATTGGCCCTTGGGGATAGTGCCTTCAAACGGCGCATAGTCGATCGGGTGGTCCTCGACGTGGACGGCGAGCCGCTTTTCGTGCGGGTCGAGGCTCGGGCCTCGCGTCACCGCCCAGCTCCACAGCACACCGCCATGCTCAAGGCGCAGGTCGTAGTGGAGCCGGGTGGCGGCATGCTTGTGGATGACGAAAATGCCACCCGGCTCGGCTTTCTTGCCGCGCGAGAGCTTGCCGGCCGGTTCGGCGGTCTTCTTGAAATTGCGCTTGGCGTGATACTGCTCGAGGCTGGCCATGGTCTGATCCTAAGCAGATTTGCGCCGAGCGGCTTTGGGCTTGGCGCCTTTTGCCGGGCGTCCGGTCTTTGTCGGCGCACCGGCTTCCGACGAAAGGCTCTTCTTCAGTGCATCGAAGAGATTGACGACGTTGGAGGGCCGTGGTTCTGCCTTTGTCTTCGGTGCCTTCTTGCCGGCCTTCTTGGCGCGGACCAGCTCGATCAGCGCGTTTTCGTATTTGTCCTCGAATTCGGAAGGATCGAACTTCGCCTGTTTCTCATTGACGATGTGTTCGGCCAGCCTGATCATCTCGGCGTCGGTCTTCACCGGCTTGATGTCGCCGAACACCATCTCGGGCCTGCGAACCGTATCGCCATAGCGTAGGGTCGTCAGCAGCAGACCCTTGCCCAACGGCTCGATGACCACCGGACGTTCGCGGCGATAGAGCACGATGCGGGCTAGCCCCGCCGTCTTCTTGGCGGCCATGGCCTCGCGGATGACTGCGAAGGCCTCTTCCGAGACCTCGTCCGCAGGCGTCAAATAATAGGGGGTATCGAGATAGATCTGCTGAATCGAGGATTTTTCGATGAAACCATCGAGGCTCATCGTATGCGAGGATTCGATCTGCACGGCTTCGATCTCCTCCTCCTCGATTTGGACGAAGTCGCCGTCGCCGATCTCGTAGCCTTTGATCTCGTCGCCTTCATCGAGCGGCTTGCCGCTTGCCGAATCGACATAGACGCGCTTGACGGTATTGCCGGTCTTGCGGTTGAGCACGCGGAACGAGACTTTCTCGGCCTGGGTGACGACATTGGTCAGTTCGACGGCGCAAGTGACCAGCGAAAGCTTGAGATACCCTCTCCAGGCCGGGCGCGGCGCCATGACAAACTCCCTGCGCGACAATGTTCAACCGAGAACGGGCAAAGTCTGTTCCGGTTCCGGCGGCGCAAAAGGCAAGTCCGGGCTTTCGGCCCAGCCTTGCCTTGAAGTCAATTCTCTATCGCTGCCCTACTCGGCGGCTTGCAGGTTGATTTTGCTTTCCGCCATCTCTGTAAGCTTGCGGTCGGTTGCCTGCTCCTCCTTGAGGTTGTTGGCCAACACATTGGCGCAGTCGCTGCGGCCCAGTTGCTTGGCCCAAGCAATCAAGGTGCCGTAACGGGTCATCTCATAATGCTCGACCGCCTGGGCGGAGGCGATCAGCGCAGCGTCGAGGACCTCCTTGTCGGCGATGTCGCCGCTGACGTCGTCGGCCTCTTCGAGAATGCCGTCGATGGCCGGGCAGTCGATTTGCTTGGCCTTCACGCCGTGCAGTTCGAACACCTGCTCGACACGCTGGATATGACCCTTGGTCTGGGCGAGATGTTTCTCAAAGCCGGCTTTCAGCTGCGGATCACTCGCTTTGTCGATCATCTTCGGCAGCGATTTCTCGATCTGTTTTTCAGCGTAATAGATGTCGCGCAGCGTGTGCACGAACAGATCGTCGAGTGTTTTGATATCCTTCGAAAAGAAGCCCATGGCCTTTGCCTTTCCATTGCTCTTGCAGTTTCGGATTTTTGGCTGCGGCCCAACCCGAGCACCACAGCTTGCGGAACCGGTTCGTCCCGGCACTGGGAAATCAACGTGTGGCTGACGGGCCGGTTCCTGGTTTTTCAACCACGTGCACGGAAATTTCGCGGTCCAGTAAGAACCTGAAACAAAACCGCGCTTCCGCGACATTCAGGCGAAACATATGTGATGCAAAAGTCACACTGGACGAAATGCCGACGGACTGCATGGAAACACCGCGAATCAGCCGCATTCCAGCCATGAACAAAGGCATTTTCGACCAGAGATTAACATCGCGTTCACCGACTATTCACGCCTGGACGCTATGATCCCCGCAATTCGGAAGGGACATCCGAAACGGGACAGGGACCGAGTAAAATGAGCTTCTGGAATCAAATCGCCGGCTATGCCGCCGCCATCCGCGAATTCGTCGCGCCGACCTATCGACCCGAGCGCTATTACATGCGCGGCCCAGGTCCCGCCTGCGCGCGCCGTGGCAACACGCTTGGGATCAGCGTGCACTGATGATGAGCTTGGAGAGCCGCCACGACAGCCAAATCTGCCGGCCCGACGCCGACTATCGGTCAACGACCTATCGCGCCGAGCGCCCTGCGCTGACCGACAGACGGCGTGCGACGACGCCAAGCCTCTAGCATTCCGGGCTTTGATCCAGCCGCCGGCAGGCCTAGTGTCGCCTGACACCAGCTGCCGGGCGCCACGTGATCGTCAAGCCGAACCATTCTCCTGAGCCGCCAGAATTCGAATCAAGTCGCCCGTTGATCGTGTTCGACGGTATTTGCGTGTTGTGCTCGGGCTTTGTGCGCATGGTGGTGAAGCTCGACCGCAAGGGCCGCTTCCATTTCGTAACGGCCCAGTCGCCCTTCGGCGAGATGCTGTTCAAGAAATATGGGCTGCGGACGGATCGCTACGAGACCAATCTCGTCATCGTCGATGGCGCCGCTTTCACCCGCCTGGACAGTTTCGTTGCCATTATGGCCGAACTCGGCTGGCCGTGGCGGGCGGCGCGGATCCTGCTGCTGTTGCCGCGCCCGCTTCGCGACTGGCTCTACGACCGCATCGCAAAGAACCGCTACGCCCTGTTCGGCAAGAAGGACAATTGTGAAATCCCTTCCGCCGAGGTGAGGGCAAGATTGATCGGCTAGGCTCATTGCCGTAGCCGGGAGCGGCGCTGGGCATTTTGGGGGAACTGCGGATGAAGGTTCTTGTCGTCGGCGGCTATGGCACCTTTGGCGGTCGCACCGTCGAGCTTTTGGAGGGCGAGCCGCATCTGATCCTCTTTGTCGCCGGGCGCTCGCTCGCCAAGGCTGACGCGTATTGCAAGAAGCGCGCCCCGACAGCAGCCCAGCTGGTGCCGGCACTGTTCGACCGTGACGGCAATCTTGCCGCGCAACTCGCTGCATTTGAGCCCGATATTGTAGTCGACGCGAGCGGTCCGTTCCAGGCCTATGGCGATGGACGGTACCGCCTGATCGAGGCCTGCATCGCCCGGCGCATCAACTATCTCGATCTAGCCGACGGCTCGGACTTCGTCGCCGGTGTCTCTGCGTTCGACGAGGCGGCGCGAAACGCCGGCGTCTTCGTGCTGTCCGGCTTCTCGAGCTTTCCGGTGCTGACGGCGGCGGTGGTGCGCCGCCTGTCTTCGGACCTGACGCGGGTCGACGGCATTCGCGGCGGCATCGCGCCGTCGCCCTTTGCCAGTGTCGGCGGAAACGTCATTCGCGCCATCGCCGGTTATGCCGGTCAGCCGGTGCGGCTTGTTCGCAACGGCCGTCCCGAACAAGGCCGTCCGTTCACCGAACAACTGCGCTACACTATCGCGCCGCCGGGCCGGCTGCCGCTTCGAAACACGCTGTTTTCGCTGGTCGACGTTCCCGACCTGCGCACCTTGGCCGAACTTTGGCCTGAGGCGGGGACCATCTGGATGGGAGCCGGGCCGGTACCCGAAGTGCTTCACCGCGCCCTGATCGGCCTCGCCTGGCTGGTGCGCGCCGGATTGATCGGTTCGCTTTTGCCGCTGGCGCCGCTGATGCATCAGGCAACGAACCGACTGCGCTGGGGCGAGCATCGCGGCGGCATGTTCGTCGAGGTGGAGGGATCGGACCGGGCGGGCGCCATCGTCAAGCGCTCGTGGCATCTCTTGGCCGAGGGCAATGACGGGCCGCTGATCCCGTCGATGGCGGTCGAAGCGCTGGTCCACAAAGCGCTGGCCGGACAACAGCCGGCGCCGGGCGCACGGGCGGCGGTGCGCGATCTTGAGCTCCGGGACTATGAGGCCCTGTTTGCCGGGCGGACGATCTACACCGGCTTCAGGAACGGGGTCGCGGACGAGGACAAGCCGCTTTATGCCGAGCTGCTCGGTGCCGCCTGGCAAGGCCTTCCCGAGGCAATACGGTCAATGCATGACCGTACGATCACGGCCGCAGGCCGCGCGCGCGTCGAACGCGGGCGCAATGTTCTTGGCCGGCTAATGGCCTGGATGGTCGGCTTCCCCGGGGCAAGCGAGGACATACCGGTTCATGTCCGCTTCGACACCGACAAGGACGGCGAGACCTGGACGCGGACATTCGGCAAGCACAGTTTTTCGAGCCTACAGTCCGCAGGCCGGGGTCGATCGCAGCGCCTGCTGTGCGAACGCTTCGGCCCGCTGACCTTCGCGATGGCGCTGGTTGCCGAAGACGGCCGGCTGGCGCTGGTCTTGCGCCGCTGGAGCCTTTTTGGCCTGCCGCTGCCGATGTGGCTCGGTCCACGCTCGACTTCCCACGAAACGGTGGAGGATGGCCGCTTCCGCTTCCATGTCGATATCTCGCATCCGCTTGCCGGCATGATCGCCCGCTACCGCGGTTGGCTGGAGCCCTCCGGTGCGCACGGCTCCAGCGAGATCGTGTCGCCTGCCACCTTGGCCAATTCGCGGCAGTCCTGCGCCGTGCACAGTGTCCAGCCCTGACCCGTAGCGCCCGAGGCGGCGAGCACGAGGCGCCGCTTTGGCCCGACCTTGGGCGCATAGACCCACCAGCCGTCGCGCAGCGCCGAGCCTTGCGGCGGCTCCATCCCGGCGCCCGATCCCTTGATGCGGGCCTCGACCAGCTCCAGGCTGAACGGCAGCACCTTCCAGTCTTCCTGCCACTGGGTCTTCTCCACCGAATGCACCCAGGAGAGCGTGAAGGCAGCGACCGCGAGCGTCACCGTCTTGCCGGCCGCGACGATGCAGAGGCTCATGCTGAATTGGCCAGCGAAGCCTGCCGCGCGCGCCAGCAGTGCCAGCCGATCCAGGCAAGGGACAGCGCCCAGCCCGCCTCGTCGGTGAGCGGCAGCGCCGCAACCAGCAGCACGCCGGCGGCGAACGCGACGAGGCGTTCCCACCAGGCCATGCGCCGGGCGAGAAATCCGACGGCCGCGGCGCCCCACAGGACGATACCCATGCAGGCTTTGATGACGATATAAGCGACCTCGACGGGATAGCCGAACTGGGCGGCGATCGGGCCGGGATCCTGCAGCATCAGCGCCGGGGTATAGACCGCCATGAACGGCACCACGAAGCCGGCAATGGCAAGCTTGGTTGCCTGGATGCCGATCTTGAGACCGCTTTCCTTGGCCATGGGTGCGGCGGCGAAGGCGGCCAGCGCCACAGGCGGGGTGAGATCGGCCATGATGCCGAAATAGAAGACGAACATATGGCTGACCACCAACGGCACGCCGAGCGACAGCAGCGCTGGCCCGGCCAGCGACGAAGTGATGATGTAGTTGGGAATGGTCGGTATGCCCATGCCGAGCACCAGGCAGGTGAGCATGGTCAAAAGCAGCGACAGGAACAGATTGTTCTCGCCGATCGAGATGATCCAGCCGATGAAGGTCGAGGCGATGCCGGTAAGCGTCAACGTGCCAATGACGATGCCGACAATGGCGCAGGCAATGCCGACCGGCAGCGCGTTCTTTGCTCCCTCGGCAAGGGAATCCACGCATATGCGCAGCGTCTCGCGCCCGCCCTTGAAGGTGAGGCAGGCGACGACCAGCACGGCGATGACCACGCTGAGGATGTTGACGCCGAATTTCATGAAGGAAGCCGCGGCAAGCCCGAGCGCCAGCCAGAAGACGACGCGGAAGGCGAGCGGCCCGATCGATGCTGCCAGCGGCGTGCCGAGGATGAGCACAATGGTCAACGCCAGGCCCATGGTGCCGGCGAAGACCGGTGTGTAGCCGGCAAACAGCAGGTAGATCAGTGCGGCGAGAGGCAGTACCAGCGGCCAATGTTGTCTCACTGCATCCCACGGATTGGGCAGGTCGGCCTTGGCCATGCCGTGCAGGCCGGCCTTGCCGGCTTCCAGGTGCACCTGCCAGAAACACGCGCCGAAATAGAGCAGCGCCGGAATGATCGCCGCCTTGACCACCGCGGCATAGGGGATGTTCAGCGTCTCGGCCATGATGAAGGCAACCGCTCCCATCACCGGCGGCATGATCTGGCCGCCCATCGACGAGGTCGCCTCGACAGCTCCGGCGAAGGCCGAGCGGAAGCCAAAGCGCTTCATCAGCGGGATGGTGAACTGGCCACTGGCCACCACATTGGCGACGCCAGAGCCGGAAATGGTGCCCATCAGCGCCGAGGACAGCACGCAGACCTGCGCCGGGCCGCCGCGCCATGAGCCGACCAGGCCAAGCGCAAAATCGTTGAACAGCGCGATCATGCCGGCGCGCTCAAGAAAGGCGGCGAAGACGACGAAGATGAAGATGTAGGCGGCCGAGACATAGATCGGCGTGCCGTAGATGCCTTCGGTGCCATAGGCGAAGGTGTCGACGAGCTGGGCGAAATCATAGCCGCGATGGATGAAAGGCGGCGGCAGATGATTGCCGGCAAATGCGTAGGCGAGAAAGATGAAGGCAATGACGGCGAGCGGCAGCCCCATCAATCGCCGCGCCGCCTCGAAGACCAGCACGACCAGCACCGCGCCGACGATCAGGTCAGGCGTGGTGAGAAAGCCGGAGCGGCGGATGAGGTCGGCATAGAACACCCAATTGTACAGACCGGTGGCGAAGCCAAGCACGCCGAGCGTCCAGAACACTGCTTTCGCCGGGACGCTTTTGGCGCGCAGATTGGCGATTAGGGCAAAGCCGAGCAGCAGCAGGAAGCCGACATGCATGGCGCGTACGACCTGGCTCGGCAGGCTGCCATAGGCGGCGATGTATATCTGGAAGATGGAGAAGGCGACGGCGATAAAAAAAGCCGCCTTGCCGGCGATGCCTTCGCCGAAGCCCGGCGGCAATCCTTCGACAGGGATTTCGGCGGTGGGGGAAGGAATCGTCGGGGTTTCGGTCATTAGCGGGGTTCCTGGCGGGGCGCTCCCCTCCCCCTTGGGGGGAGGGTGCCGAGCGAAGCGAGGCGGGTGGGGTCGGTGCGGCAGTGCGCGGCCTCAACCGACCCCACCCGTCCATCCGCCTTCGGCGGCTGTCCACCCTCCCCTCAAGGGGGAGGGATGGCTCCTTACTTCACCAATCCCTTTTCCTTGTAATACCTCTCGGCGCCTGGATGCAGCGGCACCGGCATGCCGTCGAGCGCCTTGGCCGGGTCGATCGCCTTGGCGGCGGCGTGGGCAGCGGTGAGCTGGTCGAGATGCTCGAACAGCAGTTTGGTCATCTGGTAGGCGGTCTCGTCGGAGACATCGGCGCTGGTGATCAGGAAATTGCCGACGGCGGCGGTCGCGACATCCTCGGTCTGGCCCTCATAGGTGCCCTTGGGGATGACCACGGAAAGATAGGGCGAGCCGATCTTGGCGACGTCCTCCGCCGGCACGGCAACGATGTTTACCGGCACTGAGGTGGCGAGGTCACGGATCGACGCGACCCCAAGGCCAGCCGATTGCAGCGTGGCGTCGAGCTGGCGGTTCTTGATCAGTTCCACCGATTCGGCGAAGGGCAGATATTCGATCCGCCCGAGGTCTTCGTATTTCAGCCCGGCAGCGGCAAATATCGTGCGGGCGTTGAGCTCGGTGCCCGAGGCCGGCGCGCCGACAGATTAGCTCTTGCCCTTGAGATCGGCGAGCGTCTTGATGCCGGATTCCTTGCTGGCGACGATCTGGATGTAGTTGGGATAGATGGCGGCGATGCCGCGCAGCTTATCGAGCTTGCCTGGGAAGCCGGCTTCGGTATTGCCTTCGGCGGCCAGCTTGACAGAATCGCCCAGCGCGAAAGCGATCTCGCCCTTGCCCTGCTGCAAGAGATTGAGGTTTTCGACCGAGGCCTTCGTCGCCTGCACCTGGGTGCGCGCGCCTTCGATGCCCTTGCCGTAGATTTCCGACAGCGCGACGCCGAGCGGATAGTAGACGCCGGACGTGCCGCCGGTCAGCACGTTGATGAATTCCTGTGCCTTGACTGATACCGCGCCAACGCCAAGCGACAGCGCCAGCACGCCCGCCGCAATAAATTTCGTCCTGAAATTGGGCATGCGATTTCCTCCCTGAAAATTCGGCCCGTGCCCTCCTCTGCGGCACGAAGCGAGGCGAGTTTAGACAGCGGGCGGGAAATGCCAACCCGCAATAGCAGCGATTAGACGAACGGCTAAGCAGTGCCCCAGCACATCGGCGCTTGCGCGAGGTCGCATCGCGGCCGAAAGATTTTTCCAGCGCCTGTCGAAATCGGGCAGGGCCGCGCGACATACGTCCGGCTCGCAACGATGCGGCCTTAGAAACGGGAGAAGACCATGCGATATATGCTTTTGATCTACGGAAACGAAGCGGGGATGGCAGCCGCGCCGGCAGACGCGGTGACACAGATGTCGAGCGCCTATGTCGCCTATACCGAAGCGTTGAAGAAATCTGGCGCCTGGCTCGCCGGCGACCGGCTGAAGCCGACGCAATCCGCTACCTCGGTGCGGATGGCCAATGGCAAGACCAACGTGCTCGACGGCCCCTATGCCGACACCAAGGAGCAGCTTGCCGGCTTCTATATGATCGAAGCGGAGGACGTCGACGCGGCCATTGCCTGGGCGGCGCGCTGCCCGGGCGCCAGCACCGGCACCGTAGAGGTGCGGCCGATCTGGGAACTCACCATGTGATGCCGGAACTGCCCGATACCGCGCGGGCGGCGGCGGAAGCGGCCGCCCGGCAAAGCTACGGCAAGCTGGTCGCCTATCTCGCCGCACGCACGCGCGACGTGGCCGCTGCCGAGGACGCATTGGCTGATGCCTTTGCAGCGGCGCTCGAGCGTTGGCCAAAGGCGGGGGTGCCCGACAAGCCGGAAGCCTGGCTGCTGGCGGTGGCGCGCAGGCGCCGCGTCGACGCGGTCAGACGGCGGCTGACAAGCGAGGCGGGCCGCGACCACCTCAGGCTGATCGCCGAGGAGATGGAGGCACGCATGGCCGAGGAAGACCTGCCGGACGAGCGGCTCAGGCTGATGTTTGCCTGCGCCCATCCGGCGATCGAGGCCGGCGTCCGCGCGCCGCTGATCCTGCAGACGGTCCTGGGCTTCGACGCAGCGACGATCGCCTCGGCTTTTCTGGTATCGCCAGCCACGATGAGCCAGCGCCTGGTGCGCGCCAAGACGCGAATTCGCGAGACAGGCATTCCGTTCCGCGTGCCGGAGCGGGCCGAGCTCGGTGAGCGGTTGGGCACCGTTCTGGAAGCAATCTACGCGGCGTTTGCCGAAGGTTGGTCCGACCCGGCCGGCACCGAAACGCGGCGCCGCAATCTCGCGACCGAAGCCATCTGGCTCGGCCGTCTGATGGCCACGCTGATGCCGGACGAGCCGGAGGCGCTCGGCCTGCTGGCGCTGATGCTGTTCGCCGAGGCGCGGCGTGCAGCCCGGCGCAATGCGGCGGGTGATTACGTACCGCTGGCCGAGCAGGATCTTGCACTGTGGGATGACACAATGATCGATGAAGCGGAGACGCTGCTCAGGCGCGCCGCAGCCGAAGGCGTTGTCGGCCGCTACCAGCTCGAGGCCGCCGTGCAGTCTGCCCATACGACACGGCGGCTGACCGGTTCTACCGACTGGGTCGCGATCAAGGAGCTCTATGACGCGCTGTCGGTAATCGCCGGCTCGCCGGTGGTGTCGATCAATCGCGCGGTGGCCATTGCCGAGGCCGAAGGTGCTTCGGCAGGATTGAGCGCGCTTGATCAATTCAGCGGCGACAAACGGCTGTACGACTATCAACCTTACTGGGCCGCCCGCGCGGGCCTGCTGGCCAGACTCGGCAACATTCGGGAGGCGAGCGAGGCCTATGACCGGGCTATCGGCCTCGAACGCGATCCGGCCGTGCGTCGGTTCCTGCAGGAACGACGGGCAGGGCTCGGCCGCGCGGAAAGACACTGAGACAAGGCGGAGTGCTTAGGCCGGCCACATGTCGTGGGAAGCATTCAGCCTCTTCATCACCCGATGTTCCCGCAAATTGGCCCATAGGCGTTCGATGTTCGGCCAAGCGGTTGGAACCTTCGCGACCTCCGGATGCCAGGCCACCAACATGACGAGATAGATGTCGGCCAGCGAGAGCCGGTCGCCGGCCAGCCAGTCACGGCCTTCGAGGGCGGCATCGAGAATGGCGAAGCTGCGATCCATTTCCGAGACCGCCGCCTGTTTGACAGCGTCCACGCCGCGGGGATCGGTCGTGTAGCGATGAGCGTAGAAGAACCGCAGGTCAGCCGAATAGGTGACGGAGGACATGAAAAACATCCAGCGCAGGAAGTCGGCACGGTCAGGCGAGCTTGCTGCGGGTGCCAGTCCTGCTTCCGGGTGGCGCTCGGCCAGCAGGATGCAGATCGCCGCCGATTCGGTCATCGAGCGTCCGTCCGGCAAGATCAGGACCGGCACCTGGTTCAAGGGGCTGATGTCTAAAAAGGCCTGATTGAGTCGGCCCTTCGGAACGTCGATCTGGTCGAAAGGCACACCCGCCAAAGCGAGCGCCGCCTCGACGACGAAGCCGCCGGTATTGGCACGCGTATAGAGCTTGTACATGAAGTCCTCCGCCAGCCGGTGCAAGGCCGGCGACGATCTGAACCGAAGCGCCGCCTTACTCAAGCGAGCGGCAGCCGCCACAGGTGTTTTTTCAGCGGGCCAGTGCTGTTATCTGGGTCGTCGGCGCACGGGTTGGAGCCTGTTGCCCTAGATGAACTAGTCTAGCGCAAACCTTCGAGATTGGCTGAAGCCCACCTACCTTCGTCATGTATGGGGCGGAGCAGGAGCGAAGCGACGTCGCCGAGACCCTGGTCCATGCCGTAACTTCTGAGCGTCGCGACGGTGCAGAGCCTTTAGATGTCGGAGGACAGCGTGCATGCTGCCGATGTTGCAACGGCTTTCACATCTGCACCGCGGTATTCGTTGGCCACGCTCACGGAATGGATCCCAGGGTCTGCGCTCCGCTTCGCGTTCGCTCCGCCCTGGGATGACGAGGTGTCCAGACTCTAAGCCCCCAATCCCTCGAACAGGATCGTCGAGAGATAGCGCTCGGCGAAGGAGGGGATGACGACGACGAGGTTCTTGCCCTTGTTCTCGGGCCGCGAGCCGACGACGATTGCCGCTTGCAGGGCGGCACCCGACGAGATGCCGACCGGCACACCTTCGAGCCGAGCGACGAGCCGTGCATTGGCAACCGAATCCTCGTTCGAGACCTTGACGATCTCGTCATAGATCGTCGTGTCGAGGATTTTTGGCGCGAAGCCGGCGCCAATGCCCTGGATCTTGTGCGGGCCTGGCTGGCCGCCCGACAGCACCGGCGAGGCTTCCGGTTCGACGGCGACGACATGCACCGAGGGCTTGCGCTTCTTCAGCACCTGGCCGACGCCGGTGATGGTGCCGCCGGTTCCGATGCCGGCAACGAAGATATCGACTTCGCCATGGGTGTCGTTCCAGATTTCCTCGGCCGTAGTGCGGCGATGGATTTCCGGATTGGCCGGATTCTCGAATTGCTGCGGAATGACGGCGTCGGGCAGCGTTGCCGCCAGCTCGTCGGCCTTGGCGATGGCGCCCTTCATGCCTTTCGGCCCTTCGGTCAACACCAGTTCGGCACCGAGCAGCGCCAGCATCTTGCGGCGTTCGACGGACATGGTTTCCGGCATGGTCAGGATCAGCTTGTAGCCCTTGGCGGCGGCGGCAAAGGCGAGCGCGATGCCGGTATTGCCCGAGGTCGGCTCGATCAGCGTGGTCTTGCCGGGCGTAATCCTGCCCGAAGCCTCCAATGCCTCGATCATCGACACGCCGATGCGGTCCTTGACCGAGGCGATCGGGTTGAAGAATTCGAGTTTGGCCAGCAGATTGGCGACGACACCCTTCTCCCTGGCGAATTTATCAAGCCGCACCAGCGGCGTGTCGCCGATCGTCTCGGTGATCGAATTGTAGATGCGGCCGCGGCCGGGCACGTGTGTGGGGGTGGCGGGCTTGTTCATTGATTTTCCTCCCAGAGGTCAAGCGGCAAGAGTCGGGGCGGGCATAGGATAGAGCCATCCACCGCGCAAGATAGGCTGTCGATCGAAAAATATGCGAGTGAAGTTCGTGCTGAATACCCCCGCCCTTGCAAGGCGTGACAATCCCTGGGCGGATTGGCGAAAGAGGTCTATTGGCGGGCGGCAATTGCCGCCGCCGCACCGACCATGAATCCGGCGGCGGTGCGGTTGAGTGCCCTCAGCGCCCGCGGCGACTTCAGGAACCAGCGCGCCTTGGCCGCCAGCGCCAGATAGGGCACCAGCACCACGAGCAGGACGACGATGGTGAGCGCGACAAGGATCGCGTAGTCGACCAGCGTGATCGCCTTCAGATCGACGATGGTCGGGGTGATGGCAAGATAGAAGATCATCGTCTTCGGATTGCCGAGTGTGACGGCGAGACCGGCTACAAAGCTGGATGCCAAGCCGCCCTTGCCTTTCTTCGCCTCTACCGTTTCGGGCGTGATGCCGCTCGTCCAGAAACGCCAGCCAAGAAAAGCGAGGTAGGCGACGCCCAGCCATTTGATGGCCAGGAAGACCATGCCGAAAGTTTGTGCGACGAAAGCCAGGCCGAGCACCACGGCAGTCAAATAGGTCAGGTCGCCGAGCATCAGCCCGAACGACATGGCCAGCGACGAGCGGAAGCCGGAACCCAGCGCACGCGCAACGAGCGCGGTGACGCCTGGGCCGGGGATGGCTGCGGCGATGCCGAGGGCGGCGCTATAGGCGAGGAACCCGGTGAGCGTCATGATTCGCGCTTGTCGCACGATGTTGAAGTTGGGTGAATTCCCTCGGGCCGAATTCGATTGCGCCAGCGCAGCAGGCGACACCGCCGTTCAGGAGCGGCCGTCTTCGTAGGTAACGCGCCAGATGGTGCCGTTACCGTCCTCTGTGACGATCAGCGAGCCGTCCTTGGCCATCGCGACACCGACCGGGCGGCCCCAGACGGCGTCGTTCGAGATGACGAAGCCGGTCATGAAGTCCTCATACTCGCCGGTCGGCTTGCCATCCCTGAATTTGAGCCTCACCACCTTGTAGCCGGTCCTGGCGCCACGGTTCCACGAACCATGCATGGTGACGAAGGCGTCACCCTGATAATCCGCCGGGAAGTTCTTGCCGTCGTAGAAGGCTATGTTCATCGGCGCCGAATGCGCCTGCATCAATACATCGGGGACAGTGGCCTTGCCGGCCAGGTCTGGCCGCTCGCCCTGATGGCGCGGATCCTCGTTATTGCCGATGTAGTACCAAGGCCAACCATAGAATCCGCCGTCCTTGACCGCAGTTGCAAATTCGAACGGCACGTTGTCGCCGAGTTCGTCCCGCTCATTGACGACGCACCACAATGCGCCGGTGGCGGGCTGCACCGTCATGCCCGTGCAGTTGCGCAGGCCGGTGGCGACAGTTCGGGGATTTTTCCCATCCGGGTCAAAGGCGAGCACATCTGCACGGCCTTCCTCGGAGCCCCACGTTGCACCGAGCGGCTTTGATTTCGCCCACGCGTCGACGCCGCCATCGGGTTGCTTGTCCATGTCCTCGGCGACATTCGAGTCCGAGCCAACCGATAAAAAAAGCGTCTTGCCGTCAGGCGAGAAGGCGATGTCACGGGTCGAGTGACCGCCCGACGGGATTTTGGCGACAATGGTTTCTGGTTTACCGGACGCCTTTAGGTCACCGTCGCGATAGGGGAAGCGGACGATGCTGTCGCTGTTTGCGACATAGACCCATTGCGGCTTGTCCCCTGGCGGATAGAAGGCGATGCCATATGGATAGTTGAGGCCCTTGGCGAAAATCGCTTTCTCGATGGGTTTGGCGCGGCCCTCGGCCAGACGGTAGACACGTATTTGGTCGGCATGGCCGTTGGCGATGAACAGGTCGCCGTTCGGAGCGGCGCGAACGACGCGCGGATTATAGAGTCCGGAGGCGATCATTTCGGCCGAAAAGCCCGGAGGCAATTCTGGCTTGGCGCTTTCGGGCCGCTCCGCCACGCCGGCGCCGTTCGAAGCGGATTGAGCGGGGTCGGCTGCCGGCATGTCTTGCGGCCCGATCAGGCGGCGGACGCCAGGCCTGTCGGCGTGCCAATCGCCAAAAGCCGCTTCGCCTTTGAGCACCTTCTGATCCGACTGCTGGGCGGATGCCGGTGTCGCGACAAGGAGAGCAGCGGCAATGGCCGCAAGGCCGTCAGATCGGGTCATCAACGTCCTCCGGGATTCGCCTCGAAGAGGGCAAACGGCATGAGGCATTGGTCGTTCCAAGCGGTCGTCCGGAACACGAGGATTTGAAGCCGAACCCCTTCAGTTGCCAGAGGCGTAGAAATCGTCATCAAGGCGCTTTTCCAGCGCGACCAGATCGGCCGGCAGCGGCAGGCCCATGGCCCGCATCTCTTGCAGCTTCTCACGCAACTGCTCTTGCACCTCGTGCTGATCCTCAGGCTGATTGACCATTTCCTCGAGCAGCAGGCTAATCTGGGCCTTGAACGATTCCAGCGCCATTTTTTTCTCCTTGCGGCAGGCCGCGGCGGCTCCTAGCGCAGCATGCGCGAAATCAGCTGCGCGGTATAGTCGACCATCGGTACTATGCGGGCATAGTTCAACCGCGTCGGCCCGATGACGCCGAGCGCACCAACGACGCGCGCGTCCTTGTCGCGATAGGGTGCCACCACCAGCGAGGAGCCAGACAGCGAAAACAGCTTGTTTTCCGAACCGATGAATATGCGCACGCCTGGGCCTTCCTCGGCGAGATCGAGGAGCTGGATCAGCCCATCCTGCGTCTCCAGATCCTCGAACAGATGCCGCAGCAATTCTATGTCGGCCTGGGCAGTGACGTTTTCCAGGAGATTGGCGCGGCCGCGCACGATAAGCCGCCCAGGCACGCCGCTTTCGGCGCCTGCCCAGACCGCCAGGCCCTTCTCGACCAGATCCTGCGACAGCGTGTCGAGGGCTGCCCTGGTCTCTTCCTTGATGCGGGCGATCTCGACCCGCGCCTCGGCCAGGGTGCGGCCGCGGATATGGGCGTTGAGGAAGTTGGAGGCTTCGTGCAATTGCGAGACGGTGATGCCGGCGGGCAGATCGATGACGCGATTTTCGACGTCGCCGTTCTGCGAGACCAGCACGGCCAGCGCCTTGGTCGGCTCGAGCTGGATGAATTCGATGTGCTTCAGCGCCACCTCGTTCTTGGCGGCGAGCACGAGGCCGGCGCCGCGCGACATGCCGGACAGCATCTGGCTGGCCTCGGTCAGCATATGCTCCAGCGTCGCGCCCGAGCCGGAGGCGCGCACCTGCGCCTCAATGGTGCGGCGCTCCTCGTCGGAGAGGTCACCCAGTTCCATGAAAGCATCGACAAAGAAGCGCAGGCCGGCCTGGGTCGGCAGCCGGCCGGCCGAAATGTGCGGCGCATAGATCAGGCCGAGATGCTCAAGGTCACTCATCACGTTGCGGATGGTGGCCGGCGACAGCGACGACGGCAGGATGCGCGACAGGCTGCGCGAACCGACCGGCTCGCCATCCCTCAAATAGGAATCGACGATGCGCCGGAAGATGTCGCGCGAACGCATGTCGAGCGATTGAAGCGCGGGCGATTGCAGCGCGTGCGACGGGAGCACGTGCGACTGCGAGCCGGTATCGACTGCCTTTGTCATTTCGAGCCAAAACCTCCGCCCCGAAGATATAGACTTCCGCGGCGGCGGCGCAACCGGTCCATTTTCCTTTGCGCCTCACGCCCCGTGCGGCTACAAGCCGGCCAAGATTCCGAAGAAAGAAAGAAGCCTGAATGCGCCCTTCCAAACGCCAATTCGACGAAATGCGCCCCATCTCCTTCGAGCGCGGCGTCTCCAAGCATGCGGAAGGCTCGTGCCTGGTGAAGTTCGGCGACACGCATGTGCTGTGTACGGCCAGCCTGGAGGAAAAGGTGCCGGGCTGGATGCGCAACTCCGGCAAGGGCTGGGTGACGGCGGAATACGGCATGCTGCCGCGTTCGACCGGCGAGCGCATGCGCCGCGAGGCTTCGGCCGGCAAACAAGGCGGCCGCACGCTGGAGATCCAGCGGCTGATCGGCCGCTCCCTGCGCGCCGTGGTCGATCTGCAGGCGCTCGGCGAGCAGCAGATCACCGTCGACTGCGACGTGATCCAGGCCGACGGCGGCACGCGCACCGCTTCGATCACCGGCGGCTGGGTGGCGCTTTACGATTGCCTGCGCTGGATGGAAGTCCGCCAGATGGCGAGCCTTGGCAAGGTGCTGAAGGATCACGTTGCGGCGATCTCCTGCGGCATCCATGATGGCCAGCCGGTCATCGATCTCGACTACATCGAGGATTCCTCGGCCGGCACCGACGCCAATTTCGTCATGACCGGCAAGGGCGGTATCGTCGAGATCCAGGGCACGGCCGAGGGCGAGCCGTTCTCGGAAGAGCAGTTCGCGGCGCTGATGGTATTGGCCAAGAAGGGCATTCAGCGCCTGGTCAGCCTGCAGCAGATGGCCGTGGACTGATCTTCAGTTTATGACGATGAGGTTGACGATCCTGTGACCCCTTCCGCAATCCTGGAATCAGCACTCTACGTGACGGATCTTGCTGCCGCGGAACAGTTCTATTCGGGCGTGCTCGGGCTCGATCCGCTCGGCAGGGTCGACGGCAGGCATCTCTTCTTCCGCTGCGGCGACGGCGTGCTGCTCATCTTCAATGCCGAGGCGACCAAGGTGCCGCCGGCGTCCGATGCCAAGCTCAAAGTGCCGCCGCATGGCGCCGTCGGCGAGGGGCATCTTTGCTTCGCCGCAAGCGCGGATGAAATCCCGCGCTGGAAAGCCCATCTTGAGGCGAAGAAAATCGCCATCGAAAGCGAGTTCGAATGGCCGCAGGGCGGCCGCTCGATCTATATTCGCGACCCGTCGGGCAATTCGATCGAATTCGCCGAGCCAAAAATCTGGGGCATCTGATGCATTCGCCAACTGTTCACTCGCTTGACGGGCATAAGATCGTCGTCGCCAGCCACAACGCTGGCAAATTGCGGGAATTCGCCGATCTGATGGCGCCGTTCGGCATAGAAGCGAAGTCCGCCAAGGAATACGGCCTGCCGGAACCGGACGAGACCGGCACCACCTTCGAGGAGAACGCCCTCATAAAAGCCTTGGCCGCCGCCAAGGCCACTGGATTGCCGGCGCTGTCGGACGATTCCGGCCTATGTGTCGATGCGCTCGACGGCGCACCCGGCGTCTACACCGCCAACTGGGCCGAGACGCCGGACGGCTCCCGCGACTTCGGCATGGCCATGCAGCGCACGGAAGTGGCTTTGCAGGAAGTTGGCGCGATCACGCCTGCTCAGCGCAAGGGCCACTTTGTCGCGGTGATCTGCCTGGCCTTTCCCGACGGCCAGGCGGAATATTTTCGCGGTGAGGTCGAGGGCAGGCTGGTATGGCCGCCGCGCGGCGAGCTCGGCTTCGGCTACGATCCGGTGTTCTTGCCCAACGGATTCGAAAAGACCTTCGGCGAGATGAGCGCGGAGGAAAAGCATGGCTGGAAGCCCGGCCAGTCAACCGCACTGTCACACCGTGCCCGCGCCTTTCAGAAATTCGCCCAAGCCCGATTGGCCGCCGCATGACCATGCTGCTCGACCGCAGCCCTGGTTTCGGCGTCTACGTCCACTGGCCGTTCTGCGCGGCCAAATGCCCCTATTGCGACTTCAACAGCCATGTCCGCCACCAGCCGGTCGACCAGGAGCGTTTTGCCCGCGCCTTCGAGACCGAGCTGGCGACCATGCGCGGCCGCACGGGACCGCGCGAGGTGACAAGCATCTTTCTTGGCGGCGGCACGCCGTCGCTGATGACGCCGCAGACCGTGGCGGCGGTGCTGGATGCAGTGGCGAAGAACTGGACGGTGCCTGATGGCATCGAGGTGACGCTGGAGGCCAATCCTTCCTCCGTCGAGGCTGAGCGCTTTCGCGGCTATCGCGCGGCGGGCATCAACCGGGTGTCGCTTGGCGTGCAGGCGCTGAACGACAAGGATCTGCGCTTTCTCGGCCGTTTGCACAATGTCGATGAGGCCCTGCATGCGATCGGCCTGGCGCGCGAGATATTCCCACGGCTGTCGTTCGACCTGATCTACGCGCGACCCGGCCAGACGCCTGAGGCGTGGCAGACGGAGCTCGAGCAGGCGATCGGCCACGCCGCAGACCATCTGTCGCTCTATCAGCTGACCATCGAGGAAGGCACGCCGTTCCATGCACTGCATGCGGCAAGGAAATTCATCATTCCAGACAATGAGCTTGCCGCCGATCTCTACGCGTTGACACAGGAGATCACCGCCGCGCGCGGACTGCCGGCCTACGAGATTTCCAACCACGCCAGGCCCGGCGCCGAAAGCCGGCACAATCTCACCTATTGGCGCTATGGCGAATATGTCGGCGTCGGTCCCGGTGCGCATGGCCGCTTCGTCGAGAGCGGGCGGCGCGTGGTGACGATCACCGAGAAAATGCCGGAGACCTGGGCCAATCTGGTCGAGGCCAAGGGCCATGGCGTTACCGGCGGCGAGATCCTGACGCGGTCCGAAGAGGCCGACGAGTTCCTGCTGATGGGGCTGAGGCTGGCGGAAGGCATCGACCTTTCCCGCTACGAGGCATTTTCAGGGCGCGGCCTGTCGACGGCACGGCTGTCGGTGCTGCAGGACGAAGGCCTGGTGGCGCCGATCGGCAATGCCCGCCTGCGCGCCACGCCGGCCGGCATGATCGTGCTCGATGCGGTCGTGGCGGATCTGGCCAGATAGCACGTTGAAGAACGTTCTCTTCGTCTGCAGCCAGAATCGCTTGCGCAGCCCGACGGCGGAGCAGCTGTTTTCCAAGCGGCGGGACGTCGAGGTCGCATCAGCGGGCACCAATCACGATGCCGACACTCCGTTGACGCATGAACTCGTCGCCTGGGCCGACATCATCTTCGTGATGGAAAAAACGCACCGCGCCAAACTGCAGCAGAAATTCAAGACAAGCCTGAAAAAGGCTCGAGTAATCTGCCTCGATATTCCCGACGACTATGAATTCATGGACCCGGCTCTGGTCGGCCTGCTGGAGGCGCGAGTCTCGAAGTATCTGGGCTGAACGATACATCGCGGAGCATGCGCAACCGCGCTTTCGAGCGCTGTCTCGACCAATCGCGAAGGTCTGCGGTGGTCAAGCCTCGTGCTTGTGGCGGTGTTTGGCGCGATCTTTTTCGCTGGTCTCTCCGGAGCGCGCCGGCTTGATCTCGCTTTTGTCGCGCGAGGCACGGTGCTGGTCGGCTGTGGGATGTGATGCTGCGCCATCGCGGGCGCTTTTTGTTTCGAGGCGGGTGATGAAAATGTCGAAGCGATTGGGCATCGTCCGGTCAGTGCTCCATCGTGCGGTCGGTTTCGGTTGCGGGCTTGCTCTCTGCCGATCGCTGGCGTGCAAGCGGCTTCTTGGCTCTGCCATCTGCGGCTTCGGCAGGCAGGCTCTTGTCGCATGGCGCGGCGAAGCGCTTGCGGCCGGCATAGTAGGGTTCGAAAACGTCCTGTATCGTCAGGCTGTCCATCCTGCTCCTCCCGAGATCAGGGGTAAAATTCGCCGGCAACGGTTTCGTTCCCTACTATGGCGAAGGCATGGCGGCTGGTTCACGTCGGCATCCCTTTTGGAACCCGGGCTTTGCAACCCAAGCTTTGCAACCAAGCGTAAGCCGTGCCAAACAGGGTCGAACGGAGTTGTGCAGGTGACCGGCGAATTGGCCAAACGCAGTTATGTGGTCGGGCAGATCGAGATTGCCGCCCGGCCGCTCGAGCCGGCGCTCTATCTGGTGGCGACGCCGATCGGCAATCTCGCCGACATCACGCTGCGCGCGCTGGAAACGCTCGCCGCCGCTGATATCGTCGCCTGCGAGGACACACGTGTCAGCCGCGTGCTGCTCGACCGCTACGGCATCCGCCGCCGCACCACCGCCTACCACGAGCACAATGCCGGCGAGGCCGGGCCGAAGCTGATCGCGGCACTGCTGGCCGGGCAGAGCGTAGCGCTGATCTCGGATGCCGGCACGCCGCTCATCTCCGACCCCGGCTACCGGCTGGTCGGCGAGGCGCTGGAACGCGGCATTCGTGTCGTGCCGATCCCCGGACCGTCGGCGCCACTTGCCGCTCTGACGGCATCCGGCCTGCCCTCGGACGCCTTTCTGTTTGCCGGCTTCCTGCCGGTGAAGACCGGGCAGCGGCTGACGCGGCTGGAAGCGTTGAAGGCGGTGCCGGCAACGTTGATCTTCTTCGAATCGCCGCGCCGGCTGGCCGAGACGCTCAATGCCATGGTCGAGGCACTGGGCGGTGCCCGCAAGGCGGCCGTCGGCCGCGAGCTGACCAAGACTTTCGAGGAGATGCGGACCGGCACCCTGCAATCGCTCGCCAGCCATTATGCGGGAGCCGATACGCCCAAGGGTGAAATCGTCATCTGCGTCGGCCCGGCCGATGCGGTCGCTGATGAGCCTGAAGACATCGACCGGCTTCTGCTTTCGCTCGCCGCCGAGATGCCGGCCTCCAAGGCGGCGGCGGAAGCCGCCAAGATGACGGGTGGTCAGAAACAGGCGCTCTACCGGCGGCTGCTCGACCTCAGGAATGCCGGAAGAGACGGGGCCGGCGGAGACGGCGATGGCTGAACGGCCGAGCGCCAGCCGGCAAAAGGCCTACCGGCGCGGCCATCACGGCGAATGGCTGGCGGCGGCGGCGCTGATGCTGAAAGGCTACCGAATTCTTGCCCGCCGCCACCGCACCAGGTTCGGTGAGATCGACCTGATCGCGCGGCGCGGCGATCTGGTGCTGATCGTCGAGGTCAAGGCGCGCCGCACCCTGATGGAGGCAATGGAAGCAGTCGGCCGCGAATCGGAGCGCCGCATCGAAGGCGCCGCCGATTTCTGGCTGTCGCGCCAATCCGACTACGGAAAATTATCGGTGCGCTTCGACATGGTGGCGGTACTGCCGTGGCGCTGGCCGGTGCATGTCGAGAACGTTTTCTACGGGCGGAGCTAGGCTATTCCCGAAGTGGGGTCGGTTTTGCTGCGATCTCCAGTTCAGATTATGTTGCCTGTCGTCTCGTCGATGGGAACAAGGAAGTCGCGCCATTTGCTGACCTTCGATGCGCCGCGCAAAAGCGGACGTCCGGTAGGAGGCATTCGGGGTTTTTCGTCGGCAGCCTCGATCATGTGCCGGCGCTCACCTGCGTTCGCTCAATCGTTCGGTTTGTCTATCTGACTGGAACAAAAGCGTTCCTGCGTTGTTCTCCAATCGTCCTGATGTTCGACGGGCTGGTTCAAATGCCAGCCAGGGCAGTCCTCGTCGCAGCTACGCGAGGACTAGGGATGGCGAGGCAAATGGATCCTGACGATCTCAACCCGGAACGGATCGTCACCGTGTTCGGCGGAACCGGCTTTCTCGGGCGCAGGATCGTGAAGCGGCTCCTGGAAAGGGGTTTCACGGTCCGTGCCGCATCTCGCCATCCGGCTCGCGTGGCCCTGGTCTTTTCCTCGAGTACAAGGATGCCCGAAGCAGTCGAGGCGGATATATTGGATGCGTCCTCGATCGGGTCGGCCATTACCGGATCACAGGTGATCGTGAATGCTGTCAGTCTTTACGTCGAGCAGGGCGTCCAGACCTTTGAACGCGTCCATGTGAAAGCCGCGGCCGATCTCGCTGCCGCGTCGCGCAACGGCGAGATCGATCAGTTCGTCCAGATTTCAGGGATCGGCTCCGATCCTCAATCGGATTCGAATTATATAAGGGCACGTGGACGCGGAGAAGTTGCCGTGGAAAGCGCATTTCCCGGCGCTTTCATTGTGCGTCCCGCCGTCATGACAGGACCTGACGACGCTTTCCTCACGACCATTGTGAGGATGATACGCCTCCTGCCGGTTTATCCGCTGTTCGGCGATGGTGGCACACGGCTTCAGCCGGTCTATGTGGCAGACGTCGCGGAAGCAGTGAGCCGGCTGATCGACGGGCGGAGCCACATGGGTTCATCCATATTCGAATTCGGTGGCCCGCGTATCTATACCTATAAGGAACTGCTTCGGGAGATCGCCCGACAGCTCGATACGCACGTCAAGCTGATGCCGGTGCCGTTTGCGGTATGGAACGCCTTGGCTGGCGTCGCGGAACTCCTCCCGGCTGCCCCCATAACGCGCAACCAGATCGATCTTATGCGTCAGGATAATGTGGCAGCAAATGACGCGCCGGGCCTGAAGGAACTCGACATCGAGCCGCGGGATATCGACGAGGTGATCCGCGTGATCGAACAGCGCCGTGGCGTAGGCTCGCGCTCGTCTCCGCCTTAGGACGGCCCCCTGATCCCGGCGGGAACCTATCGCCGCGCGACAGGTTGGTCGAGCTTGAAGCCAATGAAAGAAGGAAAAGAACTATGGCCAGATGCGATCAATGCGGGAATGACTACGACAAGGCTTTCAAAGTGACGATGGCCGACGAGACCTACACGTTCGACAGCTTCGAATGCGCGGTCCAGAAACTTGCTCCGACGTGTCCGCATTGCGGATGCCGGATCATCGGACATGGCGTCGAACAGGATGACATCATCTACTGCTGCGCACATTGCGCCGCGGAGGAAGGTGCGAGCGCGCTGACCGATCGCGCGCCTTGATGCACCTCCTTTGGCGTCTCCAGGGCGACCATTCCGAATGACTGCGCCGGCTCACCCCAGATGGCCAGTGCTGTCAGCCCGAAGACGACCAGCCGAGGTCAAGGCGCACCGCACGCTGATGGAGGCAATGGATGCAGTCGGCCGCGAATCGGAGCGCCGCATCGAAGGCGCCGCCGATTTCTGGCTGTCGCGCCAATCCGATTGCGGAAAATTATCGGTGCGCTTCGACAAAGGCAGCGTGCGTCGTCTTGATCGCGCCAGAGCTGTCATGTTCTTGCACGTTCAACAACCCGCGCTCGACGGATCGGTTAGACGTCGTTCCGTGGCAAGTCGGCTCCACCTTGGACAAGTCGCTCCACAACGGCGGCCGCCTCCTCTGGAATGGCTGGTATGGTGCCCGACTTCCGCGTCGATCCGAAATCGAGGCCGGCGAAAAAGAGGCCTGGAACAGCGCTGACGCCATCCTCGTGGACGGGCTGGCCGGCTGCATCGAGCGCGCCGGGAAGCCGAACCCATGAGAAATCGCCGGTGAAGCCCGTGCACCAGACCACCGATCTGATGCCGCTCGCCGTCCAGTCGAGGGAGCGGATCGGCGGATCGGGCAGGCGCGGTTCGATCGTCTCATCCTGATCGTCCTCGGCCAGTGGCGCATCGAGGCCGGCGCGCTCTATGTACTCGTCAACCAGGCGCTTGGCATCCGCCGAAACCTCGTCGGCAAATCGCATATGGTCGTCGAGCTCGTCGCCGAAGACGAGGTTGCCATTCTCCACACCCCTGAAGCGGCCTAGCAGCACCACGCCCTGCGCGCTCAGCGATTGCAGGCTGATAGTATGGGTCGCGCCGACCAGCGCGCGGGCCTGCAGCTTGCCGGAGGGAAGGACGAGTTCCTTGCGCGGGACGTCGAGAAACCCGGACAGCGTCAGCCATTTAAGTATGTTGCCCCCGCGGTAACGCCGCACCCAACGGCCGTTGCGGCTGGTCGCCAAAAAGACCACACGTCCGGCCAGCGCCAGATCCTCGGCGATCTGGCCGCCCGACTGGCCGCTGCCTACCACCAGCACCGCGCCACTCTCGAACTCGGCCGGGTTGCGATAAGCCGAGGAATCGACTTGGCGAATTGCGGTTGGCAAGTCGGTCGATCCTGGTGGCCGAACCTGCCGATTTTGGTCGCCCGTGGCGATCACCACATTGCGCGCCAGAAACGCCCCGTCCGTCGTGGTGATGCGAAAGATCCCATCGTCTCTCGTCAGCTCTTGTACTGGAGTTTGGGTGCTTACCGGCAGACGGTGCCGCTCGGCATAGCCTTCGAGGTACGCGACGAACGCGTGGTGGGTTATCGCGCCCCACGGCTTGGGCCCCTCGTAGGAATCACCGGGTAAGATGGAGCGAATGGTCGGCGAATTCAGTCGAAACGAGTTCCATCGCTGCGTTCGCCACGTTTCGCCGATCCGGCCTCGATCGAGCACACGGTGGTCGCGGCCCCGCCGTTTCAAGAAATAGCTGACGCCGAGCCCCGCCGGCCCGGCGCCAATAACGAGGGCGTCAAGAACTTCGCTCATGCATTCCCCCTGCCAACCATACGTCCACAAGATCGTATGGCTCGGCTTGGGGCAAGAATAGAGTTCCGGCTGGGATTGCGCTATCCGCGCCGGCTCACCCCCAGATGGCCAGCCCCGTCAGGCCGACGATGCCGACGACCAGCCGCCACCAGCCGAACAGCGCATAGCCGTGGCGCGAGACGTAGTCGAGCAGGAAGCGCACGACGATTAGCGCGGTGACGAAGGCGGCGACGAAGCCGACGGCGATTATGGGCAGGTCGGCGCTGCTCAGTACATTGCGGTTCTTGAACAGGTCGAAGGCGAAAGCGCCGACCATCGTCGGGATGGCAAGGAAGAAGGAGAATTCCGCCGCCGCCCGTTTGTCGACGCCGAGCAGCAGCGCGCCGACGATCGTCGAGCCCGAGCGCGACGTGCCGGGGATCAGCGACAAGCACTGAAACAGCCCGATCTGCAGATAAAGCCTGGTCGGAAACCGCTCGACATCGTGGTAATACGGCTTCGGCTTCATGCGATCGACCAGCAACAGGATGACACCGCCGATGATCAGCATGATGCAGATCAGCCGCGGCGATTCGAACAGCACCGTCTTGATGAAATCATGCGCCAGCGCGCCTATGATTGCCGCCGGCAGGAATGCGATGAGGATGCCAAGGACGAAATGCCGCGTCAGCCGGTCGTAGGGCAGCTCGAGCAGCATCTTCCAGAGACGGCGGAAGTAGACGCTGAGGATCGCCAATATGGCGCCGAGCTGGATCAGGATTTCGAAGGCCTTTCCGGTCGAATGAAAGCCGAGGAAATGGCCGGCGAGCAGGATATGACCGGTCGAAGACACCGGAATAAACTCGGTCAGGCCCTCGAGCATGCCGAGCAGCAGCGCTTCGACGACGGTCTGGCTTTCCATGGCTACCTCGGCGTTGGAGTGAGGTCTTGAGAAACGGCTTGCTTGTCACGGCGCGGAACTCCCCCTATAGGTCCCAGCACCCTGACAGCCCCTGAATCGGGCGGCCAAGACTTACCGGCGCAGCCGGCGATTTGCCAGTGCGCTTTATTATCGCGGGACCATGCTGACGCTTTTCCACCATCCGATGTTCGCCAGCTGCCGCTTCGTCCGCCTCGCCTTTGGCGAGTATGGCGAGGAACTGGCGCTGATCGAAGAGAAGCCGTGGACGCGGCGCAAGGAGTTCCTGGCACTGAACCCGGCCGGCACGCTGCCGATCCTGCTCGCCGAAGGCGACGTGCCGATCGTCGGCGCGATGGTCATTGCCGAATATCTCGACGAGACGCGCGGCGTACTCAAGCGCGACAAGCGGCTGTTCGCCGAGGATCCGATGGAGCGCGCCGAAATCCGCCGGCTGACCGACTGGTACCTCAACAAGGCGGAAAGCGAGGTTACCCGGCATCTGGTGCGCGAGCGCGTTCTGAAGCCGGTCATGCCGGAAACGGCAGGCGGCGGCTCGCCCGATTCGGCGGCGATCCGCGCCGCCCGCGCCAATATCCGCCAGCACATGAAATACACCAACTGGCTGGCCGGAACCCGTCATTGGCTGGCCGGCAACAAGGTCACCTATGCCGATCTCGCGGCGGCAGCAGCACTGTCGGTGCTCGACTATCTCGGCGAGATCGACTGGCGCGAACACAGCGCCGCGCGCGAATGGTATACAAGGGTGAAATCACGGCCTTCGTTCCGGCCGCTTCTGTCCGACCGGGTGCGTGGCCTGTCGCCGGTGTCACACTATGCGGACCTCGATTTCTGATACGGCAAAGCTGCGCGCGCTGATCGACCGCGAGGCGCGGAACGCCGGCTTTGACGCCGTTGCCGTCACAACGCCCGATGCGATTCCGCAGGCGCTGAAACGGCTGGCCGAATTCGTTGCCGACGGCTTTCACGGCTCGATGGGCTGGATTGCCGAAACACTCGAGCGGCGAGGCAAACCGACGACGCTTTGGCCGGAGGTCCGCTCGATCATCGTGCTGGCGATGAATTACGGCCCCGACCACGATCCACGCGAGGTGCTGGCGAAGCGCGACCGCGGCGCGATCTCGGCCTATGCGCAGAACCGCGACTACCATGACGTGATGAAAGGCCGACTGAAGGAGATCGCCGGCAAGATCGTGGCGCGCGCCGGCGGTGACGTGAAAGTGTTTGTCGACACCGCGCCGGTGATGGAAAAGCCGCTGGCCGAGGCGGCCGGCCTCGGCTGGCAAGGCAAGCACACCAACCTGGTCAGCCGCGCGCATGGCTCCTGGCTGTTCCTCGGCACCATCTTCACGACGGCCGAACTGGTGCCGGACGCGGCGGAGGACGATCATTGCGGCTCCTGCCGGGCCTGCCTCGACGCCTGCCCGACCGATGCCTTTCCGGCGCCCTATCGGCTCGATGCGCGGCGCTGCATTTCCTACCTCACCATCGAGAACAAAGGGCCGATCCCACATGAGTTCCGGGAAAAGATCGGCAATCGCATCTATGGCTGCGACGACTGCCTGGCCGCCTGTCCGTGGAACAAGTTCGCCCAAGCTGCTTCGGAGGCAAAGCTTGCCGCCCGCGCGGACTTGCGCGAACCGTCGCTCGCCGAGTTGCTGCGCCTCGACGACGCTGCCTTCCGCGCGCTTTTTTCGGGCTCGCCGATCAAGCGCATCGGTCGCGATCGTTTCATCCGCAACGTGCTGATCGCCGCCGGCAATTCTCAGGATTTGTCGCTTGCCGGCGCCGTCCGCGCGCTGCTCGACGACGCCTCGCCCCTGGTTCGCGGAGCCGCGGTATGGGCGCTATCGCGGCTGGTGCCGGGTCGGGAGTTTGCCGAACGTGCCGCAACCGCTTTGCAAGCAGAAGATGACGAGGCTGTGAGAGGCGAATGGCTTCTGGCCCTGCCAAAGCCGATCGAGGCGCATACATGACCAAAAAGCAGGTTTTCATCTTCGGCGCCGGTTATTCGGGCAAGGCCTTCGCCCGCGCCAACAGGGATGCCGACACAACGATCTTCGGTACAACACGGTCGCCGGAAAAATTCGCGGCGCTGCGGCAAGCCGGTATCGTGCCGCTGCGTTTCGATGGCACGCTGACCTCCGAAATCGGCGATGCGCTTGGGAAGACAACCCATCTCGTCGTTTCGGTCGCGCCGGACGAGGCCGGCGACCCGGTGCTGGGCGCGGCTCGCGAGGTGATCGCAGCCAACATGCCGGAGCTCGAATGGATCGCCTATCTCTCCACCGTCGGCGTCTATGGCGACCATGGCGGCAATTGGGTGGACGAGGCCGCCGAATGCCGGCCAGTATCGAAGCGATCAGTGATGAGGGTTGCCGCCGAGCAGGATTGGCTGAAACTGGGCCACGACGTCGGCCGGCCGGTGGCGATCCTGCGGCTTTCCGGCATTTATGGGCCAGGCCGCAACGCCCTGGTCAATCTGGAAAACGGCACCGCCAGGCGGTTGGTCAAGCCGGGCCAGGTGTTCAACCGCATCCATTGCGACGATATTGCCGGCACGCTCTGGCATCTCGCCGAAGGCAATCGCGGCGGCATCTTCAACGTCACCGACGACCTGCCGGCGCCGCCGCAGAACGTCGTCGCCTATGCCGCCAGGTTGATGGGCATCGAGCCGCCACCCGAAATTCCGTTCGAGACCGCCCAACTTTCGCCCATGGCGCGGTCCTTCTATGGCGAAAACAAGCGTGTCGCCAATGCAGCGATCAAGGCGGCCGGCTATGGCTTTCGCTTCCCCGACTACCGCTCGGCTCTCGACGCCATGTGGGCGAGCGGCGACTGGCGCGACGGCGAGGCGCGCAGCCCGATGAAACGGTCGTGATCGATATGTTGCGCGGGGCGTAGTATGATGCGGTTCAAATCGCGGAGGGGTCCAGCTTGGGGAAGACGTTAAAGCGAGCGTTGCCCGGCAAAACGCTGCTGCTTTCGGCAGCACTGGCCGTCGCCGGCTTGACGGCGCTTGCAGCGCAGACGACGAGCGCCGAGGAACGAGCAAAAGACCTGTTCGGCGCCAAAAAGCTGCCGGCACTCGCAGCAGCGCAATCGATCGGCTTTTATTCCAAAGGCTGTTTTTCCGGCGGCGTCGCCCTGCCCCTGGACGGCCGGCATTGGGAGGTGATGCGGCCGTCGCGCAATCGCCGCTGGGGCCATCCGGCAATGATCGCGCTGATCGAGAAACTGTCGCGCGATGCCGCGGCCGACGGCTGGCCGGGCCTGCTGATCGGCGACATCTCGCAACCGCGCGGCGGTCCGATGCTGACCGGCCATGCCTCGCACCAGATCGGCCTCGACGCCGACATCTGGCTGACGCCGATGCCCGACCGCAAGCTTTCTACCGAAGAGCGCGAAAACATCAGCGCTACCTTGATGGTCGATGAAAAGACCCATCTGGTGAAGGACGGGCTGTGGACGCCGATGCATACGCGGCTGTTGAAGCGCGCTGCGAGCTATCCTGAAGTAGAGCGCATCCTGGTCAATCCAGGGATCAAGAAGAAGCTCTGCGACACGGTCAAAGGCGACCGCAGCTGGTTGCGCAAGGTCAGGCCGTTCTGGGGCCACGACTACCACTTCCACATTCGCATCGGCTGCCAGGCTGGATCACCCGACTGCAAGGCGCAGGAAGCGACGGTGCCGGGCGATGGCTGCGACCAGGCGCTGGCGTGGTGGTTCACCGAGGAGCCGTGGCGCCCCAACAAGAACCCGGACAAGCCGAAGGCACGCGACGTGATGACGATGGCGAACCTGCCCAGGCAATGCCAGTTCGTGCTCGACGCGCCGGCTCCGGCCTCGGCGGAAGCAGTCACCTACCATGGCGACGGCGTGCCGATCGCGGCCGTACCTGCTCCCGCGACAGAGCCTTCGCCGCCGCCGACGGTCGCAGCCGGCGCGGCAGCGCTTCCGGCCTCGGCGAACGCCTTTGTGGCGACCCCCGAGATCCGCATTCCACTGCCGCGTCCACGACCGGGGCACTGATGGGGGCGGCGTGCTCGCTGTCTGCATCCGTGCATCTCCACTTCGAAAACCGATTTCCCTTTTTGCGGTCATGCGCTAGTCAACGAGAGAACGGCGATACGCGTCGGGAACGGACGAGAGCATGCCAGGCGTAAGCGACGACGACACTCTGTTGCGATTTCCGATCCTGATCGGCGACATAGGCGGCACCAATGCGCGCTTCTCGATCGTGCTTGACGCGAATTCCGAAGCCGGCGAGCCGACGATCGTCCAGACCGCCAACTTCAATACGATAGACGAGGCGATCCAGTCGGCCGTGCTCGACCGCTCGTCGGTCCGGCCGAATTCGGCTGTGCTGGCGGTAGCCGGTCCTGTCGAAAGCGACGAGATCCCGCTTACCAATTGCCCATGGATCGTCAAGCCGAGACAGATGTTCGCCAGTCTCGGTCTCAGCGACGTCGTGGTGCTCAACGACTTCGAGGCGCAGGCGCTGGCCGTCGTCGCGCTCGGCGAAGAGCATATGGAAAAGATCGGCGGCGACGCGCCGGAACCGAATTCCGGGCGGGTAGTGCTCGGCCCGGGAACCGGGCTCGGCGTCGCCGGGCTGGTTTATGCGCTGCATCACTGGATACCGGTGCCCGGCGAGGGCGGCCATATGGATATCGGCCCGCGCTCGCCGCGCGATTTCCAGGTGTTTCCGCATATCGAGAAGCTCGAGGGCCGCATCTCCGGCGAACAGATCCTGTCCGGGCGCGGCCTGGTCAACGCCTACCGGGCGGTGGCCAAGGCGGACGGCAAGCCGTCGCCCTTCACCACGCCTGCCGAGGTCACCGCCGCGGCGCTGGCAAAGAACGATCCGGTGGCCGAAGAGGCGCTGTCGATCTTCGTCACCTGCCTGGGGCGCACCGCCGGCGATCTCGCTCTGGTGTTCATGAGCCGCGGCGGCGTGTTTCTCACCGGCGGCATCGCGCAAAAAATCCTGCCGGCACTGCGCACCGGCAATTTCCGCGCCGCCTTTGAGGACAAGGCGCCGCACAGCGCCCTGATGCGCAGCATGCCGGTCTATGTCATCACCCATCCGCTGGCGGCGCTTTTAGGACTGGCCGCCTATGCCAGAAATCCGTCGCTGTTCGGCGTGCAGACGGCGGGGCGGCGCTGGCGGGTCTAGGACATAAGCTGCGCCGCGACGAAGTTTCGCCGTCCCGGCCATAGGCAAGCCGCCATTGGAGCGTTAAGAGGTTGCCGAATTGCAGCCCGGCCGAACCGAAACCACAAAGCGCTCCAACTTGACACTTCCAGCACCAACCAAAGGGAAAGTCCGTCCCAGCGAGATCGTGGCGGTGATCCGCCGCATCATCGCCGAGAACAGCCGCGATTATCGCTGGTACTATGCTCTTGCCGTGCTGTGCCTGGTGACGATCGCGGTGACGACCGCCTTCACAGCCTGGATCATGAAGGATGTCATCGATCAGATCTTCTACCAACAGCGCGGCGATCTTATCGCGCTGATCAGCGTGTCGATCCTGGCCGCCTTCATGCTTCGCGGGCTGGCCAGCTACGGCCAGGCAGTGACGCTGGCCAAAATCGGCAACAATCTGGTGGCGCGCTATCAACGCCGCATCTTCGACCATCTGATGAAGCTCGGCGTCAGCTTCTTCAACGACACCCGTTCGGGCCGGCTCGCCGCGCAGATCAACGAGAACGTCAACGGCATCCGCGATCTCCTGTCGATGACGCTGACATCGCTGGCGCGCGATGCCGTGTCGCTTGTCGCGCTGGTCGGCGTCATGATCTGGCAGGACCCGATGCTCTCGGCGATGTCGCTGCTGATCGGCCCGCCCTTGATCTACAGTGTCACCTATCTGATGCGCCGGGTGCGTCGCATCACCCGTGAATCGGTGCAGATCAACTCGCGGCTGATCGGCGCCATGCAGGAAGCAACCCAGGGCATCGCCATCGTCAAGGCCTTCACCCTGGAAGACGAGCTGTCGCGCCGCATCGGCGGCCTCGTCGCGGGCGCCGAGCAGCGGGCAAACAAGATCGCCCGCGTCTCGGAACGGCTGACGCCGATCTCCGAGATGCTGGCCGGCTTCGCCGTCGCCGGCGTCATCGCCTATTCCGGCTACCGGGCGACCGTCGGCGGCCAGCCGCCGGGCGCGGTGTTTGCCTTCATCACCGCCCTGCTGCTTGCCTATGACCCCGCCAGGCGGCTGGCGCGCATGCAGGTCGGCATGGAAAAGTCGCTGGTCAATGCGCGCATGATTTACGAGCTTCTCGACCTCGAGCCGCAGCAGGGTGACGTGCCGGCAGCCGCCGAGGCGAAATTCACCTCTGGCGAAGTGCGCTTCAACAATGTGTCCTTCCGCTACGTCGAGGAGGCGCCGGTCCTGCAGGATCTGAGCTTTGTCGCCGCCGCCGGCAAGGTGACCGCCATCGTCGGCGCCTCGGGCGCCGGCAAGACGACGCTGGTTGCGCTGCTGCAGCGCTTCTACGACGTCGAGTCGGGGAGCATCGAAATCGACGGCCAGGACATTTCAAAGGTCACCAAGCATTCGCTGCGCGGCTCGATTGCCTATGTATCGCAGCAGCCTTATCTGTTCGAAGGCACCATCCGCGACAACATCCGCTACGGGCGACTGAGCGCCACCGACGCCGAGATTGAACGCGCCGCGCAACAGGCCGCGGCAGACGATTTCATCCGCCAGCAGCCGCAAGGCTATGACACGCCCGTCGGCGAGAACGGCGTGACGCTGTCGGGCGGCCAGCGCCAGCGCGTATCGATTGCCCGCGCCATCGTGCGGCAGGCGCCGATCCTGCTGCTCGACGAAGCCACCTCGGCGCTCGACAACGAGGCCGAGGCCCGCGTCCAGCAGGCGCTGACCCGTGTCATGGAAGGGCGCACCACCATCGTCATCGCGCACCGGCTGTCGACGGTGGTCAATGCCGATCATATCATCGTGCTGGAGCAGGGCCGGCTGGTCGAACAGGGCACGCATGCCTCGTTGATGGCCGACCCGCACAGCGTCTATGCGCGGTTCCACCGGGTGCAAGGCAGGAAAGGGCTGGGGCTTGTCGATGACGCCAAGCCAATCCAGACTGCGGCGCAAAATGGTCACGCGAAAAAGGCGGCCGGGAGACATTCATGAGTAACACGCCGACCGTTAGTGAAATGGGCCTGGTGGTGGTGGGCGCGGCCGGCCGCATGGGCCAGGCGCTGATCCGCGCCATCCACACGATACCGGGCGCCCGCGTCGCCGGCGCGATCGAGCGGGCCGGTTCGCCCCATATCGGCAAGGATGCCGGCGAGCTGGCCGGCGTCGGCAGGCTCGAGGTGGCGATCGGCGACGATCCGCTGCCGGCCTTCGCCAAGGCCGACGGCGTGCTCGATTTCACTACGCCGGCAGCAACTGTCGAATTCGCGGGCTATGCCGCGCAGGCACGCATCGTCCATGTCATCGGCACCACCGGCTGCTCGGCCGAAGACAATGCCAGGATCGCGGCGGCGGCGCGCCACGCGACGGTGGTCAAGTCAGGCAATATGAGCCTCGGCGTCAATCTGCTGGCGGTGCTGGTTGAGCAGGCCGCGCGCGCGCTCGATGCCGACGATTTCGACATCGAGATCCTCGAAATGCACCACCGGCACAAGGTCGATGCGCCGTCGGGCACGGCGCTGCTGCTCGGCGAAGCCGCCGCTGCCGGGCGCGGCGTAGCACTTGCCGGCAACGATGTTCGCGTGCGCGACGGCCATACCGGCGTGCGCAAGAGCGGCTCGATCGGTTTCGCCAGCTTGCGTGGCGGCTCGGTGGTCGGCGACCACAGTGTGGTGCTGGCCGGTACCGGCGAGCGCATCACGCTCGCCCACCACGCCGAAGACCGGGCGATCTTTGCCCGCGGCGCGGTCAAGGCAGCCCTGTGGGCGCGCGGCCGCAAGCCGGGCCTCTATTCGATGCGGGACGTACTCGGCCTGACAAGCTGATCCACAGAATTGGCTGATCCACAAGACTTGGCTGATCCACAAAATTTCAAGGAGCAAATATGTCGAGAACTCTCGTGCTCGTGCGCCACGGCCAGAGCGAATGGAACCTGAAGAACCTTTTTACCGGCTGGCGCGACGTCGACCTGACCGAACTGGGCCATGCCGAGGCCAAGCAAGCGGGCGCCAAACTGAAGGCGCGTGGCATGAAATTCGACATCGCCTTTACGTCGTCGCTGATCCGGGCGCAGAAGACCTGCCAGCATATTCTCGACGCCGTCGGCCAGAGCGAGCTCGAGACCATTCGCGACCAGGCGCTGAACGAGCGCGACTATGGCGATCTGTCCGGCCTCAACAAGGATGATGCGCGCAAGAAATGGGGCGAGGAGCAGGTGCATGTCTGGCGCCGCTCCTATGACGTGCCGCCGCCCGGCGGGGAAAGCCTGAAGGACACCGGCGCGCGCGTCTGGCCCTATTACCTGCACGATCTGCAACCGCATGTGCTGCGCGGCGGCACGGTGCTGGTGGCGGCACACGGCAATTCGCTGCGCGCGCTGATCATGGCGCTGGACGGCAAATCGGGCGAGGAGATCGTCAAGCTCGAACTCGGCACCGGCGTGCCGGTCATCTACACGCTCAACGCCGATTCCACGGTGGCGTCGAAGGAAGTGCTGGGGCACTGAGCCGGAGAAGGAACGCGGCTTTCAAAAAAGCGCGTTGACACTCATCCCTCGCCCGCTTAATGAGCGCGCACCAGCCCAGATGGCGGAATTGGTAGACGCGCACGGTTCAGGTCCGTGTTCCGCAAGGAGTGGAGGTTCGAGTCCTCTTCTGGGCACCAAATTCCCGTTTCGAACTTTTTGATAGGGTTCAGAAACTCCAAGAAAAAGCCCGGTCTGCCGGGCTTTTTCTTGGCCGGATGTCCTAGTCTGCCTGCCGTCGTCCATGGCATCCACAAGATATCTAACAATTATCCGCCCGGGTTAGGCAGCGATCTGTCGTTGCGACAGCGCAGCAGCGGAAGGATTTCGCCCGAGATCACTCTGGTGATCTTCTGTTGCTTGGCGTTGGTTGCTACGGTCATGCACGCGCATCCGTAGCCGTGGCCCGAACCAGGCACATTGGTCTCGACGAATTGCCGCTCGTTAAAGGCCGGCACATTGTCGATGCCTTTGGGATCCGGCCGTCCCTGCATCTGGATCCACCAATCCCCGTCACTGTCGGTCAGGACGAGGTTGCCGGGTGTCGGGCTGGAGTACCAGCCACAACGACGCTCGGCATAGGCGGCGGCAGGCAAGGACATGATGGCCAGGCAGAAACAGATTGCGAACAATGGGCGCATGAGAATCCTCACCCTCCCTTGAGTAAAGCAGGTCATGCCGCCGATAATCTGCGTTAACGCCGGTCACGAGGCGGCATGATTTTGTAAGCCTTATGGCCTCAACTTCGTGTCCACATTTTCTTCGATCAATCCGCAATGAAGCGTCACAGGCTTCCTTTGGACATCGCTTAGTGGACCGTCGATGAAATCGCAGCTGAGCAGATTGTCCGGACTGCTCTTGCGCGCCGACGCAACGTTGACGTTGACCTCGGGAGGGCCGGCAAGCCAATCGAGACGCTTCGTGTCCACCTTTGTGCCGCTGATGTGGGCGTGGCCCGCTGTGCCCGCTATCTCGACCTCTTCGTCCTGCGGCGTGAGATCGATCTGGCCGACTTCGTTGGCGTGCTTCTCGGCGCTCCGCTTCGGGTCACCGTAATAGGAGGCGAGGACAACGATCCCTTCCTTTTTAGCCGCGAGCCTGGCGGCTGCCTTTTTGGAAAGCGTGACGTTGACGTCGAAGCCCATATCGCCCTGGGTTGTTGCCGACGCAACACATGCCAACAGCGCAGATGCTGCGATCGTCACTGCGGGCAGTGATCTATAGCGTTTCACAATCCACCTCCTTTAAGGCCCCTCACGCAATGCCGATGCCCCCCGCATCCTTTCGTGTCTGGCGCCGGCATCACGCTCGCCGCCGGCTTCACCGTGAAGCGACATTCAGACGAACGCGCGACAGTTGAGAATCTGCTGGAGGCAGGTTCAAACGCTTCAATCTGTCGGCGGTTTCCTGCTCGATGTGCAGCCCCCAATCGGAAAAGAACCGGGTCAGGTCCTGATTTGCGACCGTACTGGCACGCAGGATGAAGGTTTGTATCTTGACCGCATCCTGCTCATTGGCATCATCCAGTGGATGCTCGCGATAATATCGGTGAAGCTTCGGATAGAAATCCTCGCCGAGACCCCGGCGCAATTGATCGAACATGACCAGCCGCGCCCAAAGCTCATCGTCGTCATCCGCGCTGACACGCATCTGTTTTTCATTGTCGAAATCGCGCGTCTTCCGCGCCAGATATCGCGCCGCCAGATCCAGCGGCGTCTTGCCAGTAGAGTCATCGCGCTCTTTCAAGCGGAACGGATGGCCAAAATGTGCCTGGGCGTTGAGCGAGTAGATATTGACCGTAGTTTCTACAATCTCGCCCCAGGTCCAATCTTGCTGCTGGTACATATGGCCGGTTTCATGCCAGATCGACCACGCTTGCCGCAGCTTCTTCACGTTCAGCAAATCACCCATGTTGCTGCCGGGGACACCTATGAAATAGTTGCCTGCGTACATGTATATGCCGTCGTCGAAGACCTTCGCCGGTGTCACCGTGTCCTGCTGATAGTGCATGCGCAAACGGGATGCCCGATGAAGTTTGGAGGAACCGTCGAGACCGGATAGCGCATCGTACCAGCCTAGAATTTGCTCGAGGGTGTCGAGAATTTCCGCAGGGTCGTCCTGAGGCGCCCTCATATAGACTTTGCGGGTCGCGGTAATGGCAACACGCTCGCTTATCATCTCGACGAATGGCGCACCGGGCATGTCGGTGAGCATTTTACGCCAGTCTTCGAAGCTTGTTTTTCCCTTGACGTAGAGGGGGATCGAACTGCCGCCACGCACGATTGCCACGTCGATCGGAGGCAGAGCCGCACTGAAGCCGCTCTCGGCGTAGCGGAAATAGATCAGCCCGTCGCGCTTCGCCGTGAAGTCGGTGCGCCCTTCCTTGGCGATGATCAATTGCGGGTCATCCTGGGGCCTTTCGTCATAGAAGCTGTTCATCGGGCCGATCATGATCGTCAAGCCGTCGGGGGAAGGCGGCAGGCCTTCGGCCGTAACCGATACTGCCTCTCCCTTTTTCACGAACACACCGCTTGGCTGATCGTCCATCAGCTTCGTGCGTCTCAGCCTACTGGCCTCGGGTGTGGCTGCAGGCATCGGAGCGAGGCGAAAGCGTTTGTTCAGATTGTCGAATTCCGACACCGCTGCCGACGCCGCTGCCGGTCGGTCGCCATTGCCGGCCGGATAAAGCAACCACTGGGCATTATCGTCCAGGCTGGCGTCATAGACGATGATCCGAGCGTCGTCCGCACGTTCATTGGCCCTGACGTTGAGCGTCGTGCCGCTGTCATCCAGCTCGATGCCGTAGCTGTTCAAATGCGGCTTGAAGCGCCATGCCTGCCCCTCAGCGGACTGCTCGTCCTTGAGGACGACACTCGTATTCCCGTTTTCGTCTTCGTCGCCCCCAGCAAGATACGTTCCGTATCGTCGAGACCGGATTTGATAGGTTGCGCCGTTCGTTTCTCCGGTCGCCCTGGTGATGGTCCACAGCTGCGCGGGACCATCTTTGGGTTTGCGAGCGGACTGACCAAGCACGATCTCGCCATGCCTGCCTTCAAAGGCGGTGAGCGCTTTGTAGGAATGCTTCGCGACGATGTAATAGTCCCCTTCGGGGATCTCAGCGGCACCTGCGGCCGTAACAATTGCCGCCAGCAAGAGCCCGGCTACCAAGTGCACTCCAGATACGATGAAGGTCTTCATCCCGACACCGACGTGTCAATTCGCGGCCGGAACGGGACAACTCATCGGATCGCCCTGCTTGCCGCATTTCAGGTAACCCTCGAAGGCTTTGACCCGGGATTGAGCCAGGCTGTCCATGCACTGCGCGGTGAGCATCGGCATTACGCTTCCTCCGGCCGCTCCCGCAGTCTGGAAACGGCACTCCGCATCGCGAAATTTGTCCCAATCCCGCTGTGCCTGGACGAGAAGCTTCTTGGTATCCGCGTCACCCTTCAGGCGGGCTTCGATCTGTTGGTAAAGCTCATTGAGCTTCTTGTCGGATTTCTTGAACGCGGCATCGGCGCACGCATTCAGCGAGGCCTGATCCTTGGCGGCGTCGTAGCACTTGTCCTCGGCGAGTACGAAATTCGGCATGGCCAGAACCATGGCGGCACTCAGTATTGCGGTTTTCATCGATTGTCCTCCGTTTAGAATCCACCGAATTGACGGGCGGTGGTTATCCCGCCGTTCACTTCAGATATCCGTGGCCGGCGGGGCCAGCCACTAATTGGAATCGTCATCATCCGATCCATTACTGTCGTCGCTACTGTCATCCGACGCATCGCCATCCGTGCTGTCATCGTCGGTGTCGGTGCTGTTTTGGTCATCGTCACCGGCCGCTGAGTCTTCATCGTCGTTCTGATCGGTCGAATCGTCCTGATCATCGGAATTATTGTCGTCGGTATTGTCATCCGAGCTATCGTCGTCGGTGTTGTTGTCGTCATCACCATCATCGTCATTCTGATCGCTCGAATCGTCCTGATCATTGGAACTGTCGTCGTCGGTGCTGTCGTCCGAGCTATCGCCATCGGTGTCCGCGTTGTTATCGTCGGAATCGTCATCAGCATCGGGAGGAGTTACGTCTGGACTGCTGTCGCCGGGCTGCGAGTCGTCTTCGCGATAGCTCGTGTCGTTGAGACTTGTCTCCATCTCGTCGTCATACTGATCGACGATCTGCGTCCACTCCTCATGGTTATCGACGCTCGTCCATTGCGAGATATTGTTGACCGAGATGTTGGTATTGAAGTTGTTGACGGTGATGTTGGTATTGACTTCGACGACATCTTCGACTTCTGTTCCGCGGTTCACGCCAAACAGAAAACTGGTAGCGCTGACGGCAAGAGCGGCCCAAACGAGTCGGTCGACATCGGTCGGCGTCGAAATCGGTTGATGCCGCACTGTGGCAAGCACGTCACCCGGTCGGATGCCTTGCCGCGCGGCAACGCCATGGGGTGCAACGGCCAAGACATACACCCCGCGAAGCTTGGGCGGGATCTGGTAGCGGTGCCGAGAGGCGTGGTTGATGGGGATCAAAACCGCGTTAAGAGCCGGGAAACATAGGGTTTCGGCAGATCATATTTGCTAGCATACGCAACATTGATCGTGTGCGGGACGGCTACACTCACAACAGCCGTCATTTTCACTGAAGTTGCCAATGCACGGGCGAACTGCATTATCAGTCTGGACTTTCGAACAGTTTGCATTTTGCACATCCTGCAGCTGATGATTGGAATCGATCTCAGAGGCCCCGCTCCCCGGAGCGCTCACCAATCACTCTCCCCCTGCACCAACGGTCAGCGGCAATTTCCAGCGATCATCACCGTCATTCCGTAACTTCCTCGGCAAAACACTTTGCCAGATCTTGCGGCGCTCCGAGCTTCTTCGCCCAGGATACCAGTTCAGGTTTTTCCGACGGGTCGGCATAGCCGCCCCACACGTCGCGAAATTGCTTTTTTCCGTCGACTGTCTGGAAGAACATCACGCCGTCGTCGCTCACCGGCGTGGAGACGTAGGTGGCGCTCCAGTTGCCGTTCTCCATGATCGTGATGAACTTCACCCGAGCGGGCTTGACCTTGTTGTCCAACGCCGAGGCAACGAGGGGGGCATATTCCTGCTTGCGCACCTTCGTCACATCGACCTTTACGCCGTCGCAGGCACCATTCGCGGCGAAAGCGAAGGTCAGTGTCATTCCCAACCCCATGAGGCCGATCATCATGATTTTGGCACATCGCGGGATAAGACCGTTGGATTCAGACATGAGGGCATCCTCTTCGTTCGTGTTGGAGGGTCCACTAATCGGAATCGTCGTCGTCCGATGAATTGTCATCGTCCGGTGTATCGACCTCGCAGCCGATGCCGCGGCAGCCTTGGTAGTTGCCTTGCGTATCGAAGTTCGGATTGCCTTCCTTATCGTACTGCGGCCTGTCGTCGATGCTTTGATCCCCGTCATCAGGATCGTCGACCTTACATCCGAGCCCATGGCAGCCGATGTAACGGCCCCTGGTATCGAAGTTGGGATTGCCGTTCCTGTCGAACTGCGGCCGGTCGTCTATCTTCCGGCTCCCTTTATGGGACCGATCAACCAGGCAGGTCCTTCCGCGGCAACCATCGTAGTCGTCGATGGTACAACCGGAGATCGCCATCAAAGCAGTGGCCAAGGCCGCACAGATTACGAATTTCATGACTCATTCCTCCGACTGGTTGGCGGCGGACATCGTCCATATCGGAAGGCCATTGCAGGCGGCGATCCCCGCTCTTGCCGCGAAGTCTGGCGCCAATCGGAGGACGGCAAAGCTTCGCCGGCCATCGAACGAGAGCCGGGCTGTGGGCGATGCATTCGACGACTTAGCCGACGGTTGCCGTAATCTCTTACGTAGGAGGAAACGCTCCCGGCGGGGGCCGCCGCATTAGCGAATGTCAATATTCCTCTCCATGCTTAGTGCCCCATCCGCCCAAGCATGTTTCAACAATCCGCTGACGCGGCTGTGCTTCCAAGAAATTGCATCCGAGTCAGCCTATGACAAGGACAAATCCCAATATCGCAGGATTGAATTTTGCAAATGCTTAATAATTCGGAATCAGCACTGGCTATCTTAGCAGATACTGAAATGTGACCAGTAGCAAGATTCCGGAATACTCCCTTAGTTCTGTTCTCATTAATCCGAGTTAGTACAAGTAATATTCTACGTTGCTGTGAATTTTGCGCCAGCTTTACAAAAACGGCGCGACGAGACTGCATCTTATATGATCGCCCTAATCGCGATCTATTGTGGTATTTTTTCGAACCCAGCCGGCAGTTGCGCAGGCCGAAAGAAACGCCGCCCGTTTACCGGACTTTCAACGCTGCGGCGTGCCGCATAGAGGCGCAGTGGAGGGCGCCGCGGCCGCGTTGTGAGCATCTTCCCAGTCGGATTGTCATCGGGTAGCCTGCAGGGGCGGCACGTGAAGGCGCTCTCTTTGGCGGACGCACTGCTGCACCTTCAGCCGTTGCCCGTCGGAAGATGGGGCTGCTGTCACAACCCGGTGCTTGCCGCGACAGATTGTTCCCGTCCCGGTTCATTTCAGCACCGAAGCGAGGGGGAAGAGCGCTGGCTGCGGGAACACAGGTTTTCGACCCGAAAACCCACAAATGGGTGGACTACGATCGCACCAAGGCGCAAATACTACGCCGCGCATAATGAGGTGCCCGAGGCATTTCGTCCGCAGATGGTCAAATTCCGCACCGCGGAAGCGCCAGGCACGATCATTATCGATGGCAACCAGCACTTTCTCTACCTTGTGCAGCCGGGTCAGCAGGCCATGCGCTACGGCATCGGCGTGGGCCGGGAGGGGTTTGGCTGGGCCGGCATCGTGCGCGTCGGCCGCATGGCGGAGTGGCCGACCTGGACGCCTCCGGCCGAAATGGTCGCTCGCGATCCGAAGGCGGTGAAATACGCCGGAGGCATGAAGGGAGGGCCCGACAACCCGCTCGGCGCGAGGGCGTTCTACCTCTATGAGCGCGACCAGGACACGATCTACCGGATACACGGGACCCCGGAGCCATGGACGATCGGGCTCGACGTGTCATCGGGATGCATCCGTATGAGAACGACGACATCGTCGATCTCGCATCCCGCGTCAAAGTTGGGGCCAAGGTCATCGTTCTCATGCAAGGGGCGGCACTTTACAAGGGTGTGTGAGCGGCATTCGGAGAGGGACAAGCAATGTCGGCAAAAAATGCAGTGAGAACTTCAATCCGGGCGACAGCAATCGCACTCCTGGCTGGAGCCCTCAGCGCTTGCGTCAGCGCGCCACCGCCGCCGCCTCAGGACCAGATGTCCAGGACCAAGGTCGAGACGGCCCCGGCGGACCTTCAGCTGCTTTGCGCCAATGCGGTCGCCAAGGCGAGCGGCGTCGACAGCACGAAGATACTTCCGGTTTCATCGAGCAAGCTCGATTCCAAGACCTATCAGGTCGAACTCGATGCCAGTGACAAGAAGACAAGCTGCCTCGTGGACACCGCCGGCAACGTCAAATCGGTTGAGCCCGTCTGATCCGCTCTGGTCGACGAATTCGCAACCAATCTGACGATGCGCCTTGGCTGCGGACATGACGATGTTTGGGGCGGCCAGCCGCGATGAGCGGTTTGGAGAACCCGGCTAACCGCGCCTGCTTCACCCGAGCCCGATCCGCCTGGCGCCTTGCCGGAACAGCGCCTCGGCGCCCGGCTCGAAGCGGAAGGTGCCGATTAAATCGTCGGCGCAGTAGTTCGGCAGCATCTTGCGCAGCGCAGCGGCGAAACTTTTAGCCTCCTCCAGCCGCCCCGCCAGCGCAAGGCAATGCGCGGCAATCGCGAGGATGATGGCATGGGCGTTGGGACGCGCGGCTGCTTTCAGCGCCCATTCGGCGGCTTCGTCGAACTGGCCGAGCCGGACATGCGACATCGCCCTGGCGCCCAACATGCCGAACAGCAGCGGATCGAAGGGACTCAGATGCCTGGAATGGTCGGACGAGCCGATCGCGGCCTGCGGATCGCCGGACTGCGAATGGACGAAAGAGAGCGCATAGTGGCCGAGCGCGAAATTCGGGCTGAGGTCTACGGCGCGTTCCAGCTCGATGAGGGAGCCGTCCTGCTCGCCGCGCAGCCACAGCGCCCGCCCCATGGCCCAGTGCGCGGCCGGATTGTGATCGTCGACGAGCAGGCTCTGGCCGGCTGCCTCGAAGGCCAGGGCGCTTTCCTGGTCGCGGTCGCCCCAACGCTGGAAGGCATTTTGCCAATGGGTGAAGGAGAGCCCGGCATAGGCGCGGGCGAAGGTCGGATCAAGCTTCAAGGCTATGTCGAAGAAATGCCGGGCCTGTTCGTTTTCCGTGCGAGTGAAGCGATACATGTGCCAGAGGCCGCGGTGGTAGGCTTCCCAGGCGTTCAGCGAATTGGGCGCCTTCAGCATGGCGCGATTGCGCTCGACCGTTTCGATCTCGGCCGAGATCGACGAGACGATACTGTTGCCGATATCGTCGAGCACGGCAAAGATGTCGTCCGGCCTGCGCTCGAACGTCTCGGCCCAGACGATCCTGGCGGTGCGCACTTCGACCAGCTCGACCGCGACGGTGACGCGGCCGGCCTGGCAGCGCACGGTGCCGGTGGCGACATAGTCGACGTTGAGCCGCCGGCCGGCATCTTCGGGCGCGATGTTTTTCTCCGCCAAGGCAAACACCGAGCCGCGCGCGATGACGAAAAAGTCCCTGAGCTTGGCCAGGCGGGTGATGATGTCGTGGGTGAGGCCGTCGGCCAATCCACCGCGCGGGCCGCCGACAGCCGCCTCTTCGGCAAACGGCATCACCGCGAGCGAAGCCTTCTGTGATGCAGCGGTATCGGAACGGGAAAGCATAATTGACGCGTGAGGGGCCGCGGGTACGAGTGACGGTCGCGCCCAGAGCGTAGCGGCAGGTCGTTCGTTGCGGATCATCCGCCATGCCTCACGAACGGGTCCGAAATCCAGATCCTCCGAAGCAAACAGCTGCGCCGCTGAAGCGAGATGTTCCTCGCCCGCGCCAAACTGGCCGCGCTGCGCCAGCCCTTTCAGAAGAGCCACATGCGCGCGCCCGTCGAACGGAGCGAGTTCCAGCCATTTGTCCAGATGCGAAGACATCTCGTCGGCATCCGCCGGAAGCTTGTTGACGAGATGTTCCAGGATGGCGGCGTGCCACGAGGTGAAGCGACGGCGCTGAGCGATCAGCCAGCTGTTGAAATGCGGGCTGCGGTCGATCTCCAGCCCATCGAGAAGGTCGCCGGCGAACATTCCGGAAAGAGCCTGGAGCCGCTCTAGACCGAGCGTCTCAACGCCCTTGGCGGCGGCCGAGGCTATGTCGACAGCGTCGACGGAAGCACCTCTCAGATCAAGCGCGATCATGTCGCCTGGTGTCTCGACCCTGCGATGATGCGGTTCATCGAGGATGCCTCTAAGCTTGCTCAGGCACCAGCGAAGCTCGCCGCGCGGGTCGTTCGGCACATCCCACAAAAGCTCGCACAGGCGGCTGCGGCCGACCGGATGCGGCGCCAGCGCCAGATAGGCGAACAGCGCACACAGTTTGCGCGACTTCGGAAGCTCGACGGAGGTGCCGTTGCGTGCGATCGTCAGCGGTCCGAGCAGACGCACCGAAAGACCGGCCATCTCGCCACCGAGGCTCGATCGGGCGGATTCCACGTACGTTTCCACGCCTGCTCCCACGCTGGCCAGTCGGCCTTTGTTTTATCACCAAACGCGACACGGTGCATCCGGCAGCGAATTCCCGCGCCGGATGCTGGCATTGCCGGGAGGCAAATGTAGCGCGACAAGGTCTCGAAACCTCGCCGCCCAAGCCACCGGTCTGTAACCGGCCCGTGACTACAAGAGACAACGACAAAGCGAGGAGATCGACGTGTTGCATCAACAGAAAATCAGAACCACCGCCGGGCGCGGCCGTCTGTTCGACAGCATTCTCGATACGGTCGGCGATACGCCGGCGATCCGCATCAATAATCTCGGACCGGACCATGCCACGATCTATGTGAAGGCCGAGTTCTTCAATCCCGCCGCCTCGGTAAAAGACCGGCTGGCGCTCAACATCATCGAGGAGGGCGAGCGCAGCGGCGCTTTGAAGCCGGGCCAGACCGTCGTCGAGGCGACCAGCGGCAACACCGGCATCGGCCTTGCCATGGTCTGCGCCCAGAAGGGCTATCCGCTGGTGGTGACGATGGCCGACAGTTTTTCCATCGAACGCCGCAAGCTGATGCGCATGCTGGGCGCCAAGGTGGTGCTGACGCCGCGCGCCCAGAAGGGTTTTGGCATGTACACGAAGGCGGCGGAGCTCGCCGAAGCCAATGGCTGGTTCCTTGCCCGCCAGTTCGAGACCAAGGCCAATGCCGCCATTCACGAAGCGACGACGGCGCGCGAGATCATCAACGATTTCGCCGGCGCCCGGCTCGACTGCTTCGTCACCGGCTACGGCACAGGCGGCACCGTCGCCGGCGTCGGACGCGTGCTCCGCCGCGAGCGGCCGGAGACCCGGATCGTGCTCGCCGAACCGGCCAATGCGCAGCTTATCGGCAGCGGCAAGCCGCAGCAGCGCAGCACCGGCGGCGCGCCTGCCGCCAGCCATCCGGCGTTCGAGCCGCACCCGATCCAGGGCTGGACGCCCGACTTCATTCCGGACGTGCTGCAGGAGGCGATCGACGCCGGCCTCTATGACGAGGTGGTGCCGATCGCCGGGCCCGAGGGCACGAAATGGGCCAAGGCGCTGGCGCAGAAGGAACGCATTTTCACCGGCATCTCCGGCGGAGCGACCTTCGCTGTGGCGCGGCAGATCGCGGAAAGGGCGGCGCCCGGCTCGGTGATCCTGTGCATGCTGCCCGACACCGGCGAGCGCTACATGACGACGCCGCTATTCGACGGCATCGAAGCGGAGATGGACGCCGAGGAGACCGCGCTTTCGCAGTCGACGCCCGGCTGCCAGTTTCCGGCGTGACGGCGGCACATCGGGAGCGGCCTGCATGGACACGAAGCCTGGACTGGCCGTCACGGCCACCGAGGAAACGCTTGACCCCTCGAACTGGGCCGACGTGCAGGTCTTGTCGCATCGGATCGTCGATGATGCCGTCGCTTACCTGCGCGATGTCAGAGAGCGTCCGGTGTGGCAGGAGATGCCGGTTGATGTGAGGACCTTCTTCACATCGCCGCTGCCGTGTTCGCCGGCGCCGCTGGCAGAAATCTATGGCGACGTCACCAGGAGCTTGATGCCCTATCCGATGGGCAACATCCATCCGCGCTTCTGGTCCTGGTATATGGGCTCAAGCAATTTCACCGGCGCGCTCGGCGACTTCCTGGCGGCGATCCAGGGCTCCAACCTCGGCGGCGGCAACCATGCCGCCGCGTTGATGGACAACCAGGTCGTCGACTGGTGCAAGGAAATGATGGGCTTTCCGCAATCGGCCAGCGGCACGCTGGTCAGCGGCGGCTCGATGGCCAACATCATCGGGCTGACCGTGGCGCGCAACATCAAGGCCGGCATCGACATACGCGAGCACGGCGTTGCCGGCATCGACAAGCCGCTGCGTTTCTACGGCTCCGACCAGCTTCACTCCTGTCACCGCAAGGCGATGGAAGCGCTCGGCCTCGGCAACCGGGCGCTGCGTCGCATCCCGAGCGATGCGGGGCTGCGGATCGACATCGCTGCGTTGCGGGCGGCGATCGCTGAGGACCGCGAGGCCGGTTTCAAGCCGGCCTGCGTAATCGGTACGGCCGGCACAGTGAACACCGGCGCAATCGACGATCTGCAAGCGCTGGCTGACCTGGCCGCAAAAGAAGATCTGTGGTTTCACATCGACGGCTGCATCGGCGCCTTGCTTGCGATTGCGCCGGACAATTCGCATCGCGTCGCCGGCATCGAGCACGCCCACTCGATCGCGCTCGATCCGCATAAATGGCTGCACGCGCCCTTCGAGGTCGGCTGCGCGCTGATCCGGGATGCCTCCGCGCATCGCGGCACGTTCGCGGTGACGCCGGAATATCTGGAATCGACGCCGCGCGGCCTGGCCTCCGGCCAATGGCTGCACGATTACGGCCTGCAGACGACGCGCGGCTTCCGGGCGCTGAAGGTGTGGATGGCGCTGCGAGAGCACGGCATCGAAAAGTTCGGTCGGCTGATCGACCAGAACATCGCGCAAGGGCATTATCTCGGTGCGCTGATCGAGGCCGAACCGGCACTCGAACTGGTGGCGCCGGTGAACATCAACATCGTCTGCTTTCGCTACCGCGCCGATGGGTTGGACGCTGAGCGCCTGAAAGCGCTCAACACCGAGATCATGCTGAGGCTGCAGGAAGAAGGCATCGCCGCCATTTCCGACACGACGGTGCATGGCCAGCATTGCCTCAGGGTGGCGATCAACAACCACCGCACCCGGCGCGACGATCTGGACCTGCTGATCCGGGAAACGGTGCGGCTTGGACGGGAGATTTCAGGGAGGGGCGTGGCTCTTCCTTCTCCCCTTGTGGGAGAAGGTGGACGCGAAGCGGCCGGATGAGGGGTGTTCCAGCTTGGTACCGACGGCACTCCGTCCAGCACCCCTCAACCGTCTTGGCGCTGCGCGCCAATCCACCTTCTCCCACAAGGGGAGAAGGGAAGACCCGCAGTCACGCCTCAATCCAGACCTTCTCGAAATGCTGCTCGAGCGACTGGTGTTGCTCGCAGCCATGCACGCCCTTGCGATAGGTGCGATAGACCGAGCGCCAGTAGGGCTGGATGATAACGCCGGAATCGCGCAAATTCTGTTCGATCTTGGCCATGAGCTCTTTGCGGGCGCCGGGATCGGGCATTGCCAGCGCCTTGTCGAGCAGAGTATCGAATTCCGGATTGGCATAGGCGCTCTCGTTCCAGGCGGCGCCAGACTTATAAGCGAGCGCCAGCACCTGCACGCCGAGCGGCCGGCCGAGCCATTCCGTGCAGGAGAAAGGATATTTGCTCCAGTCGTTCCAGAAGGTGGCGGCCGGCAGCACTGTGCGCTTGATCTTCAGCCCTGCCTCGCGCATCTGCGCGGCGATGGCGTCGCCGGTGCTCTTCTGCCAGTCGACATCGACCGAGATGAGTTCGTATTCGTGGTCGGCCTTGCCGGCCTCGGCAAGCAGCGCCTTGGCTTGATCGACATTGCGGACGGCCGGGCCGATATCGGCATATTCGGGATGCATCGGCCCGACATGATGGTTCTCGGCAGGCTTGCCGCGGTTGTCCATGCCGATCTTCAGCACGGCGGCGTTGTCGACTGCGAGCTGGGCGGCGCGCCGAACCTTGATGTCGTCATAGGGCGGATTGCCGATGTTGAACCGCGCGACGATGGTCGAGCCGGTGGCGATCTCGGAATTGCTCAGGCCCATGGAATCGGTCTGCGCAACCGTGTCGGAGGCGGTTTCGTGGTCGGTGTCGACCTCGCCCGATTCGAATGCCGACAGCATGGCGTTGGGATCGGAGCCGTAGTCGACCCATTTGATGCCGTCGAGATAGAACTCGCCCTTCCACCATGGCTTGTCCTTGCGGCGGACTTCGGCGCCGACCTCGGCATCCCATGCCACGAGTTCGCAAGGCCCAGTGGTGATCGCCAATGCCTTCAGCGGATCGCCGTCGCCTTCATAGCTGCGATGCATGATCAGCGCCGGATAATCGGCCATGCCGGCAATCAGCGAGATGTCGGGCTTAGGCAAATTGAGCCGGACGGTGAAATCGTCGACGCGCTCGATGCCGCCGTCGACGGCCTTCTTGGTATCGGCGTTGACCAGTGCGCCCATGCGCGCGGCGACTGAATTGCCGGCGACTGACGCATCGCACCAGCGCGTCAGATTGTGGATCACGTCGTCGGCGTTGAAGGTGTCGCCGTTCGACCAGGTGATGCCCTTGCGCACATGCAGCGTCAGCACGCGGGCGTCGTCGCTGGTTTCCCAGCTCTCGAGCAGCCATGGCTCGAAGGTGAAGTCGCGCTTCCAGCGCACCAAATATTCGTTGCACTGGCGGGCGACGTTGGACATCTCGACGCCGTCGAAGGTGCGCGGATCCTTCCAGCCCTTGACGTTCATGGCGACACGCAAGATGCCGCCGCGCTTCGGTTCCTCGGCCCTGGCCGGCGACGGCGCAAGCCCGCCCAGCGCCAACGCGCCGGCAGCGCTGACGCCGAGCGCAGCCATGGTGGCGAGATATTCGCGCCGGTTCATCTGGCCTTTCCTGAAGCCGTCGGCGACGGGCTCGGCCTGCGGATGCAGTTTTCGATCGGTCAGCATGAACTTCATCGTAAATCCTCCCTGTCGGGCCGGCGCATCGCGGATGCGGGCGGGCGTGATGATAGGGCTGGCCTGACCGCAGCAGTGTTCGGGTTTCCGCAGTTGTTGTGCGCTGTTCCGCGACAGTGGAGCTTGGAAGACGGCCCGCGTCACTCCGGCCAGTCACCCCCGCCCAGCGCGGCTATTGCCGCCACGATGCGATCAAAGGCCTCGCCGGCTCGCGGCACGGTTTTGCGGGCGCGCAGGAAACTGTGCACCAGCCGCGGCTCCTCGCGCCACCAGGCCTTGCCGCCGGCGGCAAGGATGCGGTCGCGATAGGCTTGGCCGTCCGCTGACAGCGGGTCGCATTCGGCAGTGACGATGACCGTCGGCGGCAGGCCGGAGAAGTCGGTATCGCTAAGCGGCGAAAATGTCGGGTCGTCCGGCGACTGCCCCTTCCCTGCCCGGATATGCCGATAGAATTCGACATCGCGCAATGTCAGCAGCGGCGCCTCGGCGTGCTCGACATAGGAGCCCGCGCGCGCTTTGCCGTCCAGCTCTGGGCCGTCCAGCTCGTCACCGCCGAGCTCGGGATAGATCAGCACCTGGCCGATCGCATGGTGAGGATGGCGGCGTGTCGCCTGTGCCACCGCAGCGGCCAGGTTGCCGCCGGCGCTTTCGCCGCAGAGCACGATCGGCAAGCCGGTCGTCGCTGTCGCCCGTTCGAATACGGCCAGCGCATCCTCGAAGGCCGCCGGATGCAGATGTTCCGGCGCCAGCCGGTACTCGGCGGACAAAACGGCAAAGCCAGTGCCGGCGCAAATCTCGGCGCAGATGTCATCATGGCTGTCGAGCCCGCCAAGCACGAAGCCGCCGCCGTGATAATAGACGACCATCGCTTGTGGCGCCGTGCCCGCCAATTGGTAACGCCGGACCGGGACCACATGGTCGATGGCAGGAACCGCGCTATCGCTGGCCTTGACACCGGGTGGATAGGGCTCGCGAAACGCCCGGCACATGGCGTCATAGACCGCCCGCTGCCGCTCGATCGGCATGTAGACGATTTCGGGCGGATGCCACTCATTGACCCTGTCGATATAGGCCCACAGTTCCGGATCGAGCAGCGTTTGGTATTTTCCGCGCCCTGTCGTTTCGGGTCGCTCGGCCTCGCTGATCATCGCTTCGCGATCCCGTTCAGAGCTCGGCGTAGAGCCGGGCAGCATTTTCATAGCTGAAGCGCAGCGGCACCGAGCCCTCGACCTGCCAGGCTTCGACCGTCTCGCCGGCCAGCAGCCGGCAGGCGCCGTCGGTGGTGGTGACGGCGCCGCCATAGAGCCGGTTGGCGAGATTGAGAATGGCCGTCTGGTGCATCGCAGTGCTGCCGCTGCCGCAGGCATCCTTGACCAGCAGCACGCGAAACCCGAGCGCCACCGCATCCTTGACGGTGGCATCGATGCACGCCTCGGTCCAGACGCCGGCAAAGACCAGCCACTCGATGCCGTCGGCCTTCAGCCGCTCGGCGGCGGGCCCCGCGCGGAAGGCGCTGGCATCGGTCTTGACCAGCATCGTCTCGCCTGGCACGGGGCCGACCTCTGGACAGATCGCCGTCAGCGGATCATCCTTGTCGGAAAACGCCGACTTGCCGTTGGCCTCGACCGGGTGGAACGGCCGTGCCGTGGCGAGATCGACGATATAGGCCCAGTGATACAAAGGCACATGATTGGCTCGTGCCGCTGCCTGCAGGCGCTGGACGTTGGCGAGGATGTCGCCATAGCCTTCGACCAGATAGCGCTTGTCCCGCCGATGCTCCTCCTGGAGATCGATGAACGCCGCCGCCACCTTGCCGCGCTTGATCGAGATCGGGCTTTTCATGCGAATGCGCCTGGGTTGCGGGCTAACGCTGTTCCTTTCAGCGCGCCGGTGCAAGCAGTGGTGATTGGCCGAAGCGCCCCCACCTTCGTCATCCTAGGGCGAAGCAGGAGCGAAGCTCCGTCGCGAAGACCCTGGGATCCATGCCGTGACGTTAGCCGTGGCGTGCAACGGAGCAGAATTCTGCGCGGCAGCAGCGCTCTGAAGTCACGGCATGGATCCTGGGGTCTGCGCCGCGTCGCTGCGCTCCTTGCTCCGCCCCAGGATGACGAAGCGAAGGGGGGTTCCGACAGTCGCCAAAGGATGAGCGTCAAACCTGCTTCTCCAGAAACTCATCCTCATAGGGGAAGCGCGACAGAAGCTCGGTGCCGGTCTCGGTGATCAGGATCTCGTCTTCCAGCTTGACGCCCTCGCGGCCGCCCTTCTCGCCGATATAGCTCTCGACGCTGACCACCATGCCGGGCACGATGACCCCGTCGCGGCCATAGGTCTCGTAATCCATGGCGTGCGCGATGAACGGCGTCTCGCCATGCATGCCGACGCCGTGCATGACCGAGGTATAGCGCTGGTCGACGAAGCGGTCCGGGATTTTCCAGGCCTTTTCGGCAATCTCGCGAAACGCCATGCCCGGCTTGACGACCCCGATATTGTGCTGAACCTGGTCGTGCGCCATGCGGTAGAGCGACTTCTGATAATCCGTCGGCTTGCCCGGGCCGCAGCGGAAGGTGCGCGAAAAGTCCGAATAATAGCCGTAGCAGCCGATCGTGTCGGTATCGAGCGCCAAGAGTTCGCCCGGCCTGATCTTGCGGCCGCTCGCCTCGTTGAACCACGGATTGGTGCGCTGGCCCGAGGTCAGCAGCCGGGTTTCGATGAACTCGCCGCCTTGTCGGATCACCTCGCCATACATGATGGCGAACAGCTCGTTTTCGGAAACGCCGGGCTTGATCGCCTCGCGCACCGCATAGACCGCAGCCTCGGCGCCAGCCATCGACACCTGCAGGCATTTTACTTCCTCGGGTGTCTTGACCGCGCGCACCGCCAAAATCTCGCCCTGGCAATCCCGCACCTCGCAGCCGCGCTTTTCCAGCGCGAGCGCCTGCAGATGGCTGCAGCGGTCGAGGCCGAGCTTCATCGAGCCGCCGCCATGCGACTTGAGCAATTCGGCGATCTCGTCGGCGAACGGACCGGCGGTTTCGTCGTCACGGCCCGAAACCGAAGACCACACCAGCTTCGACGGACGCGCCTCGTCGATCGTGTCGAGCACCATCGAGACATGGTAGCTCTGCGGATATTCGAACAGCACGATCGGCCCTTCTGTCGGGATGAAGAAATAGCGCGTCGAGTTGCGCAGGAAATAGCCGAACATGTTGCGCGAGCCGGTGGCGTAGCGCTGGTTGTAAGGGTCGAACAAAACCACGCCGCCATAGCCGGCCTCGCGCATCCAGGCGCGCAGCCTGGCCAGCCGGCCCTTGCGCAGCGCGTCGGCGTCGATGAAGGACGGCTCGGTATCCGACAACCACATGCCGCCGGCCGGATCCGCCGCAGCCGGATGGCGCATGCGATCCCTAAAGTCGACATCCTCGGTGCTGTCGGGGTCAAAAACGACGATGCTCATGGGTGCCTCCTGGAAGGCCCTGAACATAGCGGCGCGCCGCGAAGAGGCTATGCCGAATCCCGCAGATGTTGTGCCGGACGCCGCAGAGGCGCTGGAGGGACAGCACCCCCCTCTGGCCTGCCGGCCATCTCGCCCGCAAGGGGGGAGATTGGATGTCGCGTCGGCCTTCGCCAATGACCAACGCAGCAGGATATGCGGCGGGACCAAAGCTGCCGATCTCCCCCCTTGCGGGGGAGATGGCCGGCAGGCCAGAGGGGGGTGGGCGGGAACTCGGCGTGGAGCGGTTAACGCATCTAATGCCGCCGCATCACCTTCGGCGCGTGGCCGTGTTCCTCCCGGAACGCCCGGGCAAAGCTCGACATCGAAGCAAACCCGCAGGCCAGAGCGACATCGCGCACCATCAGCGTCGAATGCGCCAAGAGGTCGGCGGCGCGCTTCAGCCGCAGGCGGCGGTAGTAGCCGTTGGGCGAGATGCTGAGTTCGGAGCGGAAATTACGTTCGAGCTTGTCGGAGGAGACACCAAGCCGCCCCGCCAGTTCCGCCATACCGAGCCGCTCCTCCACCGCGTCCTCCATGATGGCGATGGCCGACAGCACCAGCTCGTTCTGCACGCCGGTGCGCAGGCGCAGCGGCATCAGCTTGCGGTCGACGCTGGAGCGTAGCGGGCTGTGCACGAACCATTCGGCGACGCCGGCCGCAAGCTCGGCGCCATAATCGTTGGTGATGATTTCCAGCATCATGTCGAGACTGCCGACGCCGCCGGCCGAAGTGAAGCGCTTGCGGTCGATAACATAGAGATCGCGCCTCAGCTCGATATCCGGAAACGCTTCGGTGAAGGCTGCCTGGCTGGTCCAGTGCAAGGTGCAGGCATGGCCGTCGAGCAGGCCCGCGCGGGCGAGGAAGAACGCCGCATCCGCCACCGCACCGATATGGGCGCCGCCGCGCAGGCTCTTGCGGATCCAGCTCACGGCATCGTGCGCGACGAGATGATCGGCATCGCCGCCCGAGCAGACAACGATGCGATCGACCTTCGGCGCGTCATGGGCGGCAAAGCCGGGCTGGATGACGACGCCATTCGAGGCCTCCACCGGACCTTCGGCGGCGCCGACGATGATCCAGCGGTAGCAGTCCCGCTTCGCCAGCACGTTGGCGGCGCGGAGCGGCTCGATGACCGAGCTGAACGCCATCATCGGAAAGCCGGGGAAGACCAGGATGGCGAAGGTGAGCGGGGTGTCGTTTGCCGTCGGTTGGTTGCGTTGTCGGTTGTTCATGGTGTGCATTACAATTCTGCCAGATGCCACTTAGTCAATTACATTGCGGGACGGATGGCACCGCCCCTCATTGCCCTGCCGGGCATTTCTCCCCGTATAGTGACGGGGAGAAAGGGGCCGTCGCGACCTCGGCGCTAGTTCTGCTGCGCAGAAGACTTGCGAAACCACAGGCAAAGGCGTCCCTCTCCCCGTCGCTATACGGGGAGAGGATGCCGGCAGGCAGGTGAGGGGCGGCGCCGACATTGGCAATTGTCCGTCTCAGCACGAGTCCTCCGACACGACTGCCCCCTCAACTCGCCAGCGCCTGATCCAGATCCGCAATCAAATCGTCGCCATCCTCGATCCCGGCCGACAAGCGCACCAGCGAATCGGAAATGCCGATCTCAGCGCGTTTTTTCGCCGGGATCGAGCCGTGCGTCATCAGCGCCGGGTGCTCGATCAGGCTTTCGACGCCGCCGAGGCTTTCGGCCAGCGTGAACAGCTGCGTGTGTTCGAGGAAGCGTTTGGTGCCGGCGAGGTCGCGGTCGAGCTCGACCGTGATCATGCCGCCGAAGGCGTGCATCTGCCGCCTGGCGATGGCGTGCTGCGGGTGGCTGGGCAGGCCGGGATAGATAACACGGCGGATGTCGGGGCGGCTTTCCAGCCAGTGCGCAATCTTCTGGCCGTTCGACGAATGACGCTCCATCCTCAGCGCCAGCGTCTTCAGTCCGCGCAGCGCCAGGAAACTGTCGAACGGCCCTGAAATGGCGCCGATGGCGTTCTGCAGGAATTTCAATCGGTCGGCGAGATCCTTGTTGTCGCCGACCACGGCGACGCCGCCGACCATGTCGGAATGGCCGTTGAGGTATTTCGTCGTCGAATGGACCACGATGTCGATACCGAGCTCCAGCGGCCGCTGCAGATAGGGGCTGCAGAAGGTGTTGTCGGCGACTGAGAGCACGCCTTTGCGCCTGGCCAGTGCTGCGACACCTTCGAGGTCGACGACACGCAGCAGCGGGTTGGTCGGCGTCTCGACCCAGAGCATTTTGGTTTCCGGGCGGATCGCCGCCTCGACCGCGGCAAGATCGGTGAAGTCGACGAAGTCGACCTGGAGGTTGGCCGAGCGCTTGCGCACCCGTTCCAGCAATCGGAACGTGCCGCCATAGATGTCGTCGGTGGCGACGATATGCGCGCCTGAATCGAGCAGTTCGAAAATGGTTGCGATCGCTGCCAGCCCCGAAGCGAAGGCGAAGGCGGCTGCGCCGCTTTCGAGGTCGGCCACCGCGCGCTCGAAGGCGAAGCGGGTCGGGTTCTGGCTGCGGGCATATTCAAAACCCTTGTGCACGCCCGGGCTCTGCTGGCCGTAGGTCGAGGTGGCATAGATCGGTACCATCACCGCGCCCGTCGTCGGGTCGTGGCTCTGGCCGCCATGGATGGTGCGGGTCGAGAAGGCGAGGCGGTTTTTGCCCGATACGGTGGCTTTGACGGTCATCGGGCGCGCCTCAGATGGTTGATCAGGTCGATGCGGGTTATCAGGCCAATAAATTCGTCGCCATCGAAGACGATGGCAACCTCGTTGCGGTCGAACACCGGCAGCAGCGCGTCCAGCGTCTGGCTGGCCTGCAGCGTGTGCAGGTTAGAGGTCATGGCCGTCCTGACCGGGGCCTTGAAGCGGTCCCAGCGGCTGTCATAGGGGCCTTCGACCTTGGCGAGGATATCGCTTTCGTCGATGATGCCGACGAGCTTGCCGTCGTCCAGCACCGGCAGTTGCGAGACATCCGAGCGGCGCATGCGGCCATAGGCGTTGAGCAGGCTTTCGTCGGGGCCGACCGACACGACATCGCCGGTGCGAAGCGTGCGCATGACCAGGTCGCGCAGATCGCCATGCTGCTCCTGCTCGGCCAGGCCCTGCTCAACCAGCCAGAAATCGTCGAAGACTTTCGACAGGTACTTGTTGCCGCTGTCGCAGACGAAGGTAACGACGCGCTTCGGCACGGTCTGCTCGCGGCAATAGCGGAGTGCCGCCGAAAGCAGCGTGCCGGACGACGAGCCGGCGAGAATGCCTTCCTTGGAAAGCAGGTCGCGTACCGCAAGCATGCTCTGCTTGTCGGGAATGGAATAGGCCTTCCTGACCAGCGACAGATCGGCATTGGGCGGCACGAAATCCTCGCCGATGCCTTCGACGGTCCAGCTTCCGGCCTCTACCATCTTGCCGGTCTTGATCAGCGGCGCCAGCACCGAGCCGACCGGATCGGCCAAAATCATCTCGGTCTTCGGCGAGACTTTCGCAAAGTAGCGGCCGAGCCCGGTCAGCGTGCCGCCGGAGCCGACGCCGACGACCACCGCATCGACATCGCCTCCGAGCTGTTGAAAGATTTCCGGCCCGGTCGTGGTTTCGTGGGCGTGCGGATTGGCCGGGTTGGCAAACTGGTTGGCATAGAAGGCGCCGGGCAGCTCGGCGGCGATCTTTTCGGCCATGTCCTGGTAATATTCGGCGTGGCCCTTGCCGACGTCGGAACGCGTCATGCGCACTTCCGCGCCGAGCGCGCGCAGATGCTGGATTTTTTCGCGCGACATCTTGTCGGGCACGACGAGGATGATGCGGTAGCCCTTCGGGATACCGACCTGGGCGAGGCCAAGACCGGTATTGCCGGCGGTCGCCTCGACGATGGTGCCGCCGGGCTTCAGTCTGCCCTGTTTTTCGGCGGCGGCAATCATCGACAGCGCGATGCGGTCCTTGATCGAGCCGCCGGGATTCTGGCTTTCGAGCTTGATGAACAGCCGGCACTTGCCGATGTCGAATTTGGTCAGCTCGACGACCGGCGTCTGCCCGATCAGGTCGAGAACCGAGGCATAGGGCGGGCGCAGGCGGGACGATGCATCGTCCGGTGCCACGATCTTGTGCTTGCTCATGTCAGATGCTCCGTTGCCAGAATGAGCAACCGCCCTGGAAGACGGCAACCTACCGTCTTTTCCAGCCGTTTGCAGTTGGAAAGAAGATAGATCGTGCCAATCCGGCCGCCAGCAGGGGAATGGAATTTCGCAAAAGCTTCGCCGGCCTCCAGGCAGGGCAAAAGATTTGCAGAACCTGTTTAGGGCTCAGGCGATCGCCGCCTGGGCTTCCATCTCGATCAGAAAATCCGGATTGCCGAGGCCAGCGACGCGCAGCACCTTGATGATCGGCGGCGCGCCACGGTTTGCCCAGAAGGCCATCCAGGCGCCGAAGGCCGGCCCTATGTCCAGGTCGCCGGCGATATAGACCGAGAGGCTGATGAGGTCTTCAGGCTTTGCCCTACCGGCTTCGAGCACCTTTGCCAGGTTGGAAAGCGCCTGAGCGGTCCTGTGCAGCGAGATCGTCCCTGGCGACGATCCGGCCTTGCGCGTCGACGCCATTCTGGCCGCCGACCAGCACGATGCGCGCGGATGCCGGTAGCGACACGCCTTGCGAATAGGCCGGATTGCTGTGCATGCCCTCGGGGTTCAGCCTTTCGATGGTCACCGCGCTTTTCCTCCTCTTCAGCAAAAATTATCCCGCGGCCGCCCGGCCGCCCATAGGGATCGCGCGGCACAGAACGGCAATCGTGCGGCCGTTTCAACGCACCATCTCGTTCGTTGCCGCCGCCGATTCAGCCATGCTACCCGGCGCTGGGCGAACAGCAATGCAAGGAACGGCCGATGAAGATTCTTGCCTATGACAATTTCAGGCCCGGCGTCACGCTCGACGACCTGCGGCCTTATCTGCGCGACGAAGTGTCGAACGTCTGGCGGCTCTGGAAGGCGGGGATCGTGCGCGAGAATTATGCGCGCGGCGATATTGGCGGCGTCATCATCGTCTTCGAGCTCGACAGCGTTGCGGAAGCGCGGCGCTACACCGAGGACTTCCCGCTGTCCAAGGCCGGGCTGCTGGAATGGCACTTCATCGCCTTCGACGCGCCATTGCCCCTGGAATTCCTGTTCGACCCGACCGTCGATATCGCCAAGCCATGGGACCGGACTGCGGCATGATCCGGTCGAGCGACGGGATCGAAATCCCGGCCAACCTGGGTGAGTGGTGCGATCCGCGCCGTACCGCGCTGGTGGTCTACGACATGCAGGTCGGCATCTGCCGCCAGGTGGCCGGCGCCGCCACCATCGTCGAGCGCACCGGCACAGTGCTGGAAGCGGCGCGCGTGGCCGGAATGCGGGTGGCGTTCACGCGCCATCTGTCGCTGCCGCGCAAATGGATGGGGGCGACGCAGCTGCGCACCGCCATGGCCTGGCAGCGGCGCGACAGCCCCGACACGGTTGAGCCGTGGTTCCCGCGCGACGCCGAAGCGACGCGGATCGTGCCCGAGCTGGAACCCCGCGCGGACGAGGCGGTGTTCGACAAGCTCACGATGTCGGCCTTCGATTCCACCGCGCTCGGCTTTGCCTTGCGCGATTGCGGCGTGCGCACGATAGCGCTCGCTGGCATCGCAATGGAGATCGGCATCGAGCCGACCGTTCGCCAGGCGACCGACAATGGCTTTGTCGCCGTGGTAATCGAGGACGCCTGTGGCTTCGGCAACCGCGAAGCGCGCGACCGCTCGATGGCGACGCTACGCTTCCTCGGCGAAGCCGTTGTCACCGATGTCGCAAGCTTCTGCAGCGCGCTTGCCGATGCGGGTTGAGGGCAGTCGGCTTGCCGGCGCGACCCACCGTTTCACCGGAACGCCGAACCGCTCTATGCCTTTGTTTTCAGGCAATTGCAGATGGAAAAACCGCGCTTTCCCGGAATTGATCTAGGTGGTGGCTGCGCTATCGGTGCGAAAACGCACGCCCTCGGCGCGGCCATGCACGCTGCCCCATTCATAGAGTGCCTGGAGCGCAGCGGCGAGATCACCGCCGCGCCCGGTCAAGGCGTAGCGTCCCTTGCCGTCCGGCGACGTCTCGAGCGTGACGAAGCCGATCTCGACAAGCTCGGCCAGCCTCTGGGTCAGCATCTTGTCGGAGAGCGAGGGGATCAGTCGGCGCAGTTCGGAATAGCGCATCGGCTGTTCCTTGATGCGCGCCAGGATCACCGTCTTCCATTTGCCGCCGAGCGCGTCGAGAGCGAACTCGACCGGGCAGCCGTAGAGTCTTCCGCGTTGGGTCATGCGCCATGGTAGGCAAGGCACGGTGGCGACGGAAGCAGAATTCGCCCGGTCATCTGGCCAGGGTCGCGTCCTGCGGCCAATCCATGGAGGAGAACGAAGATGAGCGTCCGCGACACCAATCTGGTCAATGCGAGACAGCCGAAACGTGTGGCGTCATCGCCAACCCGGCTGTCTCGACCACCACGGGCTGGCCGGTCGGCTTCTGGTGGAGCGAGCTCATGCACCTCTGGTTCGCCTTCACCGAGCGCGGTTATGCGGTCGAGATCTTTTCACCCGACGGCAGCGGTCTTGCATCCGGAATTGCGTCAAAACAAAGAGGTTCTCATCCGAGTAAGCGCTTGCTCAGCCGCGCGCACTGCACGCGAATATCGGGAATGGCGTCGATTTCGAAGAAGGTGCCGCGCGTCAGTGGCCCGACGGCGAGGATCTTGGCCGATACCGTGCCGTCGCCGGCGATGACCTCGCAGTTCGCGGTCACGTCGAGGCCGAGGCGCAGCGGATCCGGCCGTGCCAGCCCACGGTCGACCAGCGACCGCACCACGCTGTTCGAGGTGGCCGAGATGTCCCTGGCGATGCCGGCGCAATCGTAGATGCGAGCAACGTCGAACCTTTCGAGCTGCTGCGTGTGGCGCGACTGGACCTGTACGCTGAAGCCGTCGCCGGCGGCGATCTCGACGACGCGCCCGGCGACAAGGCGGATGCGGCCCGCTTGCACCGCCTCGGCAACGCGGGCGTAGACTTGCGGCGCCATGCGGTGGCGGTGGATATCCCACCACGCCTTGGTGTGTTCGACAAAGCGACGCTTGGCCGAGGACGGCCAGTTCTGCCAGATTTTCTGGTTGAAGGGTCTCAGACCGTCGACCACGTCGCGCCAGTCGATGCCGGCCTTGTGGTTTTCCCGGATCAGGTCGCGGAACCAGGCGACGAAATAGGAAAGCTGGGTGCCGAGCGGAATATCGGCGACGTCGAGCTTGATCGGATTGCCCTTGCGATGCGGCGAAGGCAGCAGGCCGCGCCGCGACACCGCGACGATCGCGCCGCGGTGGCCGCGCTGCTCGAGCGACAGGAAGGCATCGACCATGCTCAAGCCGGTGCCCAGCACCAGGACTCGGGCTTCGGGGTCGAACGCAGTGTCCGCCTCGGATCCCATCCTAATCGCATGGCCCTGCCCCGCCCCCGGCTCTTCGTCATGGCCGGTGGCGAGCACGGAAAGATGCGCAACCACGCTGGTGCCGTTGGCCAGCGCCACCTCGACGCCGGAAGCGGTCGGCGAGATCGACAGGCTCTCCTCGCGGATCAGGCGTAGCCGGCCCGTCTGCTGCTCACGCGCCTCGAGCTCGTCGAGCAGCTCCTTGAGATAGCGGGCGTAGACGCTGCGCGGCGCGTAGACCGGCGCCTGCTCTGGCGTAGCCAGGCCTCGTCCAAGCAGCCAGCGCGAGAAATTGCCGGGATCGTCGGCATAGGCGCTCATGCCCGCCGCGCTGACATTCAGCACATGCGCCGACAGCAGCGTTGAATAGGCCATGCCTTGCCCGAAATGCGGGCGTTTTTCGATCAGACTGACGCGGAGATCGGGATTGGGCGACTTCAGCAGATGCGCGGCAAGCACGACGCCGCTGGCGCCGCCACCGACAATGATGATGGAACTTGGCGTAGCGCGCCCGGTCATGCGCACACCAGCTGTCCTGGCGATCGTCGCCGGCTCAAGGGAGCATGGTTCAGGCCTGCACTTTCAACGCCGCCGAAAGGTCCTCGTCGCCGGCGATGTCGCGCATTTCGGCGAGGCTGCGCTGGTCCAGCACCTCGGCGATAGCCTGCCGGACCTCCAGCATCAGATGTCGGACTTGGCATGTCGCCTCGTTGCAATCTTCGCAGCGCTGATACTGGGTGCGGCTGGCGCAGGGAATGGGGGCAAGCGGCCCGTCGAGCACGCGCACGACGTGGCCGACCTTGATCTCGTCCGCTGGGCGCGCCAGCCGGTAGCCGCCCTCCTTGCCCTTGCGGCTCTGGACGAAACCGGCATTACGCAATTCGCCAAGGATGGCATCGAGGAACTTCTTCGGAATATTGTTTCCTGTGGCGATGTCGTTGACGAAGGCGAGCTGTCCAACCGGCAGGCGCGCCAGATGGACGAGCGCCTTGAGGCCGTATTTACCTTTTTTCGTGAGCATAACCCGAACGTTTCTCTGTCATGCGATGGCGCAAGGCCACCGGTTGCGAAACGCCTGGCGTGCCTCCCCGCCGCGTCCAAGCTGTCACTACAGATAAATTCTAGTGACATGATATACAAGCCGAGGAACGTTGATTTTGCTTCGTTTTCAAGCCGCAATGGCCATTTTGGCCGGGGCTTGTGCCCTCGGGGGCACAGAAGCCGCCGCCAATGGCACACCGCCAAACTGGCCGGCGACAGAAATGTCCCGACCGGCGAGAATGCCGACAGCAGCTTCTGCCCCTGAATTTGAAGGCCAAAGCATGCCGCGCGCGGCAACAAGGAGGGTGGCGTCGTTCATCGTCCTCTCCAATCCTTCAATGTCGATAAGGATACTAGACTTAACGGCGAACACAGGGAACTTGTTTCCAATTTCTTGGCTATCCACAGCATGGGTTTGCCGATGCAGGGGCGAAAACGGGAAATTCTTGCTGCGCGCATGGACGACGTGGAAGCGGTTCCCGGACAAGGACGACCGTTCTCACCCGCGCCATCACCCAGAAGCGTGCGAATGGGCAACTGCCATAGCCAGATGACTTTTTCTAACAAGACCGAACCGATTGGAAGGATTTAACTCTACAAGAACGATAGAGTTAGGTGACTATGAAACGCAATCCGGGTTTTTCTCGTTTCCAAGGAGCCTTTCATGTCCACCATTTCGCGACGTATCGTTCTCTTGTCCTCGGCGGCCTTGGCTGGTGCCGCCTTTCTCGGCCCAGCCGATGCGCAGGACCTCAAGATCACTATCGGCTACCAGACGGTCGTCGAACCCTCGAAGGTGCCGCAGGCCGACGGCGCCTATGAGAGCGCGACCAAGGCAGCAATCGACTGGCGGAAATTCGATTCCGGCGCCGACGTGATCGCCGCCATCGCTTCCGGTTCGGTCGACATCGGTTATGTCGGCTCGAGCCCGCTGGCGGCGGCGGCGAGCCGCGAGCTTCCCATCCAGACAATCTTCATTGTCGGGCTGATCGGCGAATCCGAGGCCCTTGTCGCCCGCAGCGGCGCCGGCATCGAGAAGGTCGCCGACCTTGGCGGCAAGAAGGTGGCGGTGCCCTTCGTCTCGACGACGCATTACAGCCTGCTTGCGGCGCTGAAGCATGAGGGTGTCGACCCGAAGTCGGTCGATATTCTCAATCTGCGGCCACCGGAGATCGCGGCGGCATGGGCGCGCGGCGACATCGACGCCGCCTATGTCTGGGATCCGGCACTCGGCCAGATCAAGACGACGGGCAAGGTCGTGCTGGATTCCTCCCAGGTCGCCGCCTGGGGCGCGCCGACCTTCGACGCCTGGATCGTGCGAACCGACTTCGCTGAAAGGAACCCGGAAGCGGTGCGCGACTTCGTCAAAGTGACGGGCGCTGCCTATGCCGACTTCCTGGCCAAGCCGGACCAATGGTCGGTGTCCTCGCCGCAAGCGGCCAAGATCGCCAGGATCACCGGGGCTAAGCTCGAAGACGTGCCGCAACTGCTGAGGGGCTATGTCTTCCCGACGCTCGAGGAGCAGGCCTCGGACAAGTTCCTCGGTGGCGGCACGGTCAAGGCGGTCGAGGCGACATCAGCCTTCCTCAAGGAGCAGGGCAAGATTGACGCCGTGTTGCCGGATTATTCGAAATACGTGTCGTCGAAATATGTCGGCGAGGCGCTGGCCTCGAATTAGCGGCTGCTCAATGCGCGCTTCCTCCCTTCCCTGACGCGCGCGTTGCCTGCCCCGGAGCCGCTGACGAGGAACGACTTCGGGGCAGGCAGATTCAGAATATCGGCGACCCCACATGACGCATCTCGTGCTCGACCAAGTCTCGATTCATTATGACGGCCAGCCGGCGCCGGCCGTCGAACGCGTGTCGATTGACATCGCCAAGGATGACTTCGTTGTCCTGGTCGGCCGCTCCGGCTGCGGCAAGACCTCGTTGCTCAATGTCGCTGCGGGCCTGGTCCAGCCTGTGCGTGGACGCGCCACGATTGGCGGCAGGCCGATCTCGGCGCCAGGCTCGGACCGCGCCGTCGTGTTCCAAAACGACGCGCTGTTTCCGTGGCTGACCGCGCGGGAAAATGTCGCCTTTGCTCTCAGGCTGCGCGGTGTCAGGGCCGCCGAACGGGCGCGGACTGCGGACAACCTTCTGGCGCTGGTGAAGCTCGACCGCGCCGGCGACAAGCGCATCTGGGAGCTTTCCGGCGGCATGCGCCAGCGGGTCGGCCTGGCCAGGGCGCTGGCGGCCGAGCCGCAATTCCTGCTGCTCGACGAGCCGCTGGGCGCACTCGACGCGCTGACACGCGAACGCATGCAGACAACGCTGCTCGATCTGTGGACGGCAAGCCAGGTCGGCGTGCTGATGGTCACGCACGGCATCGAGGAAGCGCTGGTTCTGGCAACCCGTATCATTGTGCTCGCTCCCGGCCCGGGGCGGGTGGTGCGGAGTTTCGAGGCCGGCTTCAGCCGGCGCTATGCAGCCGGCGAGGCCATTCGCAGCATCAAGGCCGATCCCGCCTTCGCCGCGGCGCGCGGCGAGCTGACCGATGCGATCTTCGAAGGGGAGGCAGCATGACCGTTACCTCCTATACCGAGCGGCCGCAGCGCTCCAAGGTCGACGATGGAGCCGACGCGCTGTCGGTGCCATGGTCGCGGCCGCGGCCGAGACGCAGCCGCGTTTCGGCCCGCGTGGTTAGCGCGATCACCATTCTGATGGTGCTGGCAGTGTGGACGGTATCGGCCCGCCTGCAACTGGTGTCGCCGGTTTTCCTGCCGTCGCCTGTGGCAGTCTGGAACAAATTTGTCGTGGTCGCCGGTGGCGGCTTTGTCGACGCGACGCTGCTCCAGCATATTGCCGCCAGCCTGTGGCGCGTGTTTGCGGCGTTGATCGTCGCCCTTGTCGTCGGCGTTCCCATCGGGCTGGCGATCGGCGTCAGCACGATCGGGCGGGGCATCTTCGATCCGCTGCTCGAATTCCTGCGGCCGATCCCGCCGCTCGCCTATCTGCCACTGATCATTATCTGGTTCGGCATTGGCGAGCCGTCCAAGATCCTGGTGATTGCCATCGCCATGCTGGCGCCGGTCGCGCTGTCGACGGCATCGGGTGTTCGCGGCGTCTCGCAGGAACGCATCAATGCAGCGCGCTCGCTTGGCGCCACGCAGCGCCAAGTGATCAGGCACGTTATCCTGCCCAGCGCGCTGCCCTCGATCCTGACCGGTCTGCGCATCGCGCTTGGCGCCGGCTGGTCGACGCTGGTTGCCGCCGAGCTGGTGGCAGCGACGCGCGGGCTCGGATTCATGATCCAGTCCGCTGCCCAGTTCCTCGTCACCGACGTGGTGGTGATGGGCATACTGGTGATCGCGGCCATTGCCTTCGTGCTTGAATTCATCATCCGCAGGATCGAGCGGGTGCTCGTCCCGTGGGCAGGGCGGGAGTGACCGACAATGCCCCATTCCATCGCTGTATTGTTTGCGCATTTCGGCCATTGGCTCCGCCTGATCAAGGCCGGAGACAAACTGCTGCCTGGGGACGAACGCAAAACGCCGACGCCGGTGCAGCTGGACGCGGAGCGCAACCGCCTGCCGCCGCGCGACGAAAGTTTCTACTGGGGCTGGCAATACTGGTCGCGGTGACCGACCGCCACGGTCCGCTGTGCGCTGCTCTGGAGGGAACTTGACGATGAACGCCTGCTCAAACGCGTGAACGGTTCGCCCAAGCCAAGCCGACCAGGCCGACCAGCACCGTCACGATGCCGACATAGAGCCATTGCGACTGGCCGGTCATGAAGCTGCCCCCGATGAAGCCGATGCCTTGCAACGTCCACAGCATGCCGATGGCGAGCACAATCAAGGCCAGCAGATTTTTGATCAATCTCATTGCTGAAACTCCTTTCCAAGTCGATCATCAGCCCGGCTCCGGCCGGAATGGAACAGCGAAAAGAAGCCGCTCGATTACACCAACTTCTACTTAGATGCTAACCTCCGATCCTGCGCAAGACATGCGGAGATCGGTGCAAAGATCATCAAGGAAGCTGTGCCGCTCTGCGGAAAGTCTCTGACAAATTGTTTCGCGCCGACTCCAAACGTGTAACATTGCCATGGAACCGACAGATCATTGCCGCATTTGCTGCCTCATTCGTCCCTAACCGCTGCGGGTCTGTCAACGGAGCCAGTCCCCAACACATGAACAAAAGCAACCAGACCGCGCTTGTCGCGGCCACGATCGCGGGCGGCCTGATGGTCGGCGCATCCACTGCCAGCGCCGCCGCGCAGTGCGGCCGTGCCTCCTGGTACTCACTGCATTCCAGAACCGCTTCCGGCGAGCGCATGAACCCGTCGGCGCTGACCGCAGCGCATCGCAGCCTGCCGTTCGGCACCAAGCTGAAGGTGACCAACCGCAACAATGGCCGCAGCGTCGTCGTGCGCATCAACGACCGCGGCCCGTTTATCAGGGGCCGGATGCTCGATCTGTCGAAGGGCGCAGCCAGTCAGCTCGGCTTCATCAGCTCGGGCCATACCGCTGTCTGCATGGCACGCGTCTAACTGCTCGGCCCGTCGCCGCTGCCGGGCACCTCGTCCAACGATCGTCCCAATAGCCTTCGCACTTGCACACTGAGCCGGCTGTTGCCGTTCCAGGCGGATTCTCAACGCCTTGGACGAAAGAACGAGCATAAATCACGCAAGTTGACGTATTGCATCGCAGCAGATTGTTGCTAACTTCCCCGCAAGGCATTCAAGGCTCGGCGCTGCTCGTCGGCCCTTCCATCGCAGTCGGCAGCGGGGTTCTCGATGTTCTACCAGCTCTACGAACTGAACCACGCCGCCTTGCAGCCGGCGCGCCTCTATGCCGATGCGGTGCGCCTGTTCTACTCCAATCCGCTCAATCCGGTCTCACACACGTCCTGGGGCCGCTCGGTTGCCGCAACGGCCGAACTGTTCGAGCGCACGACGCGCCGCTACGGCAAGCCGCAATTCGGCCTGACCAAGACCGTGGTCGACTGGAAAAACGTCGAGGTCAGCGAACGCACCGTCTGGTCGCGGCCATTCTGCAACCTGGTTCACTTCGAGCGCGCAGTTCCGGCCGGGCGCCGGCCGGATCCGAAGCTGTTGATCGTCGCGCCGATGTCGGGCCACTACGCGACGCTGCTGCGCGGCACGGTGGAGGCGATGCTGCCCTATGCCGACGTGCATATCACCGACTGGGTCGACGCGCGCATGGTGCCGCTGGCCGACGGCAGCTTCGATCTCGACGACTATATCGACTACATCGTCGACATGCTGCATGCGCTAGGCCCCGACACCCATGTGATGGCGGTGTGCCAGCCTTCGGTGCCGGTGCTGGCGGCGGTGGCACTGATGGAAGCCAAGGGTGATCCGTTCGTGCCCTCGACGATGACGCTGATGGGCGGCCCGATCGACACCCGCCGCAGCCCGACGGCGGTCAATCTACTGGCCCAGGAAAAGGGCATCGACTGGTTCCGCGACAACGTCATCATGCGCGCGCCCTGGCCGGTGCCGGGCTTCGGCCGCGAGGTCTATCCCGGCTTCCTGCAGCTTTCGGGGTTCATGAGCATGAACCTCGACCGCCACATCATCGCCCACAAGGACTTTTTCATGCATCTGGTGAAGCATGACGGCGACAATGCCGAGAAGCACCGCGAGTTCTACGACGAATATCTGGCGGTGATGGATCTGACGGCGGAATTCTACCTGCAGACCGTCGACACCGTGTTTGTCCGCCAGGCCTTGCCCAAGGGCACGATGACGCACCGCGGCGTGGCGGTCGACCCCTTGGCGATCCGCAATGTCGCCCTGTTCACGGTCGAGGGCGAGAACGACGACATCTCCGGCCTCGGCCAGACCAAGGCCGCGCACGACCTTTGCATCAACATCCCGGCCGACAGGCACGCCCATTACATGCAGCCGGCGGTCGGCCATTATGGTGTGTTCAACGGCTCGCGCTTCCGCTCCGAAATCGTGCCGCGCATCGTCGATTTCATTACCAGCTACGGCCGTCAGAACCGGGTTGCGGTGAAGCCCAAGCTGGTGAGGACCGGCAAGAAATAGGCGACCAGTGATGATGCCCGCCAATCCGCATCAGGTCGGTCAATGCCAAGATCATCGGTTGGCGGCCGTGCGGCCGGTCAACCTGTTGCACAATAGTCGCGTTGGCGCCACGCGGGTAACCATGCCGCAAAAATCAATCCATCCTCATAATTGACACGGACTGTAAATACCCCTTAACGTTTCGTTAATAACAAGGGACAAGCGGGGACAATGATTTCCTCACCAATGGCGAGAACGCTGCGCCTGTGCGCGCTGGCTGGACTTACTGTGGCGGCAGGTTGGGCCAGTTCGGCCTCGGCAGCCAGCCCGATGATAACAGGTGGCCCGACCTCGCAGCCGATCGGCCATTATGATTTCTGCAAGAGCTACGCGTCCGAATGCTCGATCCGCCCGAAGGATCTGTCGCCCGCCAGCCTGACCGGCTCGCTGTGGCGCAAGCTGCTCAGCGTCACGACAAAGGTCAACGCCGCCGTCAAGCCGGAGAGCGACTTCGACATCTACGGCAAGGACGAGGTCTGGGCCTATCCCGACAAGGGCGTCGGCGATTGCGAGGACTATGTCCTGGAAAAGCGCCGTGAGCTGAACCGGCTGGGCGTCTCGTTTGCCGATCTGCTGATGACCGTCGTCCGCAAGCCGGATGGCGAAGGCCACGCTGTGCTGACGGTGCGCACCGACAAGGGCGACTACATCCTCGACAATCTGACCGACCAGGTCCGTTCCTGGGACCAGACCGGCTATCGTTTCCTCAAGCGGCAGGCGATCGACAATACCGGCCGCTGGGTCTCGATCCGCGGCGGCCAGCAGGTTCTGGTCGGCTCGGTCCAGTAACAAAGCAACTCATTTCGGCCGGTTCAGCGCGGCGCGGATCGACGCAATGATGCGGCGAAGCTCAACTTCGTCGAGCTTTTCGATGTTGTCGGCCAGGAGATTCGCAAGTTCGGTCGCCGCCGGACTAAGGCCCGACGTGTCGAGCTTGACACGCGGATGCGAGGTTTCGGCCAATCGCGCCAGTTCCTCGGCGTCGTCCCAAATGATGTTGAAATAGCCGATGATCTTCTGGATCAGCGTCCAGCTCGGCGCACCGCGGCGGCCGTGCTCCAGCGCCGAGAGATAGGCTGCGCTGACGCCGATCGCCTTGGCCATGTCCTTCTGGCTGACGCCGCGCTCGCTTCGCAGCACCCTGAGCCTTTCGCCGAACGGGGTCACAAGCACATCCTCATGGGCATATCCTCATGAGCGCGCACGCCGCAAGCGGACATAGAGCGCGCCCGAGCCGCCATGGTTGCGGGCGGCATGGTCGTGGCTGGAGACGAGGGGCCGGAAGGCGGGTGTCGACAGCCATGACGGCACGGAGCGCCGCAAGACGCCGTCGCCGCCCGACGAGGAACCCTTGCCGGTGATCACCAGAACATAGCGGATGCCGCCGGCATGCGCCCGGCGCAGGAAGGAAAACAGCAGCGAATAGGCTTCGTCTTGGGTCAGGCCATGCAGGTCGACACGGCCCTCGATCGGCAGCCGGCCCTTCGACAGCTTGTCCAGCGTCGGTTCGTCGAGTGCGTGGGAGACATGCTGCGCCTTCGGCTTTGCGGCCGTGGCAGCATTGCCCGCGACCTGTGCCGGCGGCGGCGCCTGCCTGGTCTCGTCGATCTCCGGCCCGGCGTGTGGAATTTCGACGGCGGTTCTGCCCTTCAGCGGTTTTGCGGTGTGCGCCACCAGGTTCCACAGCACCCGGTCGTCCTCGCTCAGCCTGTCGATGCGCCGGGTCATCGGTCTGCTCCTGAAACCAGCGACCGGGGGATCAGCGCATAAAAATCGGCGGCGTTGCGGACGACGCCGGCGATCTCGCCGGCCGCATCGCCCGACCCGGCAAACAGATCACCGCGGGCCGGCCCGTTGATCGCCGAGCCGGTGTCCTGTGCGATCATCAGCCGCCGGAACGGTTTTCCGTCGAAGGCGGTCAGCGACGGTGCATCGATATGGAAGGGCGTGCCGAACGTGTGCAGCAGCCGGTCGACAGCGATCGAGCGGCCGGGTGTCAGTGGCACCTTGGCGGCAGCGATCGGGCCGAGGTCTGGATCGTCGACGCCCATCTCGCGGAAGAAGATGTAGGAGCGGTTGCGCCAAAGGATCTCGTCGACGCGTTCCGGATGCGCCTTGAACCAGGCACGGATCGACTGCATCGTCACTTTCTCCAGCGGGATCTCGCCTTCCTCGCTCAGGATCTTGCCCGGTCCGGTAAAGCGCTGGCCGGATTTGGCGGCATAGGTGATGCGGCGAAGCCTGCCGTCGGTCATGTTGAGCCGTGCCGCGCCCTGCACGTGAATGAAGAAGGCGTCGACCTTGTCGGCGAGCCAGGCGATTTCCAGCCCTTTTCCGGCAAGCGCGCCGCGTTCGATCTCGCCGCGGTCGAAATATTCGACCGGGCCGTTCGGCGCCGCACGAGCGAAGGCGAGATAAGGATCCAAGCCGGAAGGACGATTGCCGTCGTCGATGTCGACAAGGTCGGCCGGGCGGGCCAGCAACGGCACCGAAAATCGTTGCGTGCGCACCGGCGAGGCTTCGACCTCCGGCTCATAAAAGCCGGTGACCAGGCCGGGACCACCATCTTCGGCATCGATACGGGCCGGAACGAAATGGCGCTCGAAAAAGCTTCGGGCCTCAAACCGATTCGCCGGCGAAACGGTACGCGCTTCGGCATAGGCATCGGCAAAGCCATTGTAATCGACGCCGAGCGCGCCGGAGCGGTAGGGTTTGGTCAGGATATGGAAGGCCGAGCGGCGAAAGGCGTCAAAGGCAGGGAGATGGTCGTCCTCGCCCCAGCCCGGCAATTCGCCAAAGGATTTTTCGCTGAAGGCTCTAGAGAGCGACACGACAGCCCCCGCCGCCGTCCAGTTCAGTCTTCTTCTTCGGTGGCGACGAGCTTCCAGTTCGGATCGCGCGAGCGCGCGTCGCGGGCGAAGGTCCAGACGTCCTTGACCTCGGCGACGGTCTCCGGATCGCCGTCGATGACGGCGCCGGCCTTGTCGCGGGTCGCCGAGATCAGTTCGCTGACGATGCGCAGCGTGATGTGCGCCTCGCTGCCCTTCATTTCGGCCGAAACGATGTCGGCCTTGTCGATGCCGACGAAGGAGGACTGGATCTTTTCGGCTTTCGCCTCACGGTCGCCGATGGCCGCGACGAAGCCGTCATAGACCTCGCGCGACAAAAGGTTCTTCAAGGTTTTGCGGTCGCCATCGGCGTAGGCCATGACGATCATCTCATAAGCCATCTTGGCGCCGTCGACGAATGTCTTCGGGTCGAAGGTCGGATCATTGTCCTTGATCGCCCGCAGACCCCGGTTGAGATCGGTGTCGGGCTTGGCAAAGGCATCGATCGCCACATAGGTGTCGGCCGCCGGCTCTCCCGCCAGCCGCTTGCGCGGCAGCGAAACCACGTTCTCGGGTTTCTGGGCGGCATCCTTGTCGTTTTTGCGCGCTGCCGTATATGGATCGAAGGGCGGGCGTTCGTTGCCCGTGCGTCGGCCAAGCACGTTGCGCAGCTGGAAGAAGATCACCACCGCCGCAATCAGAAAGAAAATCGTGCCGAAGTCGAAAAAGCCCATATCTTGCGCCAATCAATCCCTGCTTTGGCCGGACCAGCGGCCAAGCAAGGGCCGCGATCACATAGCGTTCGGTATCCAAAGCATATAGAACGCATGGCGCAATCATTCAAATCAAAGGCAGCCATACCTATCTAACAGCTCTGGTGCCAGCGGCGATTGCTCGCCGGCCGGCAAAACATCGAAACGATCGGTCAAGATTTGCGTATTTCGCTGCTTCCCCTGTTTGTTCTCGCGCTTCCGCTGCTGGAGATAGCCGGTTTCGTCATTGTCGGCCGCCAGATCGGCGCGCTGGCGACGGTTGGGCTGGTGCTGGCCTCGAGCATAGCCGGCGCCTTGCTCCTTCGACACCAGGGTTTTGGCGTCATGGCCAGGGTGCGTGCCGAAATGGATGCCGGGCGTGATCCGAGCGCCCAGCTTGCGCATGGCGCCATGATCGTGCTGGCAGCGATCCTTTTGATCATCCCCGGCTTCATCTCGGATATTTTCGGCATTCTGCTGTTCCTGCCGCCAGTGCGCGATCTTGCCTGGCGGATGCTGAAAGGCCGCATCGTGCTGGCAACCGATTTCAGCAGTGGTTTGCGGGCAAGGCAACGCGGCAAGACCATCGATCTCGACGACGGCGACTATTCGCGCGCCGACGACCATACGCGCGGACCGGATTCTCCCTGGCGCCGCCTCAAGGACGAGTAGCCGCAAGGCAACCAGCGTCTTTTGCAAACCTTGTCTTGTCGGGCCGGCCATGATAGCGAACCCCGAATTTCAATCCGGTCAGCAACGCTGCCCAGGCAAAAGGACCACAGCTTATGGCCAGCAACGACGACGCGCCGACCGGCGCAGCCAACGGTAATGGAAATGCGGCGCAGCCTTCGCTCAACGTGCTTGCGCAATATGTGAAGGACCTTTCCTTCGAAAGCCCCGGCGCACCGAACTCGTTGCGCGGCCGCGACAAGGCCCCCGGCATCGCCATTAATGTCAACGTCAACGCCAACCCGCTTTCGGACAAGCAGTTCGACGTCAATTTGACGCTGAACGCAAAAGCGTCGTTCGACCAGGAAGTGCTGTTCAACGTCGAGCTGGTCTATGGCGGCGTCTTTGCCATCAGCGGCTTCCCGCAGGAGCACATGCTGCCGATCCTGTTCATCGAATGCCCACGGCTGCTGTTCCCGTTCGCCCGGCAGATCATTGCCGAGGCAACACGCAATGGCGGCTTCCCGCCGCTGATGCTAGACCCGATCGATTTCGCGCAGATGTTCCAGCAGAAGCTGGCCGAGGACCAGGCTGCCGCCGCCAAGGTCAAGGTGAGCTGAGCGCGGCTGTCTCGCTAGCGTTTGAAAAACCCGACCTTGCGCCGGGTTTTTTGTATACCCGCTGGCGGGACAGTACCCCCCTCTGGCCTGCCGGCCATCTCCCCCTCAAGTGGGGAGATCGGACTTCACGTCAGCCTTCGCCAATCCTTCATCGTCGCAGGAATGAGCCAAGCGCTGGGACGGCCCAATCTCCCCCCTTGAGGGGGAGATGTCCGGCAGGACAGAGGGGGGTGCGACGGATCACTCCGCTCAAAATCACTATGCCGCGGAACTCGCTTCCGGGGCGACGCGCAGCCAGAGCGCCTTTTCGCCCAATGTACCAACCATGCCTGCGTGTGCTGCGCGCTCGGCGTCGGTCAGGCGCGACGGCAAGGCGATCGGCCGCACACCGATCGAAATATCGATGTCGTCGACATTCTGCCTCCCGCCCGCCGGAGTCAGGATGCTGTCGAGGATAAGGCTTGCCTGCTTGCCGCCGATAAGCTCGATATAGACCTCGGCTAGCAATTCCGAATCGAGCAGCGCGCCGTGCTTGGTGCGGCGGCCGTTGTCGATGCCGTAGCGGCGGCAAAGCGCGTCGAGCGAATTGGGGCCCATCGGATGCTTGCGGCGCGCCAGCGCCAGCGTGTCGACGATCCGTCCCGGATCGATGGCCGGATGACCAAGCCGGCCGAATTCGAGATTGAGGAAGCCGATGTCGAAGCCGGCATTGTGCGCGACCAGCTTGGCGCCGTCGATGAAGGCCAGAAACTCCTCGGCGATCTCCATGAAAGTCGGCTTGCCCTGAAGATCGGCGGCGCTGATGCCGTGCACGGCCTGCGCCTCGTGATGGATCTGGCGGCCTTGCGGGTTGATGTATTTGTGGAAGGTTCGGCCGGTCGGGAAGCGGTTGACCAACTCGACGCCGCCAAGCTCAATGACGCGGTCCTCGCGCGTGTCGAGGCCGGTGGTTTCCGTATCGAAGATGATCTCACGCATCGAATCAGTCCATTGGTTCCGGTGTCATTCTAGCCGAATCACACCCGGAACAAAATGGCAACGAGTAATGTGGGCTGCAAGCCTCTTAACCAGGCCTGGCTGCCTTATCCCCGACTAGTTCGGCGATGATGGCCTTGACGGCAGCGCGAGCGGCGTCAAAGCCCTGGCCGGTGTCGATGACGAAGTCGGCGCGCCGGCGCTTTTCGGCGTCGGGAACCTGCCTGGCCAGGATCGACGCAAACTTTTCCTCGCTCATGCCCGGGCGTGCCAGCACGCGGGCGCGCTGGACTTCAGGCGGCGCGGTGACGACCACGACCTTGTCGACACGGTTCCGGCCGCCGGTCTCGAACAGCAGCGGTATATCGAGCACGGCAAGCGGTGCGCCGGCGGCACGATTTTCAGCCAGGAACGCATCGGCATCGGCACGGACCAGCGGATGGATGATCGCTTCGAGCCGTTTCAGCGCGGCGGCGTCGCCGAGCACCCGCTCCGCCAGTGCCGCGCGGTCGACCGCACCGGATCTGGTGGTCCCGGGAAAGGCCGCCTCGACCAAGGGCGCGGCCTTGCCGGCATAAAGCCGATGCACCGCCTCGTCGGAATCATGGACCGGCACGCCGGCCTCGGCAAACATCTTGGCTGTGGTCGACTTGCCCATGCCGATCGATCCGGTGAGGCCGAGTACAATCATTTTATCGCGCCGATATCGGCAATGATCATTTGCCGCAGCTCGGCGGAGACCTGCGGCCTGATGCCGAACCAGCGCTCGAAGCCGGGCACCGCCTGGTGTAGCAGCATGCCGAGCCCATCGACGGTTCTCAGGCCGCGCGCCTTGGCTGCGGCAAGCAGCGGCGTCTCCAGCGGCACGTAGACGATGTCGGTGACGATGGCGCGGTCCGGCAGTCTGCCCGGATCGGCGGACAGGCCTTCATTGCCATGCATGCCGAGCGCTGAGGTGTTGACCAGCAGGCCGGCATCCTCGAGCAATTCGCCGGTTGCCGCGATGTTGTGGGCGGAGACGCCGGCACCGAAGCGGTCGCGCAGCTCCTGCGCCCTCGCAAGCGTCCGGTTGACGATGCGGATGTCGCTGACGCCGCGCTGCTTCAGCGCATGGATGACCGCGCGAGCGGCGCCGCCGGCACCGAGCACCACGGCGGGGCCGTTGGCCGCCCAGCCCGGTGCATACTCGTCCAGATTGGCGGCAAAGCCATGGGCATCGGTATTGCCGCCCCACAATTCGCGATCCTCGAACCACAGTGTGTTGACCGCACCGATCTGTTCGGCGTCGGCGTCCCGCCGCTTGGCCAGAGCGAAGGCGGCTTCCTTGTGCGGGATGGTGACGTTGCCGCCACGATAGTCTTGTGCCTGCAGCGTTCGCAGGAATTCCGCAAACGCTTCCGGTGCAACGTCGATGGCCTGATAGAGGCCGTCGATGCCGTATTTCGCCAGCCAGTAGCCGTGGATCTTCGGGGACCTGGAATGTACGATCGGGTGGCCGGTGACGAAGGCTTTTTTCGGGGCCTCAGCCATCGATCGCCCCGAACTCACGCAGCTTGGCCAGCACCGGCAAAAGCGGCAGGCCGACAATGGTAAAATAGTCGCCTTCGATTTTTTCGAACAGCTGGATGCCCTCGCCTTCGATCTGGTAGGCGCCGACGCTGGACGACGCCTTGGCGCCGACGCGCGCCAGATGGCGGCCGATGAAGGCCGGATCGAGCTTGCGCATGGTCAGGTTGGCGATGCCAACATGCCGCCACAGAACCTGGCCGTCACGGGCCAGCACGACGGCGCTGTTGAGCTGATGCGTCTTGCCCGACAGTGCCAGCAGATGACGGCGCGCGTCTTCCATAGTGGCCGGCTTGTGGAACAGTTCGTCGCCGAGCGACAGCGTCTGGTCGCAGCCGAGCACCAGGGCGCCGGGCTTGCGCTCGCTGACTTCGGTGGCCTTGGCTTCGGCAAGCACCAGGGCGACATCCTCCGGCGACACGCCACTATTTTGCAGCGGCGCCTCGAGCGCGCGTTCGTCGACAGAAGCCGGAACCGCTTCGACCGTAACGCCGGCATTGACGAGCAGCGCCTTGCGGAACGGACTGCCCGAGGCAAGGATGATTTTTTCGGCCATTTTTTTCGCCCGTTTCCTGGCGCTCGCTAGGGTGTGTCGAGATTCAGGTCAGGCCGAGTCGAGAATGGTGGGTTCCGAGAACCGGAACGGAGCGGACATTTGGGTCCGTGAGTACCGGAAGCGCAGGAAACCGCCGTTCGCAGGCCGGCATCACCTGAATATGGACATGCCCTACCGCGTCTTGCCGCGCAGGGCAACGATCGCCGCCGCGGTCTCCTCAATCGAACGGCGGCTGACGTCGATCATCGGCCAGCCATGCCGCGTGCATATCTGGCGGGCATAGGCGAGCTCTTCGGCGATCGCGGCGCGGTCGACATAATCGGTCGGCTCATAGGCGCTGGTGCCGAGAATGCGGTTCTGCCGGACTTGCGATATGCGTTCGGCGGTGGCGACCAGGCCGACGATCAGCGGCCTCCTGGCATCGACCAGGCTTTCGGGCACCGGCACGCCGAGCACGATCGGAATGTTGGCGGTCTTGATGCCGCGATTGGCGAGATAGATGCTGGTCGGCGTCTTTGAGGTGCGGGAGATACCGACAAGCACGATGTCGGCATCGTCCATATTGGCCGGCAGCTGGCCGTCATCATGCTCCATGGTGAAATTGAGCGCGTCGATGCGGCGAAAATATTCAGCGTCCAGCACATGCTGGGCGCCGACGCGGCGGCCGGCCGGCGTGCCGAGATAGGACTGGAACACCGTCAGCACCGGCTCCAGCACCGAGACGCAAGGCAGGCCCATCGCCGCGCAGCGTTCGTCGATGCCACGGGCAAGCTTCTGGTCGACCACCGTGTAGAGGATGATGCCTGGCTCCTCCTCGATGTCCTCGAACACCTTCGTCACCTGCTTTTCGGTGCGGATGAGCGGGTAGATATGTTCGATGGCGCGCGCGTCCTTGTACTGCGCGGAAGCCGCGCGGCCGGCGGCCAGCAGCGTTTCGCCGGTGGCGTCGGAAATCAGGTGAAGGTGAAAGAAGCTCTGCGGTTTGTTCACAGGATACATTCCAGGCTGTGGGCCGATGTGGATAAGCCGGGCGGAAAACTCGGCCACCGCGAAGCGACTGTATCAGATGCCGGTTTGTCCACAATTCGATGTGCTGTCGGCTTCTCAGGGCGGTTGGGGACAAGTCCGGGGACGGAGCTTCTTGCCTTCGCGTCATCCACAGGGGCAATTTCCCTGGCCTGGCGGCAACGCATTGACTCCAGTCGTAAATTCCCGACTTTCCACAAAGTCCTGCAATCCCATTGGAGAAGCGCGCGACAATATGCTGGCTGGTCTTTTCGAGGGCAAAGCGGGACAGGAGACAACCACCACAACCAACAGACTCTTAGAATCATAAGATTCCTAAAAATAGAATATTTAATTATAGGGAAGCCTGGAAAGGCGAGCGCTCAATGCCTCAAGACCGGATCGTGCTGGACGTGTTGAGAGGCAAGGCGGCGTTTCCGCCGCCGCTCTGGATGATGCGCCAGGCTGGCCGCTATCTGCCGGAATACCGGGAGACGAGGAGACGGGCCGGATCGTTCCTCGATCTTTGCTACGACCCGGATCTCGCCGTCGAAGTGACGCTGCAGCCGATCGAACGCTTCGGCTTCGACGCATCGATCCTGTTTTCCGATATCCTTGTGGTGCCGCATGCGCTCGGCCGCGACGTGCGCTTCGAGGAAGGACGCGGCCCGCTGCTGACGCCGATCACGGCTGCGGAAATTGCGGCTCTCGACGGCGAAACGTTTCACGTGAATCTCGAGCCGGTCTACGAGACGGTGCGGCGGTTGCGCGCCAGACTGCCTGATGAAACGACGCTGATCGGCTTCTGCGGTGCGCCCTGGACGGTGGCGACCTATATGATCGCCGGCCACGGCACGCCCGACCAGGCGCCGGCCAGGCTGTTCGCCTATCGCGAGCCGGCAGCCTTTCTTCGGCTGCTGATGGTGCTCGCCGATCATTCGGCTGCCTATTTGATCCGCCAGATCGATGCCGGCGCCGACGCGGTGCAGATCTTTGATTCGTGGTCCGGCGTGCTCGACGAAGCGTCGTTCGAGTTGTTCTGTGTCCAGCCGGTGGCCGAGATCGTCCGGCAAGTGAAGGCTGCCCATCCCGACGTTCCGATCATCGGCTTTCCCAAGGGTGCCGGAGATCACTATCGAAGCTATCGCCAGAAGACCGGCGTGGCGGGGCTGGGCCTCGACTGGACCGTGCCCTTGTCGACGGCAAAGGAATTGCAGCGTGACGGCGCCGTGCAGGGCAATCTCGATCCGCTGCGGCTCGTAGCCGGCGGCAAGGCACTTGGCGACGGCGTAGCGGCGATCCTGAAGGCGCTGGGCGACGGGCCGCTGATCTTCAACCTCGGCCACGGCATCACACCGGAGACGCCGCTCGCGCATGTCGAGCAGATGGTCAAGCTGGTGCGGAGCGCGTCGTGACGATGATGGGCGCAGACAATGCGAACGGCACCAACACCGGCAAGGGCGCGATGCGCCGCGCGGCAATTGCGATCGCCATTTTTCTCGTGCTGGCCGGGCTGCTGTTTCTCTTCGGGCCCGATGATTTCTATCCCTGGGCGAAGGCGATCCATGTGATTGCCGTCATCTCCTGGATGGCGGGCATGCTCTATCTGCCGCGCTTGCTGGTCTATCATGCCGATGCCGAAAAAGGCTCCGTCCAGTCGGAGACTTTCAAGGTGATGGAGCGCCGCCTGCTGCGCGGCATCATCAATCCGGCAATGGTGATCACCTGGGCGTTCGGCCTGTGGCTTGCCTGGAAAGGCTTTGGTTTTCAGGGCGGCTGGCTGCATGCCAAGATCGCTGCGGTGGTTGGCCTGTCGGCCGTGCATGGCTATCTCGCCGGCGCCGTCCGGAAATTTTCCGAAGACCGCAATGAAAAACCGGCAAGGCACTGGCGGATCGTCAATGAGATCCCTACATTGCTGATGATCGTCATCGTCGTCCTGGTTATCGTGAAACCGTTCTGACGTCTTCGGTTGCCCGCAAAAGGCGGCTTGCTCTTTCAACCGACCGACGATAAAAGACGGGTCTTCCTTCCCGTCATGCGCCGCCCATTTATCGCTTCGGCCGCGCCCGGCATTTGTCGCATCCCGCCGATATTTTTCCCAAAGCTTACTCAGAGTCCGTCTAATGATGCAAGAAATGAAACTCACAGAGTTCAAGAACAAGAAGCCACCAGAGCTGATCGCTTACGCGGAATCGCTCGAGGTCGAGAACGCCAGCGTCATGCGCAAGCAGGAGCTGATGTTCGCGATCCTGAAGAGGCTGGCGACCCAGGATATCGAGATCATCGGCGACGGCGTCGTCGAAGTGCTGCAGGACGGTTTTGGTTTCCTGCGCTCTGCCAATGCCAACTATTTGCCAGGTCCCGACGACATCTATATTTCACCCTCGCAGATCCGGCGGTTCTCGCTGAAGACCGGCGATACGGTCGAAGGCCCGATCCGCAGCCCGAAAGAGGGCGAGCGCTATTTCGCGCTGCTCAAGGTCAACACGATCAATTTCGACGACCCGGAAAAAATCCGCCACAAGATCCATTTCGACAATCTGACGCCGCTTTATCCGACCTCGCGGCTGAAGATGGAAATGGAGGTTCCGACCTCCAAGGACATTTCGGCGCGCGTCATCGACCTGGTGGCGCCGCTCGGCAAGGGCCAGCGCGCGCTGATCGTGGCGCAGCCGCGCACCGGCAAGACGGTGCTGCTGCAGAACATCGCCCATTCGATTACCACCAACCATCCGGAATGCTACCTGATCGTGCTTCTGATCGACGAGCGGCCGGAGGAAGTCACCGACATGCAGCGCTCGGTGAAGGGCGAGGTTGTCTCCTCGACCTTCGACGAGCCGGCGGTGCGCCACGTCCAGGTTGCCGAAATGGTCATCGAAAAAGCCAAGCGCCTGGTCGAGCACGGCCGCGACGTCGTCATCCTGCTGGATTCGATCACCCGCCTAGGCCGCGCCTACAACACCGTCGTGCCGTCATCCGGCAAGGTGCTGACCGGTGGTGTCGACGCCAACGCGCTGCAGCGGCCGAAGCGCTTCTTCGGTGCTGCCCGCAATATCGAGGAAGGCGGTTCACTGACCATCATCGCCACGGCGCTAATCGATACCGGCAGCCGCATGGACGAGGTCATCTTCGAAGAGTTCAAAGGCACCGGCAATTCGGAAATCGTGCTCGACCGCAAGGTGGCGGACAAGCGCATCTATCCGGCCATGGACATCCTCAAGTCCGGCACCCGCAAGGAAGACCTGCTGGTTCCGCGCCAGGACCTGCAGAAGATCTTCGTGCTGCGCCGCATCCTGGCGCCTATGGGAACGACCGACGCCATCGAGTTCCTCATCGACAAGCTCAAGCAGACCAAGACCAACGCGGATTTCTTCGATTCGATGAATACGTAAGGTTGCGGGCTGGCCGTTGCCTTCGTCATCCTCGGGCTTGACCCGAGGATCCATGCCGTGAGGTCTACCGGAGAAAGCAGCGGGGCAGAATCTGCGCCGTTGCAGCGCGCGAAAGTCACGGCATGGATCCTATGGTCTGCGCTGCGTCGCTTCGCTCCTTGCTTCGCCATAGGATGACGAATTCTATCTTCGCCGCAATAACCCTTCCAGCTCTTCAGCTTCCATTATCACCGGCAGGCAAACCTGCCCGGTGCACAGCCAGGCGCCGGGCTCGGCCGTTGGCGGCAGGACGCCACCTGGCAAGGCCGGCAGATTTGTCGCCGAGCCAACAGGCACGACGATGTCCACCCGACGGGGGTCTGGATTTCGATTCGCAACCGGAACAAGCCTTGGATTCTCCGGTCTATCCACGATCACCAGTTTCAGCGGCTCCAGCGCCAGGGCACAGGCATTGACTATTCCCGCCTGGCCGTAGCCCTGGTGCTCCGCCCGCCCGCCCGCGTGCTCTGCGACTGTCCAGGCTTTCTCCCAGAGTTCGAGATCGCCCGAAAGCGACGACAATCGGACCAGGGCTTCGATGATCTGGCCGGTAGCGGAAGGAATGGCTTCGTCGACATCGCCGCGGATGCGGATCGGCACATCCCCGCTGTCGGACGCGGTCAGATAGTAGCCGGTCTTGTCGCTGTCGCGGTGCCAGAGATCGAGTTGCTCAATGAATTTCCTGCCTTGGGCGATGTAATCCGGACTGCCTGTCGCCTCGAACAGCGAGAAGGCGGCATTGGCCATGGCGGCATAGTCGCTCGATAGAGCCGGGAACAGCCTCTTTGCGCCGAGCATCGAATGCGGCAGGCGATTATCACGTCCGGCGCCCGCAATTGCGGCAAAGGCCGCTGCCGCCACTTCGATCCAGTCGGATCGGCCAAGCGACCGCCCGGCCTCGGCAAGGACTGCGATCATCAAGCCGTTCCAGTCGGTCAGGGCCTTGCCGTCACGCCCGGGCCGAACGCGCTGTTCCCTTGCCGCCAGCAGCCTTTGCTTGAGCGGAACCAGAAGGGCACGATCGACGACGCTTTGCGCCTGTTGAGCATCAGTCTGGCAAATGATCGGCTTGCCCTCCCAGCCATGCGGACCGGCAAGCGTGAAGTATTTGAAAAACAAGGCTGAATCGTCGCGGAGGGTGGCTTCGAGCTCATCCCTGCTCCAGGTGTAGAACAACCCCTCCTCGCCCTCGCTATCGGCATCGAGGCTGGCGGCAAAAGCGCCGCCCTCGACCCGCATTTCGCGCAACAGCCAGGCAATCATCTCTTCGATTCGCAGCCGGAACAATTCCTTGCCGGTTGACGCATAGGCCCAATTGCACAAGCGGATGAGCTGGGCATTGTCGTAGAGCATTTTTTCGAAATGCGGCACCAGCCATTCGGCGTCGGTCGAGTAGCGGCTGAGACCGCCGCCAATATGGTCGTAGATGCCGCCGGCCAGCATCTTTTCGAGGCTGAGGAGAACGGCGTCGCGGTGGGAAGCTGCGCCGTCGCGCAGCCAGGACAGCCAGAGGCTCTGCATGAACGGCGCGTTGGGGAATTTCGGCGCGCCGCGCAGGCCGCCCAAATCGCGGTCGATCATGCCGTCAATGCCGTTGGCGAGCTTTGCCAGCATGCCGCGGTCGAGCACGGCCTTGCCATGGCTGCCCGCCAGCCGCGTCTCGACATGCGTAGTCAAACCGTCGGCACTTTGGTTAAGGCTTTCTTTCTTCTCCCGCCAAGCCTTGTCTACCGCCTCCAGCACCTGGACGAAGCCCGGCCGGCCGTAGCGGGCCTCGCGCGGAAAGTAAGTGCCGCCCCAGAACGGCTTGCCGTCCGGGGTCAGGAACATGGTCAGCGGCCAGCCGCCCTGCTCGCCCATCGAGGACAGCGCCGCCATGTAGATCTGGTCGATGTCGGGGCGCTCCTCGCGGTCGACCTTGATATTGACGAAGAGACGGTTCATGACGGCGGCGACGTCGTCGTTCTCGAAGCTCTCATGCGCCATGACGTGGCACCAGTGGCAGGCGGCGTAGCCGACAGAGAGCAGGATCGGACGCTGCAGCGCCTTTGCTTCGGCCAAAGCGGCGGGCGACCATGGCCGCCAGTGCACCGGATTGCCGCTGTGCTGCTGCAGATAGGGGCTGGCCTCTTCGGCGAGCAGGTTTTGTGCAGGCAATGTCAACGGCGCTACTCGATGGCGGATTGAACAGGCATAGCTAGGGCGCTTCGGCAGAGCGGGCAAATGATTTCAAAAGACTCCATCGTGGCGCTGTCGAGCGGGCGCCTGCCGGCCGGCATTGCAGTGATCCGGATTTCAGGATCGCAGAGTCGATTCGCTATCGAAACGATTGCCGGATCGACGGTGCCGAACCGCGTTGCCACCTATCGCAAGCTCCGGGCGCCCGACGGATCGGTGCTGGACAGCGGCCTGGTCGTCTTCTTTGCCGGTCCCGACAGTTTTACCGGCGAGGACGTTGCAGAGTTCCATGTGCATGGCGGGCGCGCCGTCGTGGCGAGGATGCTGGAAACCATCGCCTCCTTCGATGGCGTCAGGCATGCCGAGCCTGGCGAATTCACCCGCCGCGCCTTTCTCAACGGGAAGCTCGATCTGGTCGAGACCGAGGCGCTGGCCGATCTCATCAACGCCGAAACCGAGGCGCAGCGGCGCTTTGCCGTGCACAACGCCGAAGGCGTGCAGAGCGACCTCTATCTGGGCTGGCGCCGACGGCTGATCCACGCCCGCGCGATGATCGAGGCCGAGATCGACTTTGCCGACGAGGATGACGTGCCGGGCTCGGTCGCCGATACGGTCTGGTCGGATGTCCGGGCGATGATCGAGGAAATAGAGCGCCATGTCGCCGGCTTCCGCGCAGCCGAAATCATTCGCGACGGGTTCGAAGTCGTGATCCTCGGCGCGCCGAATGCCGGCAAATCCAGCCTGTTCAACGCCTTGGCGCGGCGCGAAGCGGCGATCGTGACCGACGAGCCGGGCACGACCCGCGACCTGCTCGAGGTGGTACTGGACCTGAAAGGGATGCGGGTCAGGGTAACCGACACCGCCGGTCTGCGCGAAGCGCCAGGCATGATCGAGGCGATCGGCATCGAGAAGGCCAGGACCAAGGCGCACAGTGCGGATCTGCTGTTGCTGCTGGAGGATCTGGCGGAGCCAGTCGCGATCGGTGTGCTGCCGGGCGACATGCCGGCGCTGAGGGTCGGAACAAAAATTGACCTGTTTGGGACCAAATCGCCCTCGCCCTCGGCGCACTATGATTTCGCTATCTCGACGCGGGACGGCACGGGTTTGGCCGAACTGCTGGACGAGATCGGGCGTCGTGCCGCAGCGCAGATCGGCAAGGCCGGCGATATCCTGCCGTCTCGGCTGCGGCACGTCGAGCTGCTCAATGAGACGAAACGGTTCCTGGTTGCGGCTGTCACGGGGGGCGAGCGCGGGCAGGAGCTGCGGGCCGAGGAACTGCGCCTGGCGGCGGATCGGCTCGGACGAATCGTTGGGGCGGTCGATGTGGAGGATATGCTCGATGTGATTTTTTCGCAGTTCTGTATTGGGAAATGACTCACGTGAAACATTGGGGAAGGAGCACACAGCGATGGAGACGGAACGCTGGCGCTGTCCCCTCCAACGTCTGCTAGGTTCCTCGCGCTGCAGATCGCAGGGACTGTGGTCCGCTTCGCTTCGGTGAAGTAAAGCTGGCAACCAACGCGGACATTCTTCTAATCTAAAGTGTCGGACAAAATCAGATCCTCTGGCGAAGGAACCGGGGCCGTGATTCACGTGAAACAACTCCCAACCCACGCAGATGGGATTGTTTCACGTGAAACGAACAGTCCCCTGTCCTTGACAGCGCGTGCCTCCGGGGACATGTGTCGGTCCACTTGAATTCGGGATTCTGAAATGACCAATCACTATGATGTGGTTGTGGTGGGCGGCGGCCATGCTGGGTGCGAGGCGGCCAGTGCTGCCGCGCGGGCTGGCGCCAGAACGGCGCTGGTGACGCTGCGCTTCGACACGATCGGTGTGATGTCCTGCAATCCGGCGATTGGCGGCCTCGGCAAGGGCCATCTTGTTCGCGAGATCGATGCCATGGACGGGCTGATGGGGCGCGTCGCCGATGCGGCCGGCATCCAGTTCCGGCTGCTCAACCGCCGCAAAGGGCCGGCGGTGCGTGGTCCCCGCACGCAAGCCGACAGAAAGCTCTATCGGCTCGCCATGCAAGCGGCGATTCGCCAACAGACCGGTCTCGAGGTTGTCGAAGGCGAGGTGCTGGATTTCGAAATCTATGACGGGGAAATCGACGATGGGCGCATCGCGGCGGTGCTGTTGGCGGACGGAAGCCGGCTCGCCTGCGGCGCTGTGGTGCTGACGACCGGCACTTTTTTGCGCGGGCTGATCCATATCGGCGAAAAGAAGATTGTCGCCGGCCGCATGAACGAACAGGCGAGCATCGGTCTGTCGGCGACGATGAGCCGCGCCGGCTTCAAGCTCGGGCGGCTGAAGACCGGCACGCCGCCGCGGCTGGACGGCAGGACGATCGATTGGGCGTCACTGGAGAGCCAGGCGGCGGACGAAGACCCCGTGCCGTTCTCGCTGCTCACCGAGCGCATTCAAAACCCGCAGATCCATTGCGGCATTACCCGAACGACCAATGCCACGCATGAGCTGATTCGCGCCAATCTCGGCCGCTCGGCCATGTATTCGGGGTCAATCGAAGGCGTCGGGCCGCGTTATTGCCCGTCGATCGAAGACAAGATCGTCAAGTTCGGCGACCGCGAGGGCCACCAGATTTTTCTAGAGCCGGAAGGGCTGGACGACGACACGGTCTACCCGAACGGCATCTCGACCTCGCTGCCGGAAGATGTGCAACTGGACATCCTGAAGACCATTCCGGGGCTGGAGCGGGCAACCATGCTGCAGCCGGGCTATGCCATCGAATATGACCATGTCGACCCGCGCGAGCTCAAGCCAACGTTGGAAACCAGGCGGATAGTCGGGCTTTTCCTCGCCGGCCAGATCAACGGCACAACCGGCTATGAGGAGGCCGGTGCGCAAGGGTTGCTCGCCGGCTTGAATGCAGCGCGCAAGGCGTCGGCGAGCGATGAAATCGTGCTGAGCCGCACCGAAGCCTATATCGGCGTGATGGTCGACGATTTGACCAGCCGCGGCATCGCCGAACCCTACCGTATGTTCACCTCGCGGGCCGAGTTCCGGCTGTCGTTGCGGGCCGACAATGCCGATGAGCGGCTGACGCCGCTGGCGATGAGACTGGGGATCGCCTCGCCCGAGCGAATGCAGCGGTTCAACAATGTCATGCAAGACCTTGAGAAAGCGAGACAGCTCGCCCTCGGCACCACGATGACCCCCAATGAGGCGGCGCGCCATGGGCTCGAAATCAACCGGGACGGTGTACGCCGCTCGGCCTATGAGTTGCTGGCCTATCCCGGCGTCGACATCGCCTGGCTGGCGCGCATCGAACCGGCGTTCGCGGCGATCGACGCCAAAACGGCTGAACGTCTTGAAACGGAAGCCAAATATTCTGTCTATCTCGACCGCCAGCAGGCCGACGTATCGCAGATCAGGCATGAGGAGAGCCGGCTTATTCCGGAGTCGCTCGACTTTGCTTCTGTTCCCGGCCTGTCGAACGAGTTGAAGCAGAAGATGCTGGCACGCCAGCCTCGCTCCATTGCCGATGCGCAACGCATGGAAGGCATGACGCCGGCGGCGCTGGCGATTATTGTCGCACATGTGCGCAATGCCGAGGCGGCCGCGCGAAAGCAGGTCGCGTGAGCGCTGCGTCCTGGGCAAACCTGCAAGCGGCAGCGGGCCCGGTTTCACGTGAAACATTCGATCGTCTGGTCGAGTTCGAGGCCGTCTTCCAGAAATGGAATCGCCGGATCAATCTGGCCGCGCAGTCGACGCAGGACGATGTCTGGGGCCGCCACATCCTCGACAGCGCGCAACTGGCGCGAATCAAACCAGAGGCGAAGCGCTGGGTCGATCTCGGCTCGGGCGGCGGGTTTCCCGGCCTCGTGCTGGCCTTTTTGCTTGCCGAGCGAGAAGGCGCCGGTATCGACCTGGTTGAAAGCAACCGAAAAAAAGCATCGTTCCTGCAAGCGGTCGTCGGCCAGTTCAGCCTGCCCGCCAAGGTCATCGCGCGACGCATAGACGACAGCTATCCTCTTGTTCCTGCACCGCAAATCGTCACGGCCAGGGCGCTTGCTTCGCTGCCGGCCTTGCTCGACCTGGCTGCCCCATGGCTGACTAAGGGGTCGCGCGGCCTGTTTCACAAAGGCCGGGATTACCGCGCCGAAGTGGCAGAAAGCGCTCAACGATGGTCTTTCGATCTGGTAGAACATGCCAGTGCAACCGACGCGCAGGGCGTCATTCTCGAAGTATCCGACTTGCGACAGCTCCCTGGCTTGTGACCGGCGACCCAAATGAATTTCTGGCATAGACCCATGATGAAGAACGGCCCCCGAATCATCACCGTCGCCAACCAGAAGGGCGGCGTCGGCAAGACGACAACCGCCATCAATCTGGCCACCGCGCTGGCAGCCATAGGCGAACAGGTGCTGATCGTCGATCTCGACCCGCAGGGCAATGCCAGCACCGGGCTTGGCATCGACCGGCGCGACCGCACCGTATCCTCCTATGATGTGCTGACCGGCGAGCTCGATCTCGAAGCAGCCGCGATCCCGACGGCGGTGCCAGGCCTGTCGATCGTGCCGTCGACGCTCGACCTGCTCGGCATCGAGATGGAAATCGCCTCGGCGCCGGATCGGGTTCTGCGGCTGCGCAACGCGCTACGGGCTTCGGCCGAGCGTTCGGCCAAATTCGGCTATGTGCTGATCGACTGCCCGCCCTCGCTCAACCTGTTGACACTGAATTCGATGGCTGCGGCCGATTCGGTGCTGGTGCCGCTGCAATGCGAGTTTTTCGCGCTGGAGGGCCTGAGCCAGCTTTTGGAGACGGTCGAGCAGGTGCGCCGTTCGATCAACCCCAACCTGACGATCCAGGGCATCGTGCTGACCATGTTCGACGGGCGCAACAATCTCGCCAACCAGGTGGTGCAGGATGTCCGGGCGCATATGGGCGACAAGGTCTATGAAACCGTCATCCCGCGCAACGTCCGCGTTTCCGAGGCGCCGTCCTATGGCAAGCCGGCGATTCTCTACGACCTCAAATGCTCGGGCAGCCAGGCCTATCTGCAGCTTGCTTCGGAAGTCATCCGTCGCGAGCGCAAATTGCGGGCCGCCTGAACAATAAGCCGATTCGACACCGAAACGATCTGGACGGACGATGAACGAAGACCCTTCGAGAAAAAGACTGGGACGGGGACTAGCGGCGCTGATCGGCGAAATCGATCGCCCGGCGGCTCCGGAAAAGCCCGGGCTGACGGCCGACGGCAAGGTGCCGATCGAGTTCCTCAGCCCCAACCCGAAGAACCCGCGCCGGCATTTTGGCGACGCCGACCTGACCGACCTCGCCCAGTCGATCCGCGAGCATGGCGTGGTGCAGCCGGTGGTGGCGCGGCCGTCGAAAACCCAAACAGGCCGCTACGAGATCATCGCCGGCGAGCGTCGCTGGCGTGCGGCGCAACGCGCCGGGCTGACCGAAATCCCGATCATCGTACGCGACGTCAACGATCGCACGGCGCTAGAGCTTGCGATCATCGAAAACGTCCAGCGCACCGACCTCAACCCGGTCGAGGAAGCATTGGGCTACCAGCAGCTGATCGACGACCACGGGTATACGCAGGCCGATCTCGGCCAGGTGATCGGCAAGAGCCGCAGCCATGTCGCCAATACACTGAGACTGCTCAAGCTGCCCGACGTCATTCGCGACATGCTGGTCGACGGCGCGCTCTCGGCCGGCCATGCCCGCACCCTGGTGACGGCCGCCGACCCGGCCGGGCTTGCCAAGCGGATCATCGACGAGGGGCTTTCGGTGCGCCAGGCCGAAGCCTTGGCGCAGATGCCGGTCGGCGCGCCGACGGCAAAGCGCCAGCCTGCGCCCCCGCCGCAAAAGGATGCCGACACGCTGGCGCTGGAAAAGCTGATGACCAATACTATCGGCATGATCGTCACGATCGAGCACAACCAGCGCGGCGGCGTGATCAGCGTCGCCTATCGGACGCTGGAGCAGCTCGACGAGCTTTGCCGAAGGCTGAAGCGGGAGTAGGGTTGCCAAAACGTCGAGGTCTTTAGCCGGCAAATAACGTTTTTTCTGCGGCGCCGGTCATTGGCGAAATCGTCGAAGTAATTAATCTCCCCCCTTGAGGGGGAGATGGCCGGCAGGCCAGAAGGGGTCGTCTCACATCAAGCGCCCACGTCGTCTGTCGTCGCGGAAGGGGCTGGTGTTCCACGCGCTGCGACCCCCTCTGTCGCCTTCGGCGACATCTCCCCCTCAAGGGGGGAGATCAGGTGCGCTGCGCCAGCCTTGCGCTCTCCACGGCAATGCCGAGCAGCGCCTGGCGTGCCAGCGCGACCGACAGATCCGGCCGCCGGCGGGTCTGCAGGACCGCCGTCTGCAGGCGGTTGAGTGCGCGGCCGAGCGCTTCGCTGCTCCACCGTTCGAGGGCTTTCTCCACCAGCTTGCGCCGCGAGAAAAAAACCGGCGGGCGCGCCGCGGCAACGACCGAAGCGGCATTGCGGCCGCCGGCGTCCATCTGGCCACGCATCGCCTGGATCGTCTGCAGCTGCCGCATCGCCGATGAAAGCACCAGGAAGGGCTGGCCGCCGGACTGGCAATGGCGGGTAAAGGCGGTGTCGAAGTCGGCGATCCTGCCTTCGAGCAGGGCGTCGACCGCCGCATCGAAGGAGAGGCCGGAGACATCGCCAGACGTCGCCTTGACGTCGTCGAGGCCGATTTCGGGCTGGCCATGCGCATAAAGCACCAGCTTTTCGATCTCGCCGCGCGAGGCCAGCCGGTCGCCGCCGAGATTGCGGCGCAGCGCCTGCCGCGCCTCCAGTGTCATCGACATGCCGGCCTTGCGCAGTTCGTCGTCGATGACCGTATCGATATCCCTGGCTTCATCGGCATAGCAAGGCAGAGCCATGGCATTGTCGGCCGCCTCCACCACGGCGCGCAGGCCGACGCCCTTCTTCAGGTCGCCGGCCTCGATGAGGATGATGGCGTCGCGCGCGGGCTCTGACGTTAGCGCCTTGACGTCGTCGGCAAGCGCCTTCTGGGCGCCGGCATTGCGCACCCATAGCAGGCGCCGCTCCGAAAACATCGGCACGGTGCGGGCCTCGTCGAGCAGGCGGCCCTCGTCGCGATCGACCTCCGAACCGTCCAGCCTGACCACCGAGAACGGATCGTCAAGCGGCAGGCCGGTTCTGCCGGCAAAGGCCTTTGCCCGCTCGGCAACCAGCCCGCGATCGGGACCGTAAAGCAACACGATCGAGACGCGCGGATCCGGCTTCGCGAGCCATGCATCGACCTCGTATGCTTTCTTCTGTGCCATGGGCGCTGATTAGCATGACGCGGGCGCGGGGTGAACCAAGGTGTTGACGGACGCCGGCGGGACAGCACCCCCCCTCTGTCCTGCCGGACATCTCCCCCTCAAGGGGGGAGATTGGCAGCTTTGCCGCCGGCTCTTTCTACAGCATTGGAAATTGGCGAAAGCGGAGATGAGGGCGAAATCTCCCCCCTTGAGGGGGAGATGTCCGGCAGGACAGAGGGGGGCGAAGGAACTTGACCTAGCGATCTTGTCACCGAAATTCACTCCTCGTGCGCCAGATCAGCCCGGAC